>CAYYNB010000001.1:0-94280 GCA_964472565.1 uncultured Anaerolineaceae bacterium
GTGGGGGTGGGGGATGCCGTCGGGAAGAGAACCGTCGCCGCAGGTGAGCCGCTGTTCGCGCCGAGCAGATTGCCGCGCTGTCCGGTGATGGTGGTGGTGTCGTCTTTGCCGGTGGTCTGGATGACCAACACGGCCAGCAGGGCGATCAGCAGCAGGACGGCGAAGGCGCTCAGCGCCCGGTTTTGGGCTTTGAGCGGGTCTTCGCGGATGGTGGGTTTCAGTTCAGCTTCGGCGGCCCGCTGGGCCATAAGGTCCGTGCGGCGGGTTTCGACCACTTCGGCGGCCCGCTGGGCGGTGCGGCTGGTGACGCGCGCGGTGGTCGCGGCAGCGGGTGCTGCCCCAGTTATGGCACGATACAGCCCAACCAGCAGGCCGATGATCCAATTTTTGAGTACGGTGGTTTGGTCGGTCACAGTCAGGGCTGCCCATGCGCCCAAACGCAAGAAGGCATTCCCCATACGATCTGTTACCCGAAACGCGCGAACGAGCATGATCACCCTCACGACATCCGGTTATTAACAGCCGGGATTGTACAGAAAAAGAGAGACATGGGCAAATCTAAGCCCCAAGGACTGAAAGCTGGGACGCGAACAGCGCCGCCGCCCCGCCCGTATGCCAAAACAGAATCCGCTGGTCGGGCGTAAAGGTGCCGCGCCGGATCAGATCGAGGAGGCCCGCAAAAGCCCTCCCGGTATACACCGGATCGATCAGAATGCCTTCGGTGCGGGCGAACAGTTGGACGGCTTCGCGTTCGGCGGGGCCGATGACGGCATAACCGCCGCCGAGATACTGATCGTTGATGATCACAGCGGTCGGATCGGGTTCCCAATCCAGGCCGAGCAGATCGGCCCCGGCGCGGACGAGACGCCGAATGTCGGGCAGGAAAGCGGATTGAGCGCGATCCACGCTGATACCGATCAGTTGAGCGGTGATCCCGGCCAGGTGGGCACCGAGCAGCATGCCGGACTGTGTGCCGCCGGAACTGGTGGCGAAAACATGGGCGTCGAACTGGCCCTGCTCGGCGCATTCGAGCATAGCGATAACGTATCCCAGCAGGCCGTACGCATTCGAGCCGCCGTAGGGGATCACATAGGGATGGTGATCGGCAGCCAGCAGATCGGATTCAACGCGGGCGATGGTCGCGGTATAGGGGGACCGCTCCGGGGTCCAGTGGATGACCGCGCCGAGCAGATGATCGAGCAGCAGATTACCCGTCAAATCCTGGGGGGCGATGCCGCCGGGCGCATATAACACGAGATGGCAGGCGAGACCACACCGCGCGGCAGCAGCGGCGGTCTGGCGGGCGTGGTTGGATTGGGTTGATCCGGCGGTGATGACCGTATCGGCTCCGGCTTCGAGCGCCTGCGCGATCAAAAATTCCAGTTTGCGGGTTTTGTTGCCGCCCGTCGCCAGCCCGGTTTGATCGTCACGCTTGATATACAATTCAGGCCCGCCGAGCAGCTTGCTCAGGCGGGGCAGCGGTTCGATGGGCGTGGGCAGGTGGGCCAACCGCACGCGGGGCAGGTCATGTAAACGAGTATCTGTAGGCATCAAGATTCTATCCTTGTGTTTGAGGGGTAGTATACTGGTGACGTTGATCGGAGGCGAAAACCTGAGGAGGGTGATTCGATGATGGATGACGCCGCACGCGCTTTTTTGCAGAAACCCTTGTTAGCACGCATGTCTACGATTGATTCTGACGGCTACCCGCACACAGTCCCGGTGTGGTTTATGCTGGACGGGGATGATCTGTGCATGATCGCGGTGCCCGAAACAAAAAAGGTGGGGCATATTCGCCAGAACGCCAAAGGATCGGTGAGCGTGGGCGGGGATGTCAACGACGGGGGCGGGTATCTGATCAAGGGCGATTTTGTGGTGGAGGATGATCCGGGCGGGGCGTTTATGCGCAAGATCACTTATCACTATGAAGAACCGGAAACCGCCGCCAAACATGTCGAAGACTGGAAGGATTTGGGGATTATGATTATCCGGCTGAAGCCGAAACGGGTGATCAAGGTGGGATAGGTGAAAATGGCGCTTGATGCCGCAATCAAAAAACGATGGCCGGGATTTGAAGCACTGACGCCGCTGCAACAGGTCACGGTGTTGGGGGATATATTGGGAGCCGGTTATGTGGCCCCGTTCCTGATCATCGGGGTGGTGTGGCTGGCGGCTGTCACCGATCTGGCCGTGATTGAACGACACTGGGCCGCGCTGGTGATGGTGGGCGGGCTGCATATCCTGTTTTCGAATCTGACCTTTGAAATGGTGATCGAGTTAAGTCCCGGCATCCCCGCCAACGCGGTGAGTTCGCTGGAACGGCTGGTTCTGTGGTCGGGGGCGCTGATTGTGGGGCCGGAAGTGTTGTGGGTTCCGGTTTTGGAAGGGCTGGCGCTGTTCGGCTACCGGTTCAAGCGGAACAGCCATCCGGCGGCGCGCTGGTCGGAGGGGCGGAATATTCTGTTTAAAGTGACCCAGTTCGCGTTTGGCGGCCTGGTGGCGTTGGCTTTTTATGAAATGCTGGACGGCACGTATCCGCCCCAGGCGATGACGGTGGATGCGCTGGCCCCGGCGTTGGCGGCTACCGCGCTGCGGGTGGCGCTGGACTTTCTGATTCAGATTCCATTGTATGTTTATTTTCTCAGCAAACTGCTGCCGCTGTTCGGCGGAGTGACACGCCAAGCATTTACACGATTTTTGCTCATCTCGGAGGCGCTGCCCGATTGCGCTGAGCCGTTTATTGTGCTGGCGGTGGGGTTGTATGCCGAAAAGGGGTGGGGAGCCTATTTGTTTCTGATCGCGGGGGCACTGCTCGCCAGCCTGTTAGCGAATCGTCTGAGCCAGGCGGCGGCGCAAAGCTCGCAGCGGACGCGCGAGATGGCGCAGTTGGAGCAGCTTGGGCGCGCGATTATCGACGCCCCGCCGGACGGGTCGGCGCTGCCGGATTTGCTGCGGGCGCACGTGCTGGGCATGTTTGGGTTTAGCGGGGTGGAAATTCGGCTGTTTCCGGATCAGAAGATTCTGCATATTCCTGACGAGTGGCCGATGGTGGACGAGCGCGTGTGGGAGTGGGTGCGGACGCTGGACGCGCCGCGCCTGTTCAAGCCGCGTGTGGATCTGCCCTGGGGCGAAGCCCGGTATGGCAATGCAATTTTGATCGCGCCGGTTAAAGATGTCGAAACGGAGCAGGTGTTAGGGGGCATTTTTATCACGCACCGCCGCAGTTACCAGAATATGAAACAATCGCTGCCTGCCGCGCAAACCCTGGCGGCCCAGATCGCCGGGGCGATCAACAGTGCGCGTGTGTACCAGCAAACGCTGGCACACCAGAAAATGGAACAGGAACTGGCTTTTGCCGGGGAGATTCAGTCCCGATTTTTGCCGACGCATGTGCCGCAGGCCGACGGCTGGCAGATCGGGGTGGCGCTGGAACCGGCGCGGCAGACCAGCGGCGACTTCTACGATTTAATCGCGCTGCCCGAAGGCCGGATCGGAATTGTGGTGGCCGATGTGGCCGACAAAGGAACAGGGGCGGCGTTGTATATGGCACTGAGCCGCACGCTGCTGCGGACGTATGCCCTGGAATATCCGGCCCAGCCCGGCAGCGCTTTGGCCGCCGCGAACGAACGTATTCTGGCTGATACGCAGACTGATCAGTTTGTGACGGTGTTTTATGGAGTGCTGGACCCGACAGCCCAAACGCTGACCTATGGTAACGCCGGGCATAACCCCGGATTTGTGATCAGCGGTGCGAACGGGCTGCGTGAACTGGGCAAAACCGGGATTCCGCTGGGGATGTTCGACGGCGCGGCCTGGAAGGAACATACCGTCGAACTGGCCGCCGGGGATACTTTGGTGCTCTATACGGACGGTGTGACCGAAGCACAGAACCGGGACGGTGAATTTTTTGGGACGGAACGACTGATCGAGATTGTGCGCACCTGTCCCGCCGCACAGGTCCAGGCGCTGTGCAGCACGCTGCTGGATGAGATTCAACGGTTCGCCGGGGAAATGCCCCAGGCTGATGATATTACGCTGGCGGTGGTGCGGCGCGCCAGCAATTAGGCTGCGCCAATATTTTCCTTACCCCTTCCCTCAGGGAAGGGGAGTCAAACGGGTAGGACACGGGGAATTATTTTCTTGACCGGCCTTAAGCTTTGGTCCAGATCGGCAGCGAGACGGTGGCACGGGTGCCGACGCCAACACGTGATTTCAGTTCGAGTGTGCCGCCGTGAACCTGAATGATGCCCTGGGACAGTGCCAGACCGATCCCGATGCCCTGCTGTTCATAATGGGTCCGGTTGGCCTGGTAGAACGGTTCAAAGATGTGGGTAAGATGTTCGGGTTCGATGCCGGGGCCTTGATCGGTAATGGTCAGCCAGACTCGATGGTCTGCGGACCACTGGACGACCTCAATTTCCTGCTGCGGGGTTGAAAAGGCCATCGCGTTTGAGAGCAGTTCGGCCAGCGCATGTTTGAGCGCGGCCAGATCGCCCATGATCTGCGCATCGGGATCGTGTTCGTCGTAACGGAGCGGAATGTCCTGTTGGCGGTAGCTGAACTGGCGGGCGCGGTCCACTGCGCCGATCACGGCATCACGCATATAACTGGGGCGGAGATGACTCTGGATGGCCGTCAGGAGTGCGCCGCTGGTGAGCTGGACATACATCACCATCTGTTCGACCAGCCGGTTCAAACGGACGCTGCCGCTGTGCATCATTTCCACCATTTCTTTGGCCTGATTGACTTCCATCCGGTCAAATTCACGGGAGAGAATATCCGTGACCATCGTGATCGAAACAAGCGGCGTGCGCAGTTCGTGGGCGACCATCATGGAGAGTTCGCGCTTGGCGGCATCAATGGCGGCCTGCTGTATATTCAGATGCTCTTGCAGTTCGGCGCGCCGCTTCAGCTTGCTGCGGATGACGAGCAGCAGGCGTTCCTGTTCAAACGGTTTGATCAGGTAATCGTCGGCCCCTAAGGCATAGCCCTGGCGCAGGTCTTTCATCTGGTCGCGGGCGGTCAAAAAAATGAAGGGGATATTTAACCATTCCGCACGCTGGCGGACTTCTTCGAATAATTCAAAGCCGTCCATATTGGGCATGGCGACATCACTGATGATCAGATCGGGCACGCCCGCACTATTCAAAATATTCAAGGCTTCGGTCCCATCACCGGCCAGGATGACCTGAAAACCTTCGACGCGCAGCAAACGTTCCACGCTGCGCTGGAGAGCCTGGTTGTCATCCACGAATAGAATGGTTTCCGCTGAACTGGATGCTGGCATGCACTTTCCCCGCCCCTCTATCAATCCTTGAGGATAAATACATAATAAAGGAATTAAGTTATTTCGGCAATATCTTTCTTTTTAAAGTTGTGAAAATTTTCTGAATATGTTCGGAGATTTTTGTGGCTTAATAATTGTCGATAGAGGAGAAGCTGTGATAAACTGCTGGCAGGAGGACACCATGAAACTTATCCTCGCGATAGTACAAGATCAGGATGCCGACCGGACGATCAAAGCGCTGAATGAAGCGAATTACCGTGTGACGCGGATCGCGACGACAGGCGGTTTTTTTCGAGTTGGCAATACCACACTTATCAGCGGCGTGGAAGATGATCAGCTTGATGCGGTGATTACTATTCTCAAGACGACGTGTGAACGCCGGACGCGGTTGATACCCGCTGGCCCGAATATTGTCGATTCGGCGGCGATGATGGGGGGATTTGTCGAGGTCGAGGTGGGCGGCGCGGCGCTGTTTGTGCTCCCGGTCGAACACTTTGAACAAGTTCCAGCGAGCTAAACCAGAAAGGGTAAGACCATGAAATTGATTCTCGTGATCCTGCGGGGTGATGGTGACAAGCTCACACAAGTATTGACCGACCAGAATTACCGCGTGACCGAATTCAGCAGCGTAGGGGGCTTTTTGCGCCGCCGCCATACGACACTGTTGATCGGGGTGTCGGATGATCAGGTTGAGGCTGCGCTCAAGGCGATTCGGGAAACAAATCCGGTCACGTCGAACGCGGACGAACATTACGCCACGATTTTTGTGCTGGATGCGGAGAGTTTTGTAAGCATCTAAGGCTGCACCACTATATTTCTTTACCCCTTCTTGGGATGGCTTAAAAAACAGGGCAGGCACCAACCTGCCCTCGAATTTACCCTTCACGTGCGGCCCAGAGCAGCACCCCGGTATCATCTTCTTCTTCCAGCCAGCGCTGATACCACATCTGCGCCAGTTCGGTGTCGTAATCGTCACCCTCGTCATGTTCGATGAAGCGCGTCCGATCCGGCACGCTGAACATTTCATAGGAGGGACGCACCCGATCAAAAAACTCATGCGCGAGATGGGTGGTTGCCCGGTTTTTGGGATAAGCATACAGCACGGGACGCGGCACGATGAGGCGTGCCACGTCGCTCAGGCCCGCGTAGTGGCGCAGACCGGGCACAAAGTCGCAGGCATCGACCAACATGGCGGGATCGACGCTGCTGCTGAGATAGTTCTGGATCACCACCGCGCGGATGCGTTCGTCCAGGGCGGCGGTGTACATGGCTAATCCGCCACCGAGGCCCAACCCGGTTACGCCGATGTGGGTGGGCTTCACATCCGGGCGGGTTTGCAGATAGTCCAGGGCGCGCATGCCGTCTTCAAGGGTGATGCCCAACCAGGAGCGGCCCATCAACTGGGCCACATTGTTGAGGGCGACATGATCGACCTGGCCCAACTCGCCAAAGCCGCGTTCTTCGATAGTGAGGGTGATGTAGCCCTGTTGGGCGAGGGCGAGGGCGCTGGCGTGGTGGCTGCTGCGTTCAAGGCCAGCCGTCTGCTGGATGGTGCCGTGACCGGGATAAACCAGCAGGGCGGGGGCGGGAATGGGCAAATCTACCGGGACCATCACATAGGCAGGCAGCAGCAGCCCATCGGAAGCCTGAAGCAGAATCTTCTCGCGGCGCACCCCGGCATCAAACGAAGTGTTGACTTTGACCACCTCGAAGGCCGCACCGGGCGTATAACTCATGCCGAGCAGTTCCCAGACCTTGCCGCGCAGTTCGCCGCGCCACCAGCGCCAATCATCCCCACGCTGGCCTTGATAGCTCAGGTGGGGAGTGATGGCATTGACCTGGGCGAGCAGTTTGCCGAGCGGTTCGTCTTCGCCGGGACGTACGGGGAGCTTCAGATCGTCGTTGGCGCGATCCGAACTCGGCGTCAGGCTGTGGACCAGCCCCATCACCGAACTGGTAAGGGTATGCATCACACGCTCGACAGCGCTGGGCTTCTGCTGGGCTTCGGCCAGTTGATTGACCGCTTCGCGCAGCGATACGCGCTCGCCATAACGTTCTTCGAGTTCGCGGCGGTTGCGCGACACCCACACATACAGGTCGGCTTCGGTACGTCCGGGGAAGAGTTCCAACACACCGGATTCTTCGATCTGGTCAACGGCGAGGGTGTATACCATGTCGTACCAGGCGATGGCCGCATCCTCGTAGGATTTTTCGTTGCCATCGATGCGCTGCAAGTTTTCGCGGTAAAGCGCAATCTGAAGTTCCAGTTCAGGATACATGCCGGGTTCGGTGAGCACGATCTTCTGTTCGGGGCGCGAGACATCCAGGCGGGTCCGGTCCAGAAAGGCGCGGTATTCCGCCTTGACGATCAGATCGTCCACTTTGGCGTCAGCACTCAGCCCGCCAACGGGCGATTCGTATTCCCAGACGTAGGCTTCGACGGTATTCGCGCCAAACTGCCGGGCCACCGAGACGCGGTGGTTGCCATCCTTGACGAAATAGGCATCCCCGACTTTGTAGAGTTCAACCGGGGGCAGACCGCCCATCCCAGCCTGAAGTTCAGCGACTTTGCGCCAGCGCCAGCTATCGTTTTCGACGAGCGGTAAAAACGTGCGGGTGAAGTCGTTGTAACGGCCCACACTGCCCACGACCTGATCCATGGGAACCTGCTGTAGCCCGCGATACGAGCTTTGGGTCAGCCGCATGGAGTTCTGCACTTCTTCAAAGGATAGCAGTTCTACCGGATGGCGGGATAGACCCAGCGCGCTGTACATGCGGGTCAGGAACGCTTTGCGGCGCGCCTGGTTCCACATGCCGCGCGATTCCATTTGCGTCACTTGACTCGAATCATCTTCCATACGCTTCCTCGGCAGGTTAAAGGCTGCACCAATCTTTTCTTGGGTCGGCCAAATAATTCAATGTAACCCATCAAATCTGGGCAACTTGGTCAAAATAGTGTATTTGTAGGTGCGTATTTTATTTGTCAACCTATCGAGTGATGACAAGATGACCAATTTAACTCTCGCGCAGGTAGATGCCAATACCCTGCTGGACTGTGCAAAACATTTGTGTGACCAGATGCCGGATCGGGCCGCGCTGACCCTGATTGATCCCGACAGCACCCGGACGATCACCTATCATGAATTTTTTAATCAGGCTGCGCGGTATGCTCGCGCGCTCGAAAAAGCGGGAGTCCAGCCGCACGATCTGGTGGTGCTGGTGTTGCAGCACGGCGACGAAGTGCTGTACGGCTTCTGGGGCGCGATGCTGCTGGGCGCGATCCCCTCGATTTTCCCGTTTCTGACTCCCAAGCTGGACCCGGAGCACTATTACGAGAGCGTGCGCGCCCTGGTCGAACTGTCCGAGGTCAAAGCGGTGATCACCTATCCGGAGATGCAGCCGATTCTCGAACAGCACCTGGCGGGCATTGCCACGCTGGGAACCATCCTTAATGTTAACGATCTGGAGCCAGAAGGCCAACTGGCCGATTACCTGGATCGCGCTCCCTCACGGCCTGATGATACCGCGTTTTTGCAGCACTCGTCGGGCAGTACCGGGCTGCAAAAGGGCGTGATGCTGGCGCATGGCGCGGTGTTGAATCAGGTGACGGCGTACAGCGCCGCGATCCAGCTTCAGCCGGACGATGTGATTATTAGCTGGCTTCCACTGTATCACGATATGGGCCTGATTGCTGGTTTTATTATGCCGATTATACAAGGAATTCACCTTGTCTTGATGTCGCCGTTCCACTGGGTCAGCAATCCGCAGGTGCTGCTGCGCGCGATTCACGATCACAAGGGGACGCTGTGCTGGCTGCCGAATTTTGCCTATAACTTTCTGGCAACGCGCGTGCGCAAATCCGCGCTGGAAGGACTGGATTTGTCGAGTCTGCGCGCCGTGATCAACTGCTCGGAACCCGTGCGGAATGAAAGCCATGTCACCTTTGCCAACCGCTACACCGACTATGGATTCAACCCCGATGGGCTGCATACGTGTTACGCCATGGCGGAAAACACGTTCGCCGTGACCCAGAGCGATTTGAGCAAGCCGCTGAGCGTCGATTATGTGGACCGCAAGACGTTGATGGAACAGCGGATCGCGCAGCCGACCAACCAGACGAACGGCGCGGTGATCACGATGGTATCGTGCGGGCGGGCGATCATGGGCACGGAAGTGCGGATCGTGGACGCGGAACGGCGCGATCTGCCGGATCGGCATGTGGGTGAAATCGCGCTGCGGAGCAACTGTATGCTGACCGGGTATTATCACCGCGCCGATGCGACTGCGCAGGCGATGCAGGACGGCTGGTACTTCACGGGCGATCTGGGGTATCTGGCGGACGGGGAGTTGTATATCACCGGGCGGCAGAAAGACCTGATCATCGTGGCGGGCAAAAATATCTATCCGCAGGACATCGAAAACAGCCTGTACGATATTCCGGGCGTGCATCCGGGGCGGGCGGTGGCGTTCGGCGTGCAGAATACGCAGCTTGGCACCGAAGATATTGCCGTGATCGCGGAAGTCGAGACGGAAGACGCCGAGGCCCGCGCCGCCATCGAACGCGAGATTCGCGCGCGGATCGCCCAGACGACCGATGGCCTGGCGCATTATGTGCCTCGGGGCGGCCCGTTGTGGCGGCTCAAACAGGCCAGCGGCAAGATCGCGCGGACGGCCAACCGCGAGAAGTTTTTGACGGAAGTGCTCGGTTCTTGACAAACCCGCCGGGATGATGCGGATTTCCGATCTCGTCGGGATTTCTGCGCGAGTCCAGTCATCAAATGTAGGGGCAGGTTTGCAGACCGGCCCCTACAACCAGCAACACCGACAAGGTTTTTGTCCGGCTGAATTTTACGAGGAAGCGTTATGATGTCCCTGCTGAAACGATTTTTAAGCCGCGAGAATCTGTATGCGGTGCTCATCTGTGTGATTCTGATTCTGGTGATCATCCTTACGGCTGATTCCGCGCCGCGCTGGATTTACCAGGGGTTCTAGGACGCGAGAAAACCGATGAGAAAATCATTCCTAAAAGTTCTAGGTTATATGACAGGGCTAATTCTTGGCACTTTGATATACGTTGGCGGCTTTTCTCCGGTACGAGTCATTGGCCTTCTGACTACGGCGGTGTTCATGTGGGGAGCTTTTTCCATACTATCGGTACAGCCACGACTGCGCAAGGTTCTTAATCCAGGGGATAGTAAGACCAACTATTCAGTTGATATTAGCGATGAACAACGCCCGTTGCCGGTATCAGGAATATCTGCCGAACTCCAGTTGTTCAATCTGGGTTTTCGCCGCCTGGGTGAGGCAGCGCTGGTCAATGCGGCGGGACAAGAACTCGGCGTGGAATGGTCCTATATTAGCGCTGATGGGCGTGTGGTGGCGGGTGTGGCTCCCTTTCCGCATCTATGGGGTGGAGTGCGTATGGGATTTGAGTCCATATTCCCGGATGAAACGTGGTGTACGACCATGTTTCCTGGCGGATTTCCACGCGACGAAACCATTCGACATCCTGATTTCTGGTTGCATCATGCCTATACCACTATCGAAGATACCTATCAGCGCCACCTGCGATATGTGGCGCAGTTTGCAAAGGCACATGGAGAATCACGCGTATTCCAGACAATGGATGAATATCATGCGATGTCGCCTGTTTTTCGAAAGAAAGGGTATAACGAGTTAATGTTGCGACGTGGCAAGCTGTTCAGGCAATTGAATGCTCCTGTTGTGGTAGCCCTGGAAGATATTGCCCTACTTACAACGGCTTTGAGCGGCCTTGCTCCCGACATCGCGCTGTTCGTATTGATGTTCTGTTTGTCTGTTTTTTTCATCTTTGCAGTCTGGTTGCTTCAAGTGCATCCGCTGGTTTATCGCATTTACCCCCTAGTTGTGTTCGGATTGTTCTTGGTGTTTATTCCACTGCTTTTAACTTCGCCCTGGTTCGCATTATTGTATGGGATCGTGCTCATCATCTCGTACATGATTATTCTGCGGCGATATGTTCCGGCGGGGGCTAAAGCGTTTCGCAAAGCAATTATAGCTGGTCGAACAGTGACGGATTTGCAAAACGCATCCTATTCAGAAACAAGATCACAATAGGACGGCCAATCTTCAAGCTCAAACATCTCGCTTCCGTCTCGCAGGATGACATGTATCTGGGTGTTGACGGTACGGGTTTGCTTAAAAATGCCCCGTTTGAGTTCGTAAATCTGGGTGCTCTCGCTCCAGGCATTGTAGAAAATCGCGGCGATGTCGGTGGTAAACTGGCACGGCGCGGGCAGCATCCCATTATGGACGCGCACGATTAGTCCCCTGGAATTAACCCGGTAATTTATCAGGTTGGGCAGGGGAAACTGAAAACTTGTGATGGTGCGAATACCCCATGCGCCATTGACTGGCATGATCTGCCAAAACTCGGCATGGTAGTCCCCGGATATGCTTGAAGGGGAGAGATTGACCAGCGCGATCCAGCCGTTGGCGGTGGGATACGCTTCAAGTGAGTGACCGTCATTCAGGTGCCAGCGTTGGCCCGAACTGGAAAAGACGTACAGCCCGCCCATCGTGGTTGAGTAGTGGCTCCCGATGGGGCAGTTGATGTAACCGATGTAAGCCAGAATTGTATCCTGTGTTTTGCTGTAGATGCGAGTTGTTCCCATCCGGTAAGGGGGCGGGTTGGTTTGCGCGATACCGGCGCGGATGATCGATTGGAGGGTGTGTGGTTTGAAAACCGGCCCGACCTGCTGCATCAAGGTTGTGACGGCGGCGAGCACCCGCCGGTTGTAGTCGGCACTGGCGGGGGTGATCCGATCAACGGTGCACGCGGCGTCATAATCCGCTGGGGCCGGGCCGATCTGGTCGGCAAGCTGGCGGGCGAGCGCCTGCTGATCGCGCGTGTCCGCCGGGAGCGGGGTAGACGTTGGATTTCCGGTGTTCAGGGGTCCGCCCGGAGTAATCAGCAGCACACCCAACGTGATCAGACTTGTCAGCAGCAGCAATCCGATTTTCATCACTCATTCCTCCTCACTTATCATTATAGGCCGCCGCAAGAAATCCCTTGATTTCATCAGACAATCAACGCAGAATCGGTGGGTGGATGCACTTTGGTTCTGCCGTATAATCAGGTGGTCTATCACATGAGGAAGGGTGAACATGGCAATCCAGTACCGCGCGTTTAGCTGGGATGACGTGGGGCCGCTGACGGCGATGCTCAACCGGGCGGCGGAAGCGGATGGCGACGATGGCCGGGTGACGGCGGAAGAAATCGAGCGCCAGCTCCGCCTGCCGGAAAGCGATCCGATTACCGATTCGATTCTGGCGGTTACGCCAGCGGATGATATTGTGGGGGCGGGGCGGTTTATTTTACTTCCGGCGATTGGCCGCGTGATGGGGATCGGGGTGGTCGATCCGCAGGTGCGCCGCCGGGGAGTTGGCACCGAACTGGTGCGGTGGTGTGATGCGCGGGCGATGCAGCGCGCGGAAGCTGAACTGCCTGCCGAGCGCCCGATTTATGTGCAGCGCTTTGTCAACGAGAAAAACGCGGATGCGCGGACTCTGTTGGACACGCTGGGCTACCGCCCGGTGCGCTATTTTTACACCATGCGCCGCTACCTGGATACCCCATTGGATGAACCCGCGCTGCCTGACGGAATTACGCTGCGGCCTTTTGTCCGCGAACGGGATGCCCGCGCTGTGTTTGATGCGGTGGCCGATGCGTTCAGCACACACTGGGGCATGGGCGATTTTGAATTTGAGCGCTGGGAGCAGAACGTGCTGGATGATCCACACCTGGACCCGGATTTGTGGCTGGTGGCCGTGGACGGTGACGAGATCGCGGCGATGTGCCTGAACCGGCGCTGGGGCGACGATCAGCCCGATCTCGGCTGGATCAGCACGCTGGGCGTGCGCCCATCCTGGCGTAAGCGCGGACTCGGCGCGGCGCTGCTGAACCTTAGCTTTTACCAGTTCCAGCAGCGCGGATGGACTATCGCCGGGTTGGGTGTCGATGCCGAAAATGCTACCGGAGCCGTCGCCCTATACGAACGGGTGGGGATGCATGTGCATGCCTGCCGCGTGGCTTATCGTAAAATTTTACGCGGACGGGAAGAAGATATTCGAGATTGAGTGACTTTCGTCACCTGAAACATGGAACGCGATACGGTAAACTGGGGATTAATGTAAATAAGCATTAAGCTTATCACATCTACGGAAGAACAATTATGCATGAACTGAGTGTGACACAAAGCCTGCTCAAACTGGTGCTGCACCATGCCGAAAAATCCGGGGCGGTGCGCGTCCGCACGATCAACATTGTGGTGGGCCAGCTTTCGAGTATTGTGGACGATTCGGTCCAGTTTTATTGGGATATGATCGCGGATGGCACGATTGCCAAAGGGGCGACGCTGAACTTTACGCGCATCCCGGCGAAACTGCACTGCAACGGCTGCGGTCATGATTTTGCGCTGAATGAGCAGGATTACGCCTGTCCGCAGTGTGGCGGCATCAAAGTGATCGTAACGGCAGGCGAGGAATTTTATCTGGACAGCATTGATGTGGATTTGCAGGAAGCTGTCAGCAATTGAAACGAGGAAAATATGCCTGAGATCGAGATTGTTGAAAATATTCTGAGCGTCAATGATCAACTGGCGCTGAACACGCAAAAAGACCTGGATGGGCAGCATGTGTTGGGGCTGAACGTCATGGCGTCACCCGGCGGCGGCAAAACCAGCGTGATCTACAAAACCATTGAGGCGCTGAAGGATGAATATCGGATCGGCGTGATGGAAGGCGACGTGGTGATGATCGACGTGGATAAGCTCGCGCAGTTGGGCGTGCCCGTCGAACTGGTCAATACAGGCGGTGACTGTCATCTCGACGCGAATATGGTGCGCGAGGTGCTGCCGAAGATGGGATTGGATAAGCTGGACCTGATGATCATCGAAAATGTGGGCAACCTGATCTGCCCGGCGGCGTTTAAGCTCGGCACCCATCTGAACGTTTTGATCGCCAGCGTACCCGAAGGCGCGGACAAGCCGTACAAGTATCCGAACATGTACCGGGGCGCGGATGTGCTGCTGCTCAACAAAATGGATCTCAAGGATTATATGGAATTCGATCTGGATTACTTCCGGCGCGGCGTGGAGATTCTGAATCCGGGCGTGGCGTTTTTCCCGATCTCGTGTCGCACCGGAGACGGCCTCGCGGCGTGGCTGGACTGGCTGCGCGCCAAAATTCAGGAGCACAAGGCCTGACGTATGGCGGCAGCTCGACAGATTCATGTGAATGGCGTGGTCCAGGGGGTGGGGTTCCGCCCCTTTATCTATGGGTTGGCGCAGCGTTATTCGCTGACGGGGTGGGTGCGCAATACGTCGGCGGGTGTGGATATTGAAGTGGTGGGCGACGGGGAAGCGCTGGAATCATTTACACAGGCGATCACCGCCGAAGCGCCGCCGCTGTCGCGCATCGAAAGCGTGGAATGGCACGAGATCGCGCCCAACGGCTACACGCGGTTTGAGATCAAACACAGTGCAGCGGTGGAGGGAGCCTACCAGCCGATTTCGCCGGATATGGCGGTGTGTGAAGACTGTCTGCTGGAAGTATTCGATGAGACGGACCGGCGGCACCGCTATGCGTTCACCAACTGCACCAACTGCGGCCCGCGCTTCACGATTATTCAGGACATCCCGTATGATCGCCCGAAAACCACGATGTCCGCTTTTCAGATGTGCCCGGAATGTCAGGCGGAATATGATAACCCGCTGGATCGGCGCTTCCATGCGCAGCCGAACGCCTGCCCGGTGTGCGGTCCCCGGCTGGAACTGATCCCCAGCCCGGAGCATGATGTGCCTGAAACGTGGGACGAACTGCCCGAAGACGAGATCAAAGCGACGTGTGAGCTTGTGCGCGACGGGTATATTGTGGCGATCAAAGGGATCGGCGGGTTTCATCTGGCGTGTGACGCGACCAACCCGGCGGCGGTGCAGGAACTCCGGCGGCGCAAAGGCCGCGCGGCCAAACCCTTCGCGGTGATGATGCCGGATATGGGCACGGTGACGCGCTTCTGTGAGGTGAGTTTCACGGCGGCGCAGGCGCTGGATTCACGCGAGCGCCCGATTGTGCTGCTGCCGCTCAAGCCGAACAGCGGGATCGCGGAAGCCGTTGCGCCCGGCCTGACCGAACTGGGCGTGATGCTGCCCTATACACCGCTGCATTACCTGCTGTTCGAATCTCCGCGCGACTTTCCGCCCGCGCTGGTGATGACCAGCGGGAATTTCAGCGAAGAACCGATTGCCACGACGAATGCAGATGCGGTCAGGCGGCTGGGACCGCTGGCTGATGCGTTTTTGCTGCATAACCGCGAGATTCACATCCGCTGCGATGACTCGGTGGTGCGTCCGCTGGATGATCATATCCAACCGCTGCGGCGTTCGCGCGGGTATGCGCCGTATCCGATTCCGCTGGCCTTCGATGCGGCCCCGCTGCTGGCGGCGGGCGCGGAACTCAAAAATACGTTTTGTCTGGCGCGCGATCAGTACGCCTTTATGAGCCAGCATATCGGTGATCTGGCGAATTATGAAGCGCTGCAATCCTACGAGCACAGCGTGGAACATCTCAGCCGCCTGTTTCGCGTCATGCCCGAAGCGGTGGCGCACGATCTGCATCCTGATTACATGGCGACACGTTACGCCATGCAGCGCCCGGAACCCAAAATCGCGGTGCAGCACCACCACGCACACATGGCGAGTGGGCTGGCGGAACACAAACGCCCGGCAGACGAGCAGGCCATCGGCGTGATCTTCGACGGGACGGGACTCGGCACGGACGGCGCGATCTGGGGCGGGGAAATTCTGATCGGCGGGTATGGCGACTACCAGCGCTTCGCCTATCTGAAATATGTCCCGCTGCCGGGCGGTGACGCGGCTACGCTCAAACCGTACCGGGTGGCGCTGGCGCACCTGTGGGGCAGTGGGATTGCATGGGAGCCGGAACTCCCGCCCGTGCAAGCTGCGCCTGAAGCGGAACGCGGGATCATCCGGCAGCAGTTGGACAAACGGCTGAACGCGCCACTGACATCGAGTATGGGGCGGCTGTTCGATGCGGTGGCCTCCCTGATCGGCGTTTTGCAGGAAGTGACGTATGAGGCGCAGGGCGCGATCTGGCTGGAAGCGCAGACTGATCGTGCCGAGATGGGCGCGTATCCGTTTGAAATCGGCGACGACGAACCCTACCAGATTGATCCGGCTCCGCTGTTCCGCGCGATCATCCGGGATCAGCGGGCGGGGGTGCCAGCGGCGAAAATTTCAGCGCGATTCCATAACGGGGTCGCGCAGATGATCGCTGATCTGTGCCAGATGGCGCGCGAAAAAACGGATTTAAACAGTGTCGTCCTCAGCGGCGGCGTATTCCAGAATCATACGCTGCAAGGTAAAACGGTCCCGCTGTTACAGGCGGCGGGGTTCACGGTGTATACGCATCGCCTGGTGCCGCCGAATGATGGCGGGCTGGCGCTTGGGCAGGCGGCGGTGGCGGCTTACAAACTCAAATTTGGTTAATGGAGAAAAAACGATGTGTCTCGGTATCCCCGGTAAGATTGTGGAAGTGTACGAACAGCAGGGCCTGAAAATGGGCAAAATCGATTTTGGCGGCGTGATCCGTGAGGCGTGTTTAGCGTATGTGCCCGAAGCGGAGATCGGCCAGTATACGATTGTGCATGTCGGCTTCGCGCTGAACATCATCGACGAGGAAGAAGCGCAAAAAACGCTGGAACTGCTCGCCGAAGCGGGTATTCTGGGCGAAGAACTGGGTGAGTCGGAAGAGACCCCATGAAGTATGTGACCGAATACCGCGACGCGGGCAAGGTCCGCGAGGTGCTGGACGAACTCCACCGGATCACGACACAGCCCTGGCGCTTGATGGAAGTATGCGGCGGCCAGACGCATTCGCTGATCCGGCACGGGATCGATCAACTGCTGCCGCCCGGCGTCGAGATGATTCATGGTCCCGGCTGCCCGGTGTGTGTCACCCCACAGGAATTGATCGATCAGGCGCTGGCGATTGCTTCGCTGCCCAACACGATCATGGTATCGTTTGGCGATATGCTGCGCGTGCCGGGGTCTAAAAAAGACCTGTTCCAGGTGCGGGCCGAGGGCGGCGATGTGCGGATCGTGTATTCGCCGCTGGAATGCCTGAAGATCGCACAGGACAACCCGACGAAAGAAGTTGTCTTTTTCGGCGTGGGGTTTGAAACCACCGCGCCCGCCAACGCGATGGCGATTGTCCAGGCGAAAAATCAGGGGATCATTAACTTTTCGGTGCTGGTGTCGCATGTGCGCGTACCCCCGGCGCTGGAAGCCATGCTCAGCTCACCGGATGCCTCGATGCAGGCGTTTCTGCTGGCTGGGCACGTCTGCGCGGTGATGGGCTACTGGGAATATCATCCGCTGGTTGAAAAATATCACGTGCCGATGGTTGTGACCGGCTTCGAACCGCTGGATCTCGTGCAGGGCATCTACAAGACGATTCGCCAGCTTGAGGAAGGCCGGGCTGAGGTAGAAAACGCCTATGGGCGCGCGGTGGTCGAGGGCGGCAACCACCCCGCGATGGCCGTGATCAACGAGGTGTTTGAGGAATGTGATCGCAACTGGCGCGGCATCGGCACGATTCCGCGTTCCGGCTGGCGGCTCCGGCCCGCTTTCCATCCCTACGATGCGGCGCGGCGCTTCGCCGTCAGCCATATTCAGACGCAGGAATCGCCGTTATGTCATGCGGGGGATGTGCTGCGCGGGGTGCTCAAACCCAACGGCTGCCCCGCTTTTGGCAAAGAATGCACGCCCCGCAAACCATTGGGCGCACCGATGGTGTCGTCTGAAGGCGCATGTGCGGCCTATTACAATTTTGGTCGCTTCGAATCCTCTCCCGAACACGCCTAAACAGGTTACAATACATCAGGACCGGGTTCCCCAAACCCGGTTATTTGCCTGTATCCAGCCCCAGGAGGAGAGAAACATGCACGATACATTGTACGTTGCGAATGTCCCGGCGGAAACCACCGAAGAGGACTTGCACGGACTTTTTGGCGAATATGGCGAGGTGAAGACGATTCAGTTCAGTGTGGACGAAAAATTCAACCGCCGGATCGCTTTGGTGCAGATGGCATCTGAAAAAGTGGCGACCAAAGCGAATCATGGACTTAATGGGCACGTGATTGGTGAGCATTATCTGAGCGTGAGCTACCCCGATCTGAATCTCAGTCGCGAGTTCACAGCGAAGCAGCGTAAAACCGTCGAAACGATTGCCGCGGAACTGGGCGAAAAAGATGAAGTCCCACTGCGGCAGATCGAAGCGATTATCCGGTTGTGTGGAACCAGTTTTGCCGAAGCGCTGCTCAAAGAGGCGCAGGAGCTGGACGCCGGAGGCGCGCTGCGCACCCATGATGACACGCGCCCGCGGACGAAAGGCGGTGTGTTTTTCTACCTGGCCCGCCAGCGCATGGCCCCGGAGATTCGCAAGATTGTCTATAATCGCAAAGGTAAAATGCCCCAGGCGGAATAATGTCCAGATTTCTGTTACGACTGCTGATTAACGCAGTAGCGCTGATGATTGCCGCTGATGTGGTGAATGGGATCACCATCCGCGAGAATAGTGTGGCGGCGCTGCTGCTGGTCGCGCTCATCTTTGGCATGGTCAACGCGACCATCAAGCCTATCCTGACCGTCTTGACCTGCCCGTTCATCCTGTTGACGATGGGCCTGTTTCTGCTGGTTATCAACGGGGCCATGTTGCTGATCACCGATTGGCTGGCCGGAAACTGGTTCGAGGTCGATGGCTGGGGACCGGCGATTATCGGGGGCCTGATTATGGGGATCGCCGGGCTGTTCATTGAAATGGTATTGGGCGAACTCAAAGAAGACGAAAAAGAGAAACGCTCAGACTAGGCTGTATTCGGGGAGAATACCTATGACGGCGCGCTTTTTACGACCACACCAGGATCACTTCCACAACGCTCTGACCGTATTGGCGGCGGCGCTGGATGCCGCTGATCCGGCCCAGGCGATCCGGCGGATGGTGTTTGGCAGTGACCATACGCTGTGGGTCGATGGCACGGCGTATGATCTGCGGCGGTTTAAACGGGTGGTGGTGGTCGGTGGCGGTAAAGCGGGCGCGTCGATGGCAGCGGCTATTGAAGAAATAGTAGAAGACCGGATCACAGCGGGAGTCGTGAGTGTGAAATATGGCTACACGGCTCCCACGCAGATTATCGAGGTGCGCGAAGCCGCGCATCCGGTGCCGGATGAGGCCGGGGTGAGCAATACGCGCGACATGGTGAAACTGCTGCGCGAGGCAACCAGGGACGATCTGGTGATCTGCCTGATCTCCGGCGGCGGGTCGGCCCTGATGACACTGCCGGTTGAAGGTGTGAGCCTGGATGATGTGCAGATTTTGACTCAGACACTGTTGAAGTCGGGCGCACCGATTGAAGCGATCAATGCCGTACGGAAACACCTGTCACAGGTGCAGGGCGGGCAGATGGCGCGGTTGGCTTATCCTGCGACGCTGATCACGCTTGTGCTGTCGGATGTGGTGGGCAGTCCGCTGGATGTGATCGCATCGGGTCCGACGGTGCCCGATCCGACCACCTTCGCCCATGCCCAGGCGGTGCTGGCGCGGTATGTCGAGTCAAGTGTGATCCCCTCATCGATCCGGCGCTATTTGCTGCGCGGCTTGTCGGGGGGTGTGCAGGAAACGCCCAAAGCCGATGATGAGGCCTTTGACCGGATTCAAACCGTGATTATTGCGGATAATGCGCGGGCGGCACAGGCGGCAGTTGAAAAAGCGGCGGAAGCGGGCTATCACACGCTGCTGCTGTCTACCTTTGTCGAAGGCGAAGCGCGCGAAGTCGGGCGGGTGTTGGCGGCGCTGGGCAAGGAGATTGTGACCCACAACCGCCCGGTGCCGCGCCCGGCCTGTTTGATTCTGGGCGGCGAAACCACCGTTACCGTACGCGGCAATGGGCGCGGGGGGCGCAACCAGGAACTCGCCCTGGCAGCGGCGCTGGCGATCCAGGGGTGGGATGATGTGCTGATCGCCAGCCTGGGCACCGATGGCAGCGACGGGCCGACGGATGCGGCGGGGGGCATTGTGGATGGATCAACCGTGTCACGCGGGCAGGCACTGGGGCTGTCGGCAGTCGCAGCGCTGGATCAAAATGATGCCTACACGTTTCTCAGCCAGACGGATAATTTGTTAGTGACCGGCCCGACCAATACCAACGTCAACGATCTGATGGCCGTGTTTGTGGAGTAGCGGCCTCAATAAAACTTCACCACCACATCTTCGATCAGGTTTGCCACATCCGCGACCCGTTCCGACGCGTGGAACAGGTGGCGGTAAATTTCGCGCCGTTTCATAATGTCCACCAGCGCGTCAAGGTCTTTGGGTTCCTTGAATAAATCCGCCAACGCCTCGGCATACTGGCGTTCCAGGCGGTTGTCACCGGATCGGGCGCGGATCGCATGGGTGGTGGCTACCCCGGCATGTTTGGGCAGGCGTTCCAGTGCCAACAGGATTTCCTCAATTTCGGTGCTGATCAACTCGACCATCTCGCGCAGGTG
The DNA here is from genome assembly GCA_964472565.1 of uncultured Anaerolineaceae bacterium. Taxonomy (GTDB): domain Bacteria; phylum Chloroflexota; class Anaerolineae; order Aggregatilineales; family Aggregatilineaceae; genus DATAMF01. Next base: position 20,893 of record CAYYNB010000001.1, read on the forward strand.
GATATTCGGTTCTACTCCCAACATATCCATTTCGTTGACCGTTGCCCAGAGTTCATCCAGGACATCATCAATGGCCCGTGAGAGGGTCTGCAAATCGGCGCGATCAATGGGTACGACAAACGTCCGGTTGAGTTCGTCGATAAAAATGCGGCGGACTTCATCGGCGTTTTTTTCGAGTTTGCCGATTCGTTCCGCATTTTTTTTGTTGGGATGGCGCATATAATCGTGCAGCGCCTGGGATGCCTCCAGGGTAATCAGGGCGTGCTGGCGCAGGCGTTCAAGAAAACGATCCGGCTTTTTCCGAAAGTTATCGGCGATACGCTGCGGGATACTTTGAAATCCCTTCAGAATTCGGTCTAAGAACATGTACAAAATCCTGCTGTAAAGTTAATAGGTTGAACTTGATTGTCCTGCAAAATGCGATTTAGCGCGAGATCAGATTGCGACACTCTTTTCTTTACCCGGCCTTATACCTATCCCCCTGGAACTTTGTGAGGGGAGCGTAGATCGAAAGTGGGTTAATTCCCCTGTATACATCGCCACATTAGCGTTAGAATTTGCGGAACGTTATTGCACATGGCAAGGGAAAAGGTTTATGAAAATTTCACGCTGGACTTTCACTCTTCTTCTGATGGTGGCGGCTTTTGCCGGCGGCGCGGCCTGGGCCTTACAAAGTGGGCTGGCCGGTGCGCAGACCGACAACCAGCCGGGGGCAGTCGTCTTTACGTCGGATCGCAGCGGCAGTTATGACATCTACATTCTGGACCCGGAAACCGGCGTTACCACGCAGCTTACCAACGCGCCGGGGGCGGATATTGACCCCATGTGGTCGCCTGATGGTGAATATGTGGCCTTTGCATCGGATCGGGATGGCGACTTTGAACTGTTCGTGATGAAGAAGGACGGGACCGACGTTCGCCAGTTGACCGCCAACAATGCGAAAGATATTAAGCCTGTCTGGCAGCCGAACGGCCTGTTTATCATGTATTCGTCGGATGTGAATGGCAACTGGGACTTGTTCGTCATTTCGGCGGACGGTGCAGCGGTGCGCCAGTTGACCAATGATACGTTTGATGAGCGCGGCCCTGGTGCCGCCGAAGCCACTGAAACGCCGGTGGTCCCGGTGGCGACTCCGCTGCCTGCCGCAACTGCAACTCCCCTCCAGCCGGACGCGGTGGTGACTTCCTTCCAGTTGAATATTCGCCAGAGTCCGGGCCTCGGCGCGGCGATCCTGGTCACGATTCCGCAGAATTCCACGCTGGACATCATCGGGCGGCTGCAAGACAATTCATGGTTGCAAGTCACAACGACTGCCGGACAGCAGGGCTGGGCAGCGGCAAGTTTGCTGCAAATCAACATCGATTTGAACACCATTTCGGTGCTGAATGTCCCGGTGATCAACCCGCCGCCGACAGCCACACCGGCTCCGGTGGTTCCCACCGCGGCACCTACCTCATCCGGTCCGGTCCCGGTTGTGATCGAATTCACGGCGGACAAGACTACCATCAGTTCCGGGCAGTGTGCGAACCTGACCTGGCGCGTGGAAGGGATCAAGGCGGTGTACTTGCAGGGCGGCGGCGTTGTGGGTTCCGGTACGGTGCAGGTGTGCCCGACGACCACCACGACCTATAACCTGAAGGTCATCAAGCTGGATAACGTGGAAGACAACCGTTACATTACCATCACAGTGCAGTAGCTCGTGTAGGAAGGCCGGGGGTGGGTTTGCCAGCCTGCCCCCAGCCCATTAACCTGATTTAGCCTGAATGAACCCAACTCTAACCTGACAGCCGTTAGAAAAAGGTTATTAGTCCGAGGCAACTCTTTTGTTGCAGACGGGTCTGTTAGCGTTCTCTATACAAAAGCGCTCTGGCACTTATCCTTTTTCGTCCTCGATTAATTGGTAGGCGGACAGCGTTTCGTTGTGGCGGTCCGTCAGCCTGATGGGGCGGAAGTGTTCGCGGTAGACGCTGAGCGTATTGAAAACGGTCTCATCGATGGAGATGGTGCCGCGCGGCGTGGCGTTGAGCAGATCGAAGGTGTGGTTGACGATCTGGCCGACAATGCCGGTTGGCGTGAGGATCAAGTCACCCACACAGACCGTTGCCTTGAATTGCAGCGGCGGGAGTTCGCCCCGCTTGGTGTTATAGATGTCGGCCAGCGCGCGCAGATTGAGCAGACCGTGGACCGCATCATCGCCATTAGTGAACGTCACCAGAGCCATGTCTGCGATGAACTGCCGCACCCGGCCTTTCAGCCCGGCTACCGCCTGGCGATGCAGATCGCCCCAGGTCATCAGCCACTGGTGGATGTCGCTGGGCGGGCGGTTTTCGCTCTGCGGGATCAGCCCGTGCAGATCGGTGATCAGCAGGAAAACTTTGGGATCAACATAGCTGGCCTCGACGGACATCAGTTCAAAAAGCGGAATAGTCCGGTGCCAGCCGCGCGGACGGGCTTCGGTGATACGCTCGAAGGTGAATTCGGCATCGTCGGCTACTTCGCGCACGGCCTGCGTAACATAGACGTGATTGGCGGGCACGTCTTTTTCCAGCCGCGACACCAGCGCGACTCCGTCGCCCAGAATATCGTCATCTTCGAGCGTTACATCGGCAGTGTTGAGGATGACGCGCACCCCGTCCAGCGAAATTCCGGCGGGGGTGTGCGTTTGGCGCAGGAACTGCTGCCGAATCTTTTCGGCGGCGCGGAGTCCCTGGCACACGCTCTCGAACGTTGCCAGATAGCCGTCCCCAGTGAACTTGATGACCCGGCCTTCGTGGGCTTCGATGCTCTGCCGGATCGGTAAAATAGCATCTTGCAGGTAATCCACCGCCTGGTCTTGTGGAATAGATGTGACATGCGCGCTCGAACCGACGAGGTCCGCCAGTAGAATAGTAAGTGTTCGTGTGGTCATATCGCCCCCGAAAAAATAATTCGTTTGCACCATACCACAAAACAGGCCAATCGCGCCAGTGTTTGGCCTACCGGCGAATTAGGGCGATAATGAGGCCTGTGTATCAGCTTTGCAAAGTATGGGGTATCGTGCATGGCACATGAACCAAAACCACTACCAGAACCAGAATTGCCCCCTGAAGAAGAAAAAGGACGATCCCGGCGTTTAACAACCAGTGAGTTGACAGGCAAAACATTGGGAGATCGGTATCGTTTTGAAGAATTGCTGGGGGAGGGGACGTTTGCGCGCGTCTTTCGTGTCCATGACCTGTACCGCAGGGTCGATCTGGCCGCTAAAGTGCTGCGCAGTGACATTGCTCATGAACCCGCCTTTCTCGAACGATTCCGCCGTGAGGCGATGGTCCTGTCCCGGCTTCAGCATCCGAATATCGTGCGGTATTACGATACAGTGGAGATGGATGGGGTTGTCTTCATTTTAACGGACTATATCCCCGGCGAAACGCTGCAACAACTGCTGCATGATCTCAACAAGCCTGTGTCGCCGTTGGAGTCGCTGAGCTATCTGACACCGCTGGCGGCGGCGCTGCATTATGCGCATCGCGAGGGTGTGGTCCACCGTGATCTGAAGCCCGCCAATATTCTGCTAGATGAAAATAAGCACCTGTATATCACCGATTTTGGTATTGCGCGGATTCTGACCGATACCAGCACGCTGACGGTGGATACGACGGTTGGCACGCCGCATTATATGTCGCCGGAGCAAATTCTGGCGGGCAAGGTGACGGCAGCTACCGATATTTATGCGCTGGGCGTGATGCTGTACCAGATGTATACCGGGCGGCTGCCGTTTACGGGGGAAAGCGAAGATACCGCCGGAACCACAACCGCTGTGCGGATTGTATACGAACATCTGCATGTCAAACCGAGGCCGCTTAGCGAGATTAATCCTCGCATTTCCAAAGCGGTTGAAGATGTCGTGCTGCGCTGCCTGGAAAAGGACCCTGAGCAGCGATACGCTTCGGTGAGTGAGGTCTATGACGCGCTGACCGATGCGATTGGTACGCCGTCCGTGTCGCTGGACGCGCAATCGCTCGCCGAGGCTGTGCGTTCGCCAGCGCCTGAAAAGCCCGCGCGGTCGTATGACCGTGTGGACGCGCGGACGGTTCCCGATTACGTGCCTGATTACCCGGTGGATGAAGACTCGTACGAAAAACCGAAGCGCAAGCGAAAGTCGGATTCTCGGCGCGAGATGCATGATTATCGGGCTGAAGTTCGATTGGAACGTAAAGGGGAAAAACAGCGCGAAAAGGAACGCGATAGCGACGAAAAAGAACAGGAAAAAGAAAACGAAAAAGAGGGCGAAAAGGAACAGGAGAAGGGCGAGTTTTGGGGTGATGTCGCCCCGTCGGACCGGCTGGCCCAGCTCACCTGGGGCGGGATTGTGTCATGGGCGGGCATTGTGCTGCTGCTCAATTCGGTCAGCGGAATCTTCAATAATCCCTGGTCGTGGGTGTTAACCGGAGCCGGATCGCTGCTGCTGGTTGAGGTTGGAGTCCGGCTGTTTGTGCCGGCGTATCGCTCTAATCCGGGCGCGCGCCTGATTTTGGGTGTGGTGCTGCTGATGTTGGGGTTAGGGATTGGCTTTAGTATTGGTACCTTGTGGCCGCTGATTTTGATTATGATCGGAGTCAGCATCCTGATCAACCATCTGGTCGATAAATAGCCTTAAGGATAGAAGCATGAAACGCATAGGATATGGAATCCTCTTGTTCATCGCAGTATTGGCCTGTTTACCCCTGGATGGTGTGAGCTTTGCCAGCCCACGCGCGCAGGATGGCTGTGATCCGAACCTGGATTATGTGGCGGCAGTGCAGGAAGCCGAAACCTGGGAAGATGCACTGGAAATGGCGAACTGCGCGGTTGAAGTCGCGCCGGACAGCAATATCTCCTATCTTTTGCGCGGCGTGGTTTACCAGGAATTGGGTGATGATGAAGCCGCGATTGCCGATGTTGATATGGCGTTGCAGTTGAATCCCGATGATGTGAGTCCGCTGTTTATCCGGGGCAAGTCGTACCAATACCTGGGGGATGACGAGGCGGCGATTGCGGATTTTAATACTTATCTGGGCGCTTATCCTGATGATTCGGAAGCCTACTATTTCCTGGGCCTGTCACTCCAGTATCTGGGGGATGATGCAGCGGCGGTTGAGGCGTTTAATGCTGCTATCAACTTAGCCGAGGACTCCTATTATTTCACCTACCGCGCATTGTCGGAACTGTACCTGGATGATCCCGATGCGGCGTTAGCCGATTTGGATTATGCGCTGGAACTTGATCCTGATAATTATTGGGCGTATGTGTATCGCGGCGTGGTCTACCAGGAATTGGGGCAGGACGAGGACGCGCTGGCTGACTTTAACCAGGCCGTAGAAATAAATGACCTGGACCCCCTGGTTTATACACTGCGCGGCGAAACGCTGTTTTACCTGGAACGCGATGAAGAAGCATTAGCCGATCTGAATTATGTGTTCGAGTTGGCTGAAGATTCCGAACTCGTGACGGATGAAATTATGACCGACACGTATTTTTATCGCGGGTCGCTGTACTACTACACAGGCGAATATGAACTTGCTGAGGATGATCTGAGCCAGAGTCTCGAATTGAATCCCGAAGATGAATGGGGTTACGCGGTGCGCGGCGAGACGTATGAAGCGCTGGGTGAAGATGAACTGGCGCAGCAGGATTATGAATACGCCGCCGAATATGCCGATGAAGAGGATGCTGATGCGCTTGACGCTTATTTCGATGAAACATCTGGCGATGAAGAAGCTGATGACACCGATGACATGACGGCAGACGAGGAAGACGAGGCGGCGGGTGAGGATACGAGTGGTGAGGATGCTAACGATGAGGTGAGCGGCGACGAGAAAAGCTGCGACGAGTGGGTCGAAGGTGAGGTGAGCGGCGACGATGCTGGCGTAGATGAGACGGAGGATACCAGCGGCGGCGAGGAAACAGATGGCGAGGAAACGGGGAGTCTCGATAGGGTCAAGGCCTTCTACGGCAAGCCTGCCATGCAGACGACCACTACTCGCTCGACGCTACGTACTCGCTCGAATGCGTCGGTGCGCGATTCCAGCCGGGGCCGCAACCGGGGATCGCTGCGCGGGACAACGACAGTCCAATAGCAATCATATAGGGGTCCGATAACACGCGATGAAAAAACTACAAGATGTGAGCATTCAAAATAAGCTGATTGGTGTTTTTGCGATTGTATTTCTGGTCGGCGTGTTGGCCATTGGCTGGAATATTCGGACCATTGATGATGCGAAGTCTGAGATCAACACGGCGATGACGACGAACAAAAAAAACGTCTCGGAGACGTTAGCTACCAGCCGTACCGAAGTTGAAAATGCAGTGTCGGCGGGGCAGGCGGAAGTCCTCAATGTGTTTGATCAGAGCGATGAACTGCTGCATCTTTTCCGCGTTCAGCGTGAATTTTATGAGATGGAAGCAGTTGAGAAGGATTATGTCCTGGCGGCGGATCCGGCTGACCCGGCTGGCATGGCGGATATTCACCATAGGGTAGAGGGCTGGCTGGATGACGATATTGCTTCTGGGATCGAATTTGCCACCAATGATACCGTTGCTGAAACGTTGACGACGCTTCAGGGGGAGTTGCAGGCAGAATCGGAGTTTTTTGATCAACTGGTTAGCATGATGCAGGATGATCCTGCTGCCGCACAGCAAATGTCGCTGTCACGTTCCGCCCAGCGGGTGGATGTTATTTATAATCCGCTGGATCAACTGATCAACGATCAATGGGATGCTCAGATCGAAAGTTCGGATGCAACTCGTACGCAGATGGGGACGACGCTTGGCGATGTGCGTGGCAAGCTGGAACAGACGTTGGCCAAAACCGATGCCAGTATCAAAAAGACGGTAGATCGGGCGAATGATCAGATGGATCAGGCGATTCTGATCAGCGTGTTTACGGTGATTGTGTTTTTGATCGCCGGGGTAGTCGCCGCCAGCGTTGTGTTGATCATCTCGCGGCAGATTGTGCGGCCCGTGCTGGAAATGTCGGATGTGGCACAGGCTATTGAAAATGAACAGATTAGTAATGCGGACCAGTTGGAGCCACTGGGCAACCGGGCGGATGAAATCGGCCAGTTGGCGCGGGTGTTTCGGCGCATGGCGAACGAAGTTTTCACCCGGATCGAGCGCTTGAAGCAGCAGGTTGCCGAACTGAAAATTGTGATCGATGAAAAGAAGCTGTCGCAGGAAGTGTCTGAGATCACCAACAGTGACTATTTCCAGGATTTGCAGGCGCGGGCGAATTCCTTACGACGGCGGGATCGACGCCAATCCCCGACCACACCGCCGGAACCGCCCGCTGAGGGAACCGAAAATGCCGACAATACGCCCGCTTAACCCTGGCGGCGTGTGTCCAGTTGGATGATGCGGCGCATCCAGTAAGCGGCGCGTGTCCATTTGCGATCACGCCCGATACACAGGAAATAGGGCGGTTTGCGGGCGCGGATGATGTCTAAAATTTTGTAACGCGGCAAAACGGGCGTGCTAACCACCAGACTGCCCGTTTCGCCCGGTTCCATCTCGTATAACATTTTGATGCCATCGTTGGTTTCCACTTCAAAAAAGTAGAGATCATAATTCGGCACCCAGGCGCGGTGATCATCGCGCTGCTGGCCGAACATGCCTTCCGTTGCTCCATAAATTTCTACCAGCCCGGTTTGCTGCCCATACATTGCCAGCAGACGGGGGCGATAGATGGTATTGATTCCGGCTGTACTACCCAGGGACAGCACGCCGAACTGCCAGACCTCTTTGGGATATTGTCCATAGTTGTGTTTCAGCCAGCGGCCAAACTTGACGGCAACCTGCGCCGCGCCGCCGACAATGGTCATGTTTTCGTCTTTGGCGGTGTCGTAGGCTAATTTGAACCGGGCCTGCCATGATGCGAGGTCGGTATCGCCGCCGAGTTCATCGATTGCTTCCTGAGAGGGAAGTGTTTTGATGGGGGTGCGGGCGGCAACATGTTTGACATAAATCCCGGTGGCATAGCCGTATTCAATGGTACGCCCGTTGACTTCCATGCTGCCGACGATACTTGGAAAGCTCAGGTTGAGATTGGAGCCGAGCAGAATTTCAAAACGCTTGCTGTGCAGCACGTACTGAATCACGGCGCGGGCGGCATTGTGGCGCATTTCCATATCACGCGGGGTCATGGGAATATATTTGCTTTGCCCGGTGGTCCCGCGCGTCATCGCCCAACCGAGGGGATCGGCTTCCAGAAGCGCGTGGGTGTCCCCTGCCATCACGCGGCGCAGAATCGGTTCATAATCGGCGTAGGTCATGATCGGAAAGGCAGCGCGGTAATCGGCAATGGAGCCGACCTGTTCGGCTTGGTGCTGCTGGCCGTATTCGGTTTTGGCGTAAATTTTGAGCAGATTGTGGAGCACTTGTTCCTGCGTTTGGGGTGTTTTTGCCAGTGAGTCGTACCAGGGCTGGACAAAAGCTTGCAGAATGGGCGCAATGGGGTTTTCGCTCATCAGACGATTTATCCTTCAAACGATGTAGATGCAAAGACTATTTATTGTACTGGATCTGTGACGGAAAGGGTTAGTGCATGCCGTTACCGCGATCCCGGCCCATGTTGCGGGTCAGGCGGTAGTAACTCTGCATATCCTGCTTGGCGAGGCGATCATCACCGGGCGCGCCACGCCGGAGATAGCTCAGGTGACGGTTGTAATACGCTTCGGCATTATAGGGATTGATTGAGAGGACGTGTGTAAAGTCGGCAATCGCCTCGTCATACATCCCCAGACTGTTATAGGTGATGCCCCGGTTCAGGAAGGCTGCCGCGTCAGTTGTGTCGAGGCGGATCGCCTGATCATAGTCGGTGAGCGCGGCGTTGAGTTGGCCGAGTTCGTAATGGGCGTTACCCCGGTTGTAAAAGGCCGAACCGAAGGCGGGATTTAACTGGCAGGCGCGGTTGTAGTTATCAATGGCGTCGGTGTACTGCTTCATGGCGTGGTAGGCCACCCCGCGATTGTGATACGCTCCGGCATGATCGGGCATCAGGCGCACCGCGTCGTTATAGTCGGTCAATGCTTTGCTGAGGTTATCCATCGAAAAATAGGCGTCACCACGTGCCAGCCGCGCTAATCCATCGGCAGGATTGAGGCGCACCGCCTGGTTCAGATCGTCAATGGCGGCGTCAAAATTGCCGAGGCTGATATAGATCATGCCGCGCCCACGATAGGCCTCGGATAAACCTTTGTCCAGTTTGATGGCCTGGATATAGTCGCGCATGGCGTCTTGCTGGTGGTTGAGCGCTTCGTAGGTCTTGCCGCGCAGCAGGTAGATGGTGGGGTCCGTAGGGTCGAGGATGACGGCGCGATCCAGGTCGTTGAGCGCTTCCTCATACTTTCCCTGGGCATAATAGATTGAGCCGCGCATGCCATAGGCCAGCGTGCTGTCGGGATCAAGGCGGATCGCTTCGCAGTAATCCGCGAGCGCGCGGTCCATATTATTCAGCAGATCAAACGTTAGTCCACGATAATAATAAGCTTTGGCGTGTTCCTGATCCTGCTTAATTGCCAATGAAAAACTTTCCAGGGCGCGGAAATGTTCGCCCTGGGTGCGCAGCACGCGCCCCTGATAATAATAGGCTTCGGCCAGAGTCGGATCGAGGCGAATCGCTTCGTTAAAGTCCTTGAGGGCGGAGTCCATATCGCCCAGTTCAAACTGAGCCATCCCCCGGTTCTGGAAAGCGATGGCGTTGGCTGGATCAAGGGTAATGGACTGGCTGTACTGTTTGATCGCCCCCGCAAATTCGTAACTGCGGAAAGACGCATTCCCTTTTTCGAGCGCGTGAGTAGCTGCACCAGGATCACGCCGGGCTGAGGCTTCGATCTGGCCGAGTAACTTACGGAACGCCCCTTCAAAATCGGCGGCAAAGTTGATGGTATTGGTGCTGGTTGCGTTGTGTTTTAGTTCATAGTGGAGCGGTTCGCCATCGAGCAGGGCGATCAGGATGGGCTTGTTGAAGTGCATCCATTCACTTTCGACTTCGCGCGATGTGGAAGCTGCCTTCGACCAGATAATGATCATATGGGTGGCGGCTTCCAGGGCAAGGTGAATGGCCGTGTGCCAGGGTTCACCGGGCGCTACATCAATCAGATCAATCCAAGCCGTATGACCACGCTGGTTTAACTCGCTGTGGAGGCGCAGCGCAAAAGCTTCGTCACTCGGCGCATAATTGATATAGATTTGAGTTGGAAACGTCTCCATCGAACCCCCTGCCTTTGGGCTAGATGAGCGAGAAAATCAGGTCCCACAATCCCGGAAACTGGAAGAAGCCCCAGAAGATTAACGCCAAAACCACAATGACGACAACCATTCCTTTGCGCGTGAGATGCGACATAATGAAGATGCCCGATGACGCGCTCACAATAATGATGGTCGTGCGGTTGGCCCGCTTTTTATCGTTAATTGCCTCGACACCAGGGCCAAACACGGTTTCATATGGATTTCCCTGGCTGCCTGCGCTGCTCGGCATGCCCGGCATCGCGCTGGAGGTTTGGTTTTGATCTTTTTCACGCATTTCGCGCGCCAGGTCACTGAGAAATGTTCCGGCGAATTCTTTGGCGTGTTCGGCAAAACTGCTGCTTTCACCAAAATCTCCATCAATAACGTTGTCGTCGATTTTACGCCGCGCAACCTGAATCGGTAAACGGGAAGATGAAGCGGTCATTGGGGACTCCTTTTGCTTGTGCCGTGACTAGGAAAGAATGAACCACATGAGAGTTCCGATGGCGGCCAACATACCGCTCAAAACGACTGCCACCCGGCTCAAGATCAACCGCTGCGGCAAGTTTTCGTCTAAAATGCTGACGTTGCCATCAGCGTCCACACAGATCTGTTGGACTGAATCAGATGTGGAGCGAGGCCGGATGACAGCAACCGCTAAGTTCTGATCGTCCCGATAACGATATTCGGCGAGAAAATGAGATTTATAGCTTTTTGCTACCTGGAGCGCCCGCTGTTTCTGCTCGGTGGCGCTCAGGCGAGGGTGATCGGCAAATGTTGCCGTGATAGGGGTGACCCATTCAGCAGGCGAGCCTTGAGAGGCGGCTTGGTTGCGGCGCATCTGAGGGTCACTCAGGAGGCGTTCACGGAGCGTGGTAGCGCTTCCGGTCTGGCGGTTAAGAATGGTAGACGAAAAATAATTAGTCATAACAGACTCTCTTCTAGACCTTTCCCCTGAATTCCTTTAGGCGGAAAAGAGTATGTGATACTAACAAAACAGATACCAGTCTGTTTTGGTTTATATGTCAATTTTGTTCGATTTAAACCCGGCTGATGCCCCACCCCTCAGTGCGGTTCAGCTTATTGGTCTAATAAGAGGCTTTTTTTCTAACGATACTCTAACCTATCTCAATTATAAGGACTTTGTAATCTTTGTCAAACATTGATAAAGAATCTATAGTCAAAATATATTTACTGTTGATGATGAGCTTATTCAATTTGAATTAATTAATGGCTAAAAAATAGCTAAAAATATTTGATTTGGCAACCGGTATAATCAGTAACCAGCCAGGAGCGCGAAATGCATACACTCACTATTTCAACCCATCAAACAACTGAATTATGCGATATTACCGCAGCGGTTCAAGCGGGGATACAAGCGCTGGGTGCCGTAGATGGCGTGCTTGTCTTGTTTTGCCCCCATACTACTGCCGGATTAACCTTTAATGAAAATTGGGATCCTGACGTGAAGCACGATATGCTGCTTACTGTGGATGGACATATTGCCCCCCCGGATGCACGCCACCGGCATGGGGAAGGGAATTCCCCGGCGCATATCAAAGCATCGCTGTTCGGTTCCAGCACGATGGTTATTGTCGAAAAGGGTAAGCTGCAACTGGGGCGCTGGCAGGGAATCTATCTGGCAGAATTCGATGGGCCGCGCCGGAGAGAAGTCTGGCTGAAATTTTTGCCGGCATAAGGAGGCTGCTTTGCATTTGTTGTTGATTCGTCATGGCGAGAGCTTTGTTAATCTGGACGATTGGGAGGGGGGATTTGTTGATGCGGGTTTGACGCCACTGGGCCAGCGGCAGGCCGAACATGTGGCGCGGTGGATGGCGGCTAACCTGCATCTGGATGCGCTGTATAGCAGTACCATGGCGCGGACGTTGGAAACGGCTGCGCCTATCGCGCAGGAGACGGGATTAACGGCGGTGGCGGATGACCGGCTGCGCGAATTTGGCAACTGTTACGCTGATGGCCGCCCGGTTCCGCCCGAAGCCATGCCCATTATCTATCCAGAGGGTTGGTGGGGAACCGAGTTCCCTTACACCTGTATGGAAGGTGGGTTTGAAAGCTGGATGCAGTTCCGGGTGCGGGTGAGCGCTTTTCTGGATGAACTCGTGCAAGAGTATGGGGCAAAGGATGACCCGGAACCGGTGATTGCGGTGGTGTGTCATGGTGGCGTGATCGATGCGGTGTTCGACTTTGTTTTTAATGTTGGACCGCGCCGGATGGCTGAAGTGTGGACGCACAATACCGGGATCGTACACTGGCAGTATTTGCCGCAGTCCAGCCGCGAAAAATGGCGGCTCCATGCGCACGGCCTGGTGCATCATCTGACAAACGGCGATCATGAATGGTTAGGGTCGAAGCCTATGCTGCGGAGTGCGGCACGTCAAATCGAGGAGCCATGAAAATTCTGGTGGTGGATGATGAGCCGCCGATTCTCAGCGTGCTGGCCTATAACCTGAAGCGGGCAAATTATGACGTGATCATGGCGACGGACGGCGAACAGGCGATCCTGTTGGCCCGACAGGAGCAGCCCGATCTGATCATCCTCGATTTGATGCTGCCGCGCGTGGATGGGTTGGACGTATTCCGCACCGTGCGCCGTGAGCGGGATGTCCCGGTGATTATGCTGACCGCGCGGGATGCGGAAATTGATCGGGTGGTGGGGTTGGAACTGGGCGCGGATGATTACGTTGTCAAGCCGTTCAGCGTGCGGGAACTGATGGCACGGGTCAAAAATGTGCTGCACCGCCGGACTGCCGCCCCACCGCCTGTGGACGAGAATATTCTGCGCGTGCAGGAGTTGGTAATCAATGTGGCGCGGCATGAGGCGGCTATCGGTGCGACGCCGCTGGTGCTGACGGCGCTGGAGTTTGATGTACTGTATACGCTGGCGGGACAGTCGGGGCGAGTGTGGACGCGCGAACAACTGCTGGAAACGGTCTGGGGGTACGATTACCAGGGCGATTTACGGGTCGTGGATGCGGTGGTGAAACGCTTACGTTCCAAACTGCGCGACGCTTCGCCAGAGCACGAGTATGTGATCACCGTGCGGGGCGTCGGGTATAAGCTGGCCTGAGTAGATATGGATGGGTGATGGGAACCTCAATTCGTGCGCGACTGACGCTGAGTCATTTGCTTGTGATTGTGCTGGCGATGGGCATATCCGGTTTGCTCTTGCTGTCGCTGCTGGAACGTTATTTTGTGGAGGCGGCAGAAGAAAGCCTGATGGCACAGGCACGGATTACGGCGCAGGCGGTGATGCCCGGCGCTCAGATCGCGGGGCCGGACGTCGCCAGTCAGAATGCCACATCCAATACCATCCAGCAGCAGCAGATCGATAATCTGTATGTGCAGACACAGAATGTCGCTGTGCCGCCGGACACGCTGAATCTGAACTATCTGAGCAATGCCTCGCTGCAACTGGGCGCACAGATCAATACCCGCATCCGCATTCTGGATCCGCAGGGCGTGGTGCTGGTCGATTCGGCGCAGCAGGAACCGGGGGCCGATCTGCATCGCGCTGCATTGGTCGAAGAGGCGCTGAATGGGGATTACGCGACCCGCCGGGATGATCAACGGCTTGAGGTGGCTTTGCCCGCGTTTGAAGGCGAAAAAATGATCGGTGTGGTGTATCTCAGCCAGCCGCTGAACGACGTTACCGCCGTGTTGGGCGATCTGCGGGAGCAGTGGCTGCAATCGACCCTGATCGCGCTGGCGCTGTCGGCCTTGGCGGGCCTGCTGCTCTCGCGCGCCATCACGCGCCCGATTCGGCGGCTGACGGCAGCGACAGCAGCGGTGGCCCAGGGACAGTTTGATCTCGAAGTGCCCGCGCGATCTAAAGATGAGATTGGGCGGTTGAGCCGCGCTTTTAACGAGATGATTGCCCGGCTGCGATCCGCGCGGCAGATGCAGGTGGATTTTGTGGCGAATGTCTCGCACGAACTGCGGACACCGCTCACATCGATCAAGGGGATGGTGGAGACGCTGCGCGATGGGGCGGTGGATGATCCCCAGGTGCGCGATACTTTTCTCGAAACGCTGGAACACGAGACGAACCGGCTGATTCGCCTGGTGAACGATCTGCTGATTCTCTCGCGGGCGGATTCGGCGGCGCTCAATTTGCGGCGCGAACGGGTGCGGCTGCCCGATCTGGTGCGGCTGACAGCGGCGCGGCTGAATGATCAGGATCGGGTGCATATTGAAGCTAACGGTCATGTCGCGGCGTGGGCTGACTCGGATCGCGTGGCACAGGTGCTGGTGAATTTGCTGGATAATGCGCTCAAGTATTCGCCGGAAGATGCCCCAGTGACGGTGGCGGTGGAACCTGTGCCGGATGGGGCAGTACGCGTCCGAATTTCAGATTTGGGCATGGGAATCGCTGCCGACGAATTACCGCGCATCGGCCAGCGGTTTTACCGGGCAGATAAAGCGCGTTCGCGGGCATCAGGCGGCAGCGGTTTGGGTTTGGCGATTGCGGACGCACTGGTCCGGGCGCATGGCGGGATGTTGTGGGTCGAGAGCCAGGAAGGGCAGGGGACTACCGCTTGTTTTACACTCCCGGCGGCTTAAAGCTGCCGCGCTGTTCGGGTGGCTCTGGCCCACAGCGAACGCACGACGGCTTCACGCAGGAGCAGGGTGAGCACGATCAGGAGCAGGGCGGGCAGGCTGGGCAGCGTATCCAGGTAGGCCGCAGCGGGACCCAGCACGGTGATAATCAGCAGCGTTTGTCCGATTTTTTCGGCGGGCAGCCAGAGAATGATAACCAGCAGGGTGCCCAGTATTTCGACCAACCACATCCCGAAGACGCCAACCAGTGCATTTAGTGCGGCCTGCCGTGATGAAAGCGCTCTGGCGCTGCTTGCTACCGCCATTACAACCATACCCACATAATGCTGCCAGCGATCCGCCAAAAATAACCCGCCGATTACACTCATGGTAGCCAATGACGTCCCGCATTGCGTGACCGGATTCGCATAGAAGGGCATGATATCCCGGTAGGCCAGTCCCAGCGCCAGCGCCGCCAGCAGCAGCACGACTCCCAGCGCAATGATGCTGAAACGCAGCCGGGAACAAATGGATTGAATTTTCCCCAACAGGATGGTTTCGGTGGGCAGGGAGGTGGCGATCAGAAGTTCCCATGTTTGCTGGTAACGTTCCTCGGCGACAACCGGCGCAAACAGCAGACAGATAATCGCATACCACATGACCAGGATTACGAGCAGCGTGAGCAGCAGCATAAACGGGTAGTAGACTCCGGTCATGCCGAACACAACACAGGATAACCCGGCCAGAGGAAGGCTGAGATTTTGCAGGTACGATAACCAGCGGGCCAGATTGCCCCGTGAGGTGTGGTGATCGATTTCACGCCAGTAGATCGGGTTGTCGAGGATGACAAACCAACCTAACAGCGCGTTACGAAGCAGCGTCCACGAACTCATCCTGGCTGCCCTTCTGAAATTATGCGCATACTGTGCGGCAATTATCACAGAATTGTCACAAATTGCCAGTAGAATGAGGCTAGCGAATTTGATCAACTGCGGAGGATGTTATGTTTAAACGTTGTGTTTTGGCGGTTCTGGTGGTGTTGTTGAGCGGTGTTTTGAATGGGATGGACCTGGCGCGGGCATCGGGCGGCGAGATTTATTATGCAAGCCGTCCCGACGAGGTCGCACTCTATCTGAGCAATATCGCTTTTGTGCGCGATACGGTGATGCTGCCGGGTGGGAATGAGACGCGCGTGCTGCTGCCGCCGGGAACGTATCCCAATACGCTGATGCTGACCGAAAACGGCGCGCGGGTGCGCAATTACCGGATCACGCCGCAGTCGCCCGACGTTTACAGCGACATATACAGCAGTACCTATGTGTCCAGCGCGAGCGCCTATATTCTGGCGTGGGATTCGGATGTGGCGGCGGATGCCACACGCGAAGTGAAGCTGGAATATCTGCTGCCGGGGGCAGTCTGGACGCCGACGTATGATATGACCATCATTGATGATCAGTCGGTGAATATGTCGTTTTTTGCCGAGATTCAGAACTCCGCGTTGATTCTGGATGAAACAACGGTGTATCTGGTGGCGGGACGTGTGAACCTGGAAGAGCAGGTTGATCAGGTGTCGCAGGTGACAATGAACCAGTATGCGGTGGGTTATTCCAATGAATCCGTGACGCTGCCGAGCGCTGGGGTTGGCACCGTTGACTTACAGCATGTCTATTCGTTGGGGACGGTGAGCGCTGAACCGGGCGATATTGTGTATTCCAACATTGCGGGCGCGACCTTTGCGGCGCGGAAACAGATCGTCTGGAACGCGGCGATGCAGCAGGAAACAGACGTGATCTACAAAGTTCGTAATGATACCGACGTGCCGCTGGCGGAAGGTATCGTGCGGGTGTATCAGAACAATCTGTTCATGGGCAGCGATTTTATCGAGACGACGCCGGTGGGCAGCGAGGGCAGCGTGACGGTGGGGAGTATGCCCGATGTGCGCGTTCACCGCACGCAGAGCCGGGAATATAAAGCGGATGCCAGCAATGATTATTACTTCAACACGGTCACGCTGGAAATCAGCAACTTTGGCACTAAGGAACTCTCCCTGTTGGTGCTGGATACCTGGCTCAATGGCGCGTGGGAGTTCGACTATTCGCTGGAACCAGAGCGCGGGCAGGATAACCAACTGCGCTGGGAGGTGACGGTCCCGGCGGGCGAAAGCCTGACCATCACCTACCATTTCTTAGTCGATTATTAAACCTCAGGAACGCCGCGTCGCCATTTCCAAAAACTGGTTGATGCGGCTGACCATTTCGGATGGATTGGGGTGCAGGCCATCGAGCAGGAGTGCGTTTTCGTACAACTGCTCGATGGTTTGATTGATGATGGCCGCATCTGATTCGCTGTGGATCCATTCCGACAGGTTGCGGATCAAGGAGTGGCGGCGGTTGATTTCCAGAATGCGCTGCGGCACCTGATATTCTTTTTCGAGCAAACGATAGACGCGCTGGACGTTGCGATCCATCTGGCCTTCGGGCGTTGCCAGCCGGACCGGGCTGCCGGTCAGGAGGTGCGATTCGCGCACTTCGAGCACGCGCTCGCCTAACACATCGGCGAAGCGCTGGCGCAACTCATCAAACGAGTTCTGTTCCAATGGTTCGGGCATTTTTTCGTCGGGCGTTTCCACGTCGGGAAGCTGCAACCCGGCATCGTCCACATTGTGGAGTTGTTTGCCCTGGAACTCGCGCAGGTTCATCAGCATAAAACTGTCTACGGTGTCGGTCAGATACAGCACTTCGAGATCGCGCGCCCGGAACGGTTCCAGGTGGGGGCTGCTGCTGACGGTTTTCAGATCATCCACCAGGATGTAGTAAATATGTTCCTGTTCAGCTTGCATGCGCGCAACGTAATCTTCCAGCGATACGGTGGGCGTGGTGCCGTCGCTGACCGTCGAATGGAAACGCAGTAGTTTGGAGAGACGCTCGGCGTCGCCCGGTTCGGTGGCGATGCCTTCTTTGAGGAACACACCAAACTCTTTCCAGAGTTTGTTATAACGATCCGGTTCATCTTTTGCGATCCGTTCGAGTTCGCTCAGAAACTTACCTTTGATCGAGGTGCCGATGCGTTTGATCGTGCGGTTGGTCTGGACCGATTCGCGCGCCACGTTGAGCGGTAAATCTTCGGAGTCCACCACACCATCGACAAAGCGGAGATACTGCGGCAGAAATTCCTTGTTGTATTCCTGGATCAGGACTTTGCGGGCGTACAATTTCAGTCCGTGATCACTGCGCGCGGTGAACAGCCCTTTGTCGGCCTGTTCGGGCACATATAACACGCTGTAGAACTGGACAGGCGCATCGGAGACGATATGCTGTGTAATCAGGGGTTCGCGGTAATCGAGCGTCAACTGCTTATAAAACGCGTTGTAGTCTTCCTGGCTGACTTCAGAAGGCGATTTGCGCCAGATCGCGGTGCGCTGGTTGGCGACTTCGTTTTCAACATAGATGGGGAAGGGGATGAAGTCGGAATGTTTTTTGATGATGTTACGCAGGCGGTAGGCTTCCGCGAATTCTTTGGCGTCGTCCTTCAGAAAAACGACGATCTCCGTGCCGCGCGTGGTTTTGTCAGCCGGTTCGATGCTGTAGGTCGTGCTGCCGTCCGATGTCCAGGTCCAGGCCTGATCGCCGGGGCGGAAGGAGCGCGTCGTCACGCTGACTTTATCCGCCGCCATAAACACTGAATAGAACCCGACGCCGAACTGCCCGATGAGATCGGCAGCCGAGAACGAGTTCCCCTGCTGTTCCTGCACGCGATTGAGAAAGCTCCGTGCGCCGGACTGGGCAATCGTGCCGAGGTTCTGGATCAGTTCGTCCCGGTTCATGCCGGTGCCGGTATCGCTGATGGTGAGCGTGCCTTCATCTTTGTTAAAGGCAATGTGGATCGCCAGTTCGGCATCCTGCTCCAGAATGTCGTGCTGGGTCAGCATCTCGAATTGGAGGCGATGCAGCGCGTCGGAGGCGTTGGAGATTAGCTCGCGCAGAAAAATTTCGCGGTCGGTGTAGAGCGAATGGACCAGAATATGCAGTAACTGCTGAATTTCAGCTTGAAAAGTGTAAGTGTCAGCCATGTTTGAACTCCTGCGGGACAAAATAGGACTACCAGTGTAATAACATGGGCGCGTTAGATCAATCTCAACATCGCATAAAAAGAGTGTAA
This sequence comes from uncultured Anaerolineaceae bacterium, assembly GCA_964472565.1. GTDB lineage: Bacteria > Chloroflexota > Anaerolineae > Aggregatilineales > Aggregatilineaceae > DATAMF01. Next base: position 39,850 of record CAYYNB010000001.1, read on the forward strand.
GAATCAGGCGCGTTTGTGCGATTTGCGGTTGAGATGGAGGGCGCTCGCCCGAAGCCAGTCTGTGGCATCTTCCCACTGCTCTTTGCGCTGTTGGCTGGCGTCAATTTTTTGCTGGGCAACCGCGAGCAGCATAAAAATACGCACATAACCCCAGTGTGCGGCGAGGGGAATGCACTGGTTGAGGAATTTGTAGGCACGGAGATATTCACCGGCGGTCATCCACTCGTCGGCGGCCTGCGCATACGCGCTAAGCAGATCTTCCGCGTTGTCTTCTAACTCGCTGGGATCGAGGTCGAGCGCTGTGAAGGCAGCAATCGCACTATTTTCGAACTGCTCGGCCTGGGCATAGGCGACAGCCAGCGCGAGAAAAGCGTGAGCGCGCTGGTAAACGGTGTTTGACTTGTGCCAATCTTCCGGGGGAAGCGGTGGATAGAAGCGGTAGGTGCCTTGTTCCAGTGTACCGATAGCTTCGTCCAATTGATCCTGTTCGGTGAGCAACGTGCCGAGTCCGACATAGGCTGGACCATAATCGGCATCAAGGTCCAGCGCGGTTTCAAAACAGAGAATACTCTCCGATTTACGTTTTTTGTGCAGCGCCAGCACCTGGCCGAGATTATGATAGACCGCGGCAGAGGGACGTTCCTGGGCGGCGCGGTGGAAGATTTCGACAAAATGCTCGTACTGAACCGGGTCATCGAGCGAGGCGACTATATCATCATACAGGACCGCATAGGCTAAGTCCGCATCGGCGTGAATAGCCTCGACGGTGGCGCTGTCGGCATCGGCATCATTTTCGTCTACATCGCGGTATAGATCGGCCAGCGCTAACTGCGCGAAGGGGATGTCCGGCTTGAGGCGGACGGCCCGTTCCAGCCAGTTTCGCCCTTCGTCGATTTGTCCCAGGGCGATCTGCGTTTCGCCCCATTCGGCAGCGACTTCGGGAAGGCCGGAATACTGCTGCCAGAGGACTTGCAAGCGATCCTGGGCTTTTTGCGGCTGGTGATCGGCGTCGCGCAAAGTGCGCACCGCATAGAGATCGTGCCAGAGTTCGGGCGGCGTGGGGGCAGCCTGCGAAGTCAGTAAGCGGCGTTTTTGGGATAAGGTGGAGCGTTTGGCGCGCGAAAACGCATTTTTGATTTCGCTCAGGAACTGCCGGGCGTTTTTGGGCCTGTCTTCCGGGTTTTTGCTCAACGCGCGCAGAATCGGTTCATCCAGTTCTTCGGGCACGCTAGAATCGCGCACGGTGATGGGTAAGGGCGGCGCTTGGACGATCATGTCCAGCAGCAAGTCTTCATCATCGGAGCGAAAATCGTAATCTAAATAGTAGTGCCCGGTGATGGCCTCGTACAGCGCGATAGCCAGTGAGTAAATATCGGATTGGACCGTGATTTCTTCGCCCAGCGCCTGTTCGGGCGACATATAGAGCAGCGTGCCGGGCTGTGGGCCGGTGGTGCGATTGAGGCTGTGCGCGTAGGATTGGCGGATATGGGCGAGGCCGAAGTCACCCAGCTTGAACTGGCCTTCCTGCGCGATCATGATATTTTCGGGCTTGATGTCACGGTGGATCACATTCCGCGCGTGCAGGGTTTCGAGCGCGCTGCACATATCGACGGCTACCTTGAGCAGGGTGGTGCGATCCAGCGAGCCGTTTTGCGCGATCAGCGAATGGAGATCGCCACCATCCATGTATTCCATGATGATGAAGAGCATATCGCCTTGTTCGCGCAAGGCATAGGTGGAAACAATGTTGGGATGGTTCAGGCTCGCCGCTAACCGCGCCTCGCGGATAAACCACTCCCGCGTGCCTGCTTCGGAAAAAACTTCGGGGCTGAGTTGTTTGACCGCAACCGGGCGCTCCAGGTTTAAATCCTCGGCTTTGTAAACGACGCTGAAACCGCCATTCCCGATCAGGTCAATGATGCGATATTCCCCGATTAGATCGTTCGGCTGCAAATGCATAAACGCCCCGCAGTGCAGGTTGTGCTGACGTTAGAAAGGTTAGAAATCTTGAATAAAGTATACTGCGGGATCGGCACACACGACGAATTTTTCATGAAACGTTCGGGAACGGACCCGCGTACTTATAAAAGAGCGAAAAATGTATAGGAGGAAACGATGGCACGCACTTACAAACTCACGGGAATCCGGCGTATAGGCAACCGTTTTATGAGCTTTTTGGCCCGCCGGGGGATGGGGCCAAAACAGACCGTGATTTTGACCGTACGCGGGCGGAAATCCGGCAAGGCCTATTCGACGCCCGTTTCGCTGGTGCAGGCGGATGGGCAGCGCTGGCTGGTGGCACCGTATGGCGAGGTAAGCTGGGTGAAAAATGCGCGCGCCGCCGGAGAAGTAACCCTGACGCGCGGGAAGACGGTAGAGACAGTGCGCGTTGCCGAAGTCGAACCTGATGCGCGCGGCCCGATTCTGAAGCAGTATGTTCAGATGGAACCCATTGTGCGGCCCTATTTTGATGCCAGTGTTGATGCCCCGATAGAGGAATTCAGCGCCGAAGCGGGGCGGCACCCTGTATTTCTGATTCAATGAATGACCACATGGCATGATTGCGATGGATTAAAATGCTGCGTTGGTCGAAGACCCCCTCCCCCCCCTTTTTACGCCTGTCTTGACATTTTGAGGGGAAAAACGACTGTGAACAGGTCGAGATCCTGGCAATATCTGGGATTTCTTGGCAGGAAATGTTATGTCGCGTCGTGAGGCATGTGTTATGAGTTGGTAAGGTGCGGTGCGGCTAGAACCAGGGTAGCACAGATGGGCAGGGAAAAATAGACTTTCGATGGTTAACTTGGATGACTAACTCGGATGGCTAATAATGTGAGGGTTACAAGCGGGACAATGTCCGCGCCTCTATGAAAAACTCTATCACCCCTCGTTTTCCCCAACCAAGTTAAAAGAGGGCACTGAAAAGCGCCCTCTTTTGAATTCAAACCGGAGTGACCGCTTACTTCATCACGCCCGCGAGCGTGGTGCAGGCGGGACAAGAGCCGTCAGCGCGGACAATGGCGAATCCAGCCATCGGGTCGCTGCCGCTGTAGTTGGTGAAGTCCACATTAAAGACAATCATCAAGCGAACTTTGCCGGTATTGGCACCGATCACGGCGGCTTCAGCTAACCACTGGGCCTGTTCCGCGATGGAGGTGTTGGCGGCCCAGGCAAAACCGCTGGGCAGGGCGCTGTATCCTTCGGGCGACAGGTAGCCGATTTCGGTGAAGCAGGCCTGCTTGTTGCCGAAGGGGCCAATGGCGCGGCTCAACATCGTGCCGAAGTAGTAGGTGGGATAACCACCGCGCGGATCGCCGCTGCTGGCGCTGGGGCTGATGATGCCTTCGTTGTAGTGAACGCCGATGCAGTCGGCATAGTTGCCCGCACCCGCCGAGGCCATCTGCTGGACGTACACATCGTCGTTGCAGCCCTGATCGGTGCAGCCAGCCGCACCGAAGAAGCCGGTGGGGGCCAGCGCGCCCGTGATCACGAGGGTGTTGGCATTGGCGGCTTTGATGGCGTTGTAGGCTTTGGCGAGCAGCGGGACATAATTCGCGCCGTTCACCTGTCCGGCAGGCCATTCGCGGTCAATGTTCATTTCGTTCCAGATTTCGATGGCATCCGCGCCTGCTGCGGCAAGGCTGCCGACATAGCTGGCGTAGCTATCCTGATAGCTGCCGTTCATGACCTGGCTCTTGTCGCCGACGACGGAGAACAGAATCTTGAAACCGGCGGCGTGCGCTTCGGAGATGAGACCGGAACCGCTTTGGCCCATCTGAAGCTGCATCTTGACCGACTTCATCTTGGCCGATTCCAGGGCCGTGCGCGTGTTGGGATACAGACCCGGGACCTGACCGCCCAGTTCAAACGATCCGGTGGACGCTGAGCCAGTCACCGGGGCGGGGAGGTTGGGGTTGGCAGCGGCGGTTGGTGCAGCGGTCCCCGCTGTGACTTTGTCGCAAATGGAGATGATTTGATAATTGAAGCTGGTGCGCACTTCGTACTGCATATTGCTGAGTGAGGTGATGATGAAACGCCACCCGAAGAAAATCTGGCGGGCCTGTTCACCTTCCATTAGCGTGTGGCAGTCGTCAATGCCGCCCGTGAATTCAGCTTCTTCATAGGTCCACGAGTTAACAAACGCAAAATCGCCGCCGGTTTTCTCTTCGAGCGCGGCGCGGGCGGCAGAAAATGCGAGCCAATATTGATCGGTGGGGGTTCCGGTGGGTTCCTGGGCAAAGACAGGGGTCTGAGAGTGACCGGAGTCTAAGAGGATAGGCACCAGCGCGACCATCACGGCCAGCATCGCAAGGGCACAGTAGAACAATTTACGATTTTTCACGGTGAAGTTCCTTTCTCACCTCAAGATTATATGGTGGTCATTCCGACCACAAACTTGGCGGAGGGACTATTCTCGGCGGGGAGAATAAACGAAAAAAAGGAATTTGTCTACTATGATTTGCTGACGCCAGCCTGACAGTACTACTGCACCAAGTCGGAAATGTTTGGTAGGGCCGAGGTTTGCCGCGCCCAATATGCGTCATATTGTTGGCGAATTCATTGATTAGATTACAAGCGATTAAACATTCGATGAGGATGAGCGTAAGGGCAGGTTTGCAAACCTGCCCCTACAAATGCCTACGCATTCGATTCAGCTTGTTCGCTAACAGTATCGTACGCAGAGAAAGGAGGGGCAGGCGCGGCAGGCCGACACCCCTACCAATGGCGGGCATTGAGCGCGGAGGCACGTGTCGGTCCGTGTCTCAAAAGATGTGGGTAATGATTAGCTCGATGATCTTAAATCCTTTTAACCGAGGGCTAACCCGTGTTATACTTATTAACCCAGGTCCATCCTCGTTTCTGATGATTGTGTACGGCAGCGCTGTGTGGGCAAACGTGGCGCATTCCAACGAATTCGCGTTTTCTACAGGAGTACAAAGTCGAACTTATCGTTTGTCCCGTCAGGAATGTGGCGGCCTACCGTTTATTGCCTCACCTTGACTTGTAACGATTACAGTCAATTTGAACCACTCGATTGGAGGCTGTATGAAAATCTTGCTCCGAATCCTCCGCTATATGCGTCCCTATTGGCGGTTGGCGGTGCTCGTTTACGCCTGCTTGATCGGCGTGACGTTGTTCACACTGGTGAGTCCCTGGCTGATCGGGCAAGCCATCGATGCTGCTGTGGGCAACGACAATGATTTTCCACTTTATCCCGACTCGTGGTCACGCGAACAGGTGCTCACTGTGACCTCCATTATTATCGTGGTGTTTGCTGTGCTGCGAACAGTGGTCAATTTCGGCCAGCGCTACGGGACACAGTGGTTGGGGCGCAAGGTGGCTTACGATTTGCGGATGGACTTTTTTGTCCATTTGCAGCGGCTCCCGTTCGCTTTTTATGACCGGACGCGCGTCGGCCAGTTGATGAGCCGGGCCATCGGTGATATTGACGAAATTCGCTTTTTTGCGGGCGTGGTGATCGGCGACTTCATCAATCTGATCGTGCTGTTGGTGGGCATTTATGTCATGATGTTTTCGATCAGTGTGCCGCTGACTCTCATCTTTCTGATCCCGATGCCGGTGTTGTTTGTGGTGGCGTACCTGTTCGGGGTTCGCATCGAGCCGCTGTTCGGCAAAATCCGCGAGGTGCGCGGGGGGATGTACGCGCGCATTCAGGAGAATCTGTCGCAGATTGTGGTGGTTAAGTCTTTCACGCGCGAAGCGTTTGCCCGCGAGAAGTTTGAGGACGATAACCAGAAAGTGCTGAACTCGTGGATCAAGCAGGCGAAATTGTTCACGCTGGCAATGCCTACCGTGTGGCTCATTATGGGCATTTTGTCATTCCTGCTGATCTATTTCGGCGGCATGCGTGTTCTGAATGACCGGCTGACGCTGGGAACGCTCGTATCGTTCAATTCTTATGTTGCACTGCTCGGTCTGCCGACGCACCGCCTCGCCTTTATGATCGACATGATTTCGCGGGCCATTGCCAACGGCAAGCGCATCTTCAAGATTATGGACATGACACCGGAGATCAAAACACGGATGGGGGCGGTGAATCCGGGTTCGATTGAGGGGCATATCCGGTTTGATGATGTGTCGTCGATGTACGCGGGCGGTGATGACGAGCCGGAAGTGGAAGTGCTTTACAACGTGGACTTTGAAGCGCGCCCCGGCACGGTTACGGCGGTGGTCGGGACGACGGGCAGCGGCAAAACGACCCTGATCGATCTGATTCCGCGCTTTTATGACGTGACCAGCGGCAGTATTACGATTGATGATGTTGATGTGCGCGATCTGCCGCTCAAACTGCTGCGTTCACAGGTCGGGTATGTGATGCAGAACACCTTTCTGTTCAACGCGACTATTCACGAAAATGTCGCGTTTGGGCGTCCTGATGCCAGCCGGGAAGAAGTTGTTATCGCGGCGAAGGCGGCCCGCGCCCACGAATTTATCCTCGAATTCCCAGAGGGCTATGATACGCTGGTGGGGGAGCGCGGCGTAACCCTTTCGGGCGGACAGCGTCAACGAATTGCGATTGCGCGCGCGCTGCTGGTCAACCCCCGCATTTTGATTCTGGACGACGCCACAGCCAGTGTAGACAGCAAAACTGAGTATGAAATCCGGGCGGCGCTGAAAAAGCTGATGGAAGGGCGGACAACGCTGATTGTGGCGCAGCGGCTCAGCACGGTGATGCATGCCGACCAGATTCTGATGCTCGAAAAGGGGCGTATTGTGGAGCGCGGCACACATGCGGATCTGATGGCGCTCAATGGACGATATGCTCACCTGTGGCGGCTGCAAACGGATACCGAAACGCCGGAGGAAGATATTCGCGGGATCGGACTGCGTGATGAGGATGGCATGATGCGCGATGAACCGGTGATCGTGGCGGATCATCGGAAAGATGAAAAACGCCTGCCGGCGGATATCGCCGCGACGAGCGCCAAGCAGGATTCGAGCGAGGATTAGACGATGGGAGACAATGACAATAAACCGAAACTCGAACGCCCGATAACCGAAACGCTGGGCCGTTTGCTCAGTTTTATTGTGCCGTTTCGCCGCCGCGTGATTGGCGTGCTGCTGCTGATGGCGGTGACGACGGCTACGACCCTGATTTCGCCGTCGCTGGTCCGGCTGGCGATCAATCAAGGGATGGCGGAGCGAGATAAAAGCGCGCTGCTGATCTACAGTTTGCTCTTTCTGGCGGTGATCACCATTGAAGCGTTCTGTTTGCGCGTGCAAATGTACAACATGATCTGGATCGGCCAGAACGTGATTATGATCGTACGCCGGAAGCTGTTTTACAAGTACCTGGATTTGAACCTGGCGTACTTCGATCATAACCGGGTGGGCGATCTGATGGCGCGCATCACGGAGGACAGCAACTCGCTGCAAAACTTCCTCACCTGGGCCGTGATTAACACGATCTCCAATTTATTCATCCTGGCCGGGATCATTGTGTTGATGCTGATCTATGACTGGACGCTGGCGCTGCTGACGTTCACCATCCTGCCGCCTATGATCGGCCTCACGTGGTGGTGGCGCAAACAATCCGCGAAACGCTACCGGGTGGTGCGTGAGGCGGTGGGGCAGGTGTCCGCCAATTTGCAGGAGAATCTCTCCGGCATGCGCATCGTGCAGGCGTTCGTGCGCGAGTATTATCAAAAAGCGCGCTTCGGTGATGTGGCGACAACTGAACTCAAGGCGAGTCTGCGGGCGGACTGGTTGGCTTCGGTTTTTCTGCCCGGTATCGACCTGATCTCGCAGGTGGGGGTAGCGATTGTCATCGGGGTAGGGGGCATCCGGGTATTGAACGGCGATATGAGCGCGGGAACCCTGGTGGCGTTTTTGCTCTATCTGAATCTGTTCTTCGACCCGATCCGCGATCTGGCGATGCGGCTGGATCAGGTTCAGGAAGCGGCAGCAGCAGGGGAGCGCATTCTCAATATTCTGGATACTGCGCCGGATATTCTGGATAAGCCCGACGCCGTAGACCTGTTAGCGATCGAGGGAGCGGTGGAATTTCGCAAGGTGAATTTCCATTACACCAAGCCGATCAAAACATTTTCTGATGCACCCAGGAAAGATGACGATAAAAAAGACGGAAAAAAAGACGCTTCGCGAAATGGGCATGGGGACGAAACACCACAGGCTGAAACGCTTTCGGACGTGCTGAACGACATTGAACTGGTGGTCAAACCGGGACAGACAGTGGCGCTGGTCGGGCATACGGGCGCAGGAAAAAGCACCCTGGTCCGGCTGTTGGGGCGGTTCTACGAGGCGCAGAGCGGACAAATTCTGTTTGATGGGGTGGATATAGCCAGCGTCACGATGGAATCGCTGCGCCGCCAGATGGCCTGGGTGCCGCAGGATACCGGGCTGTTTGCAACCACCGTGCGCGAGAATCTGCGCTACGGGCGGCTGGACGCGACGGACGATGAGATTATCGCGGCGGCAAAAGAAACGGGCGCACATGAATTTATCAGCGCGATGCCGAAGGGCTATGATACGGACGTGGAAGAAGGCGGATCGCGGTTGAGCGTCGGGCAGCGGCAGTTGATCTCGTTCACCCGCGCGCTGATTGCGGATCCGCGCATCATTGTTCTGGACGAAGCGACCAGCGCGGTGGATACGATCACCGAATTGCAGATGCAGGCCGCATTAGCCAAGCTGCTTCAGGGGCGTACATCGTTTGTGATCGCGCACCGCCTGAGCACGATCATCCGCGCCGATCAGGTGATCGTGATGGATCATGGGAGCATTATCGAGCGCGGCACGCACGCTGAACTGCTCGACCAGCAGGGACATTATTATAAGTTGTATACGACGCAGCTTCAGGGCCAGATCGTCGATTAGGTCACATGGGGCAGGTTCGCCAACCTGCCCCTGTACCAGCTCAATTCGGCATTGGATTGCAAAGTACCGTTTGGCAGGGCGGGATATGCCAGAAGGCGGTAGGGTGAACGGGAGCGGATGCATATACTAGATGATAATTTAAGAATATTTGAGAGGTACTTTATGGAAAAATTCGTTCCACTTGGCAATGAGGCATTGGCCCAGGGCGCGCTTGATGCGGGGATGTCCGGCTGTTATGCCTATCCCGGCACGCCGTCCACCGAAATTATGGAATATGTGCAGCGTGCGCCGGATGCGATCCAGCGCCAGATTCACCGCGAATGGTCATCGAATGAAAAGACCGCCGTCGAAACGGCGCTCGGTATGTCCTACGCGGGCAAGCGGGCGATTGCCTGTATGAAGCATGTCGGCCTAAACGTCGCGGCGGACCCGTTTATGAATGCGGCGCTGACCGGGGTGCATGGCGGCCTGTTCATCGTCTCGGCGGATGATCCCTCGATGCACTCATCACAGAATGAACAGGATTCGCGCTTTTTCGGCAAGTTCGCGCTGATTCCCACTATTGAACCAGCGAACCAGCAGGAAGCCTATGATATGGCTTTTTATGCGTTCGAATTGTCCGAAAAATATGCGGTCCCGGTGCTGGTACGGATGACGACCCGGCTTTCGCATTCGCGCGCCAACGTGACGCGGCGGGATGGGGTAGCCGAAAATCTGCTGAAGCTGCCCGCCGACCTGAAACAGTTTGTGCTGCTGCCCGCGATTGCCCGCCGTAAGTATGCGGCGCTGCTCGACAAACAGCGCGATTTTGAGGCCGAGTCGGAAAACTCGTTCCTCAATCGATACACGGATGGACCGGATAAAAGCCTGGGCATTATCGCGTGCGGGATTGCGTACAACTACCTGATGGAACATTACCCGGACGGGTGCCCGTTCCCGGTGCTCAAAATTGGACAGTACCCGCTGCCGACGCGTTTGGTGGGGCGGCTGGTGAAGGACTGCGCGGAAATTCTGGTGCTGGAAGAGGGTATGCCGCTGGTGGAAGAGATGCTGCGCGGGTATCCGTTTGATGCCGGGCAGGTGCATGGGCGGCTGGATGGCTATCTACCGCGCGCCGGGGAATTAAACCCGATTCTGGTGGCGAAGGCGCTGGGGCTGGAGGTGGCGACTTCCAATTACACCACGCCCGAAATCGTGGTGGGACGCCCGCCGCAGTTATGCCAGGGGTGCCCGCATGGGGACACGTTTAAGGCGCTGAACGCGGCGATGGAAAGTTATGGCAAGGGGCGCGTTTTTTCGGATATTGGGTGTTATACCCTGGCTGTGCTGCCGCCGTATGAAGCGCTGAATTCCTGCGTGGATATGGGCGCTTCGGTGACGATGGCGAAGGGCGCGGCGGATGCCGGACTGGTGCCATCGGTGGCGGTGATTGGTGACTCGACCTTCAGCCATTCCGGGATGACGGGTTTGCTGGATGCGGTGAATGAGAATTCGCCGATTACGGTGATCATTTGCGATAACGAAACAACGGGGATGACGGGCGGGCAGATGTCGCCCGCGAACGGACATCTTGAACAGATCGCGGTGGGAATGGGCGTTCCGGCGGAGCATGTGCGCGTGATTACGCCGCTGCCGCGCCAGCATGATCAGAATGTGGCAGTGATGCAAGAGGAACTGGCCTATGAAGGCGTTTCGGTGATCATCTCGCGGCGCGAATGTATTGAGACGGCCAAGCGCAAACGGAAGTGAGGGGCACGATGAAATATGACATTATTCTGGCGGGCGTGGGCGGGCAAGGCGTCTTGAGCATTGCGACGATTCTGGGCGTGGCGGCGGTGGATGCAGGGCTGCATCTCAAGCAGGCGGAAGTCCACGGGATGTCGCAGCGCGGCGGGGATGTGCAGAGTCATTTCCGCATTGCGGATCGCCCGATTTTTTCCGATCTGATCCCGATGGGGCAGGCGGATCTGATCCTGTCGATGGAGCCGATGGAAACGCTGCGCTATGTTTCGTATCTGGCTCCTGCCGGGGTGATTGTGGCGGATCGCACTCCCTTCGTGAATATCCCGAACTATCCCCCGCTGGAACGAGTCATCGCGGCGTTGGAGACGTATCCACACATCGCGCTGGTGGACGCGGAAGGGATCGCGAAATCGATTCGGGCGGCGCGTTCGTCCAATATGGTTCTGCTAGGGGCCGCATCGCATTTTGTGCCGTTGAGCGCCGAAGCGCTCGAAACGGCAATAGGCGATGTCTTCGAGCGCAAAGGGGCCGAAGTGGTTGCCCAGAATATCGATGCTTTCCGGCAGGGCCGGGCGAGTGTCGAAACTAAGACAACGGCAGGCTAAACCAGAATGTCGCCCCGCAATCGGGGTTGTTGTAGACGCCGATTGCGCCGCCGTGCAGTTCGATCATTTGCTTCGAGATCGCCAACCCTAAGCCGGAGCTTTTTTCGCCGCCCGTCGGTTTGTTGCTCAGGCGGGCATATTTTGTAAACGCTTTAGCGAGGTCTGCCTCGGTCAAGCCTGGCCCGGAGTCGCAGACCTCGACCCTTAGATGGTGGTCTTCGGTGTGCGTGCGAACGATTACACCGGCATCCGGGGGGCAGAATTTGAGCGCATTGCCGACAAAGTTCTGCAAGACCTGCGCTATACGGCCCTCGTCTGCCTGCACGGGCGCGGCTGGCTCAAGGCTCATTTCGAGCGCGATATTTTTAGACTGTGCATATTCCAGATTAGCGTGAACGACCCGCTGCACGGTGTCGTTGACATCGATCTTGTTGAGTTGAAGCTGGAATTTGCCATCCTGAAGCGCTTCGAAATCCAGAAAATCGGTGATGATGCGCTGCATGGTTTCACACTGCGTTTTCATCAGGCCCAGAATCTCATAGTACTGGTCCGACATCTTTTGTCCGGGCGGCAGATCGGCCAGCATGAGGCAAATGGACATTAAAACATTATTGAGCGGATTTTTCAGATCGTGGCTGGCGATCTGTAGGAATTGATCTTTAAGCTCGGCGAGTTTGCGTAATTCCAGGTGGGTGTGGATACGCGCCTGGAGCACTGAATAATCAATGGGTTTGGTGACATAATCGTTGGCACCCACTTTGAACCCTGTCACCATATCATCACTCGCATCCAGGGCGGTAACGATGATGACGGGGAGTTCACTCAGCGTGTACTTCTGCCGGATGACTTCAAGCACTTCAAAGCCGCTTAAGCCCGGCATCGTCACATCCAACAGGATCAGATCAAAATGGCGATCCTGGTTCAGTGCGAGGGCCTGGTAGCCATCTACGGCAAGCTCAACATGGTACCCGGCGTGTTTGAGCCGCCGCGCCAGCAGGTCGCGGTTGACCTTATTGTCATCGACTACTAACAACGAAGCCTGCATACTTTGATTCATCGTCTTGTAACCTTTCCACGTCTCTTTCAAATGATCGAGTAAGAATTAGGTTTTGTCAATATATTGATGGTTTATTTATTGTTTGTGAAAACATATTGCCAATAGAAGGATAGGGCGGTTAAATTTAGGGGTGTTCACATATTCTTTTGGGGAGAGCCGCGATGACGGACGAACTTGCAGGTCTGATAGAACAATTAAAAATGGTGGGCGAAGAACCGGACGCGACGCTGATGGATCAAATTCGGGCGTGGGGGACAGCCGCCATCGAGCCGCTGATGGCTGTCGCCGTCGATCCTGAACTGAATGAAGCAGAAACAGAAAGTGCGGAGGTCTGGACACCGATCCACGCGATTCAGATTCTGGTCGATCTGGAATTAGACGCTGATCGGATCACGCGGCTGCTTCATCTGGTCGAAGCTTACCCGGATGATGATTGGCTCAGCGAAACCCTGATCGAAGCCATGCCACGCCTGGGTGAACGGGCGATTGATCCCTGTATGGCGGTGTGGCGGGACCGCACGCGGACTGAACATACGCGCAATGTGGGAGCGAGTATCCTGGAAACGGTTGCCAAAGAGCAGTCCGATTTGCGAGGGCGAATAGGGGCCGAGATCATGCAGGCGCTGGCTGCGCTGGACCCCGATCTCGAAACAGACGCTGATTGGGGACCCAATGCCTTTTTGCTTATGGCGCTGGCTGAAACCCGGCTGGAAAGCGCCGTCCCGATTATCCGGCAGATGTTCGAGCAGAAACGGGTGGATGAAATGATATCGGGGTTGGATTGGCTGCTGGCTACGGTGGCGGGACTCGATCCGATGGAACAGTATAGAGGTCAAAGGGCTACTGGGCGATTTGATTTTCGTCGCTTTCTAGAAGCGCGGCCTCCGGCTCCGCTGCCACCTTATCCGGGTTGGGATTTACCCCCCGCGCCGCCTCACATTGAAACGTATATTGCGCCCAAGCGCCCCGGACGGAATGAGCCATGCTGGTGCGGCAGCGGCAAAAAATATAAAAAATGTCATCTGAAAGAAGACGAGATGAACGACCGAAACGCACGGTCTCAGTAGAAACGCAGCCAAGCATTTGTAAAAATAGACAAGGGGCCTCAAAGCCCCTTGTCTATTTGACTTCAGGTGGAAATTACCACTGCACATGGACCGGGGTGCCGACTTCGGCCCAACTGAAGAACCATTCGGCTTCGGGAGTTGGCATGTTGACACAGCCATGACTCATCGGCACGCCAAAATTGCTGTGCCAATAGGTGCCATGCAGGGAATACCCCTGGTAAAAATACATCACATAGGGCACGCCGGGCAGATAGTAGCCGGGGCCGGACATGGTTTGGGATGTGTATTTCACATACACGCGGTAGTCCCCCATGACCGTAGGGAAGTCGTAGGTGCCCGTGGAAACGGGCGTCGAGCGCAGCAGTTGGCCGTTTTCGTAGGCGTAGGTCATTTGATCGCTCAAATCCACCACGACCTGTTTGCCAGTGGTGATGGTCGGTGCAGCGGCGCTGGCGGGCGTGTAGGAGGCGGGTTGAAGATAGCCGCCCTGCCCATCATCCACAGCCGGGATGATCAACGTCTGCCCGGCGTAGATATGGTTGGGATCGGTGATGCTGTTGGCGCGGGCGATAGTCGGCCAGCTAATACCATAGATGCGCCCAATCGCGGCCAGATTTTCACCTGCCTGGACGACATGGGTTCGTTCGGTTCCGGTGCTGACCGCGGGTGAAGGGTTGGGGATTGTGGTCGTCGTGGTTTCAACGGGCGGCGCTACCGCAGGCGCACCGGGTGAGGTCGAGCCGGGGATCAAGAGTTGTTGGCCGTAGTAGATGGTGTTGGCGTCGTAGATGCCGTTGGCGGCTGCAATATCGGTCCAATTGATGCCGTATAAGCGGGCAATGCTGGCTAAGGTTTCGCCAACCTGAATGGTGTGGTAAACCGGTGCGGTGGTCGTGGTCGTCGTGGCGACAGTGGTTGTGGCCGGCGCGGCGGCAACGGGGATGGCTGAGCCATCCGGGATGATCAAAACCTGTCCGGCATAGATATGGGTTGGATCGGTGATGCCATTGGCCGCGGCAAGCGTTTCAACTGTGGTATTATACCGGAGTGCAATCCGAAACAGATTTTCTCCGCTCTGGACCGTATGGGTCGTTCCGCCTGTTTGGGCGATGCTGGGGGTGGTCTGGAGCAGGGGAAGCAGAACAAGCAGCAGCGTAGATGCGAGGATGATGGCCGGACGAAGCAGTTTCCGGTGTGATGTGGCCCTTATCATACGAATAACTCCCCTGGTTATAGGATGCTCAATATTCTGAATTATAGCTTAAATCATGCAGGATGGAATGACTTATGCTCCACGACATCCCTATGCCAAAGTTGCAAAATCGTTTGTCGTAGAGCGGGCGTGTGTTGAGCGTCGGTTGCATGGATAAAAAAAGGGGTATGTTTAAGTTAGCCTGAATTCCTGGTGATATTTATAGATGGAATAACATTTTTGTTGCCGAAATATAAACTGATGTTAGAATATCCGAAAGTACTATTTAAGACAAATGACCAATTCGTTACGCTACAATTAGAGAATAAAGGGGGTTTGTTGCACTACGATGTGGTGATGCTCGTGCTGAATGACGTTGCGCATGATGGTCGTGTGCTGCGTGAAGCATCTGCGCTCGCTGGTGACGGCTGGCGCGTTCTCGTCGTGGGGACGCAGCGGGCCAACGGTTCACTGCCTGACCGTGAACAACGCGACGGGTTTGATTTATGGCGCGTGCGGTATGGTGGGTATGGCGCAAGTCTGCGGCGGCCCTGGCGGTGGATGCGGCACGGCTTGCAGGCGGTTCAAATCTGGCGCACTTTGCGGCCTGTGCAGTCCCCGGTGTACCATGCCCATGATCTCCCGGCGCTGCTGCTGCTCGGCCTGGTGCGGCGGCGGCTGGTGTATGATGCTCATGAACTCTTTCTGTTCCTCCCTCCGTATCCTTCCAAATGGATGAATCGCTGGCAGTCGGTGCAGCGGCCCTGGCTGATGCTGATCGAGCGACGATTGGCGCACCGGGCCGACGCTGTGCTGGGGTTGTGCGAGGCGCGAACGCGAGCAATGGCGCGCTGGTATCATATCCCGCGCCCGACGGTGATTCATAATATTGTTGATCCTGTTGATGACTGTGTTCCGGCTCCGGTTGATCTGCGCACGGTGGTTGGGCCGGATCGTTTTATTGTGGTCCATACCGGGCATATTTCGGATCGAGGGCGCTGCCTGACCGAACTGGTTCAGGCGATGGCTTATGTGCCGGAACAGGTCGCCCTGGTCTTTGTAGGGTCGAGCGGCGAATGGGACCATTTGCACGAATTGGCGGTCCGGCTCGGCGTTGAAGCGCGCGTCAGCCGTATGCTGCCGGTTGCGCCGGATCAGGTGGCTGCTACCATCCGGCAGGCTGATGTTGCGGCTTGTGTGCTGCGGCCTCACGCCTATAATACGCGTGCTTCCGTTCCCAATAAATTATGGGAAGCAGTCGCGGCGGGAGTTCCGCTGGTGGCCGGGGATACCTTTGGGGTGCGGCGGCTAGTCAAGCGGTATGAACTGGGCGTGTTATGCGATCCCACCGATCCCCGCGCGATAGCGGCGGCGATTGAACGGATGATGGACCCGGCGGTGAGGAATTATTATCGTGAAAAAGTTGGCGCGGCGCAGAACGTGCTGCGCTGGGACAATGAAGCTGAAAAGTTGCGGATTATCTACCGGCGGCTGCTGGATGGAACTGATCGATGTGCAAAGTAGCGATGCTGGTAACGAATGGATATGGCCCTGACTGGCGCGTTCAGAAGGAAGCCCATACGTTGGCCCTGGCCGGACACCGGGTAACGGTGATCGCCTGGGATCGCACCCAACTTTATGCTCCGCACCAGATTGAGCATACGCCTGATGTTTTGCGCGCGGCGCTGGATGGCTGGCAGTGGGCCGCCCAACAGCCGCCCGAACCTGTTGCGATTGTGCGGATTGGCGTGTCGGCGGGGTATCGGACGGGAAGACCGCTGCTGCGGACGATGCCGCGTTTCTGGCTGCGGGCGCTGAATGAACTCCGCCGGATTCAGCCGGACATCGTACATGCGCATGATCTGGATACTGTACCGGTGGCGTATTTATATGCGCAGCGGGCGGGTATTCCGGTGATCTATGATGCGCACGAATATTATGCGGGGATGGTCCGGGACAATCTGGGGGTGGGGTTGGCGGCGCTGCTGGATCGGATGGACGGCTGGTACAGCCCACGCGTGACAGCGATGCTGGCGATGAGTGAGCGGTTGGTGAAACGGCACCGGGATATGGGGGCGAAGGTCTGGTTTGTGTCGAACAGCCAGCCCCTGGTGGATCGGGCCGGGCTGGTTCAAAAGGGCGCGGCGCGACGGCAGCAGTGGCATATCCCCGCTGAGGCGCTGCTGCTCGTATATGTCGGGTATCTCAACCCGGATCGGTTGTTAAGCATTATTTTGGAGGCGGTGCCGCGCCGCGAGAATGTGTGGCTGGTGATCGGCGGTGATGGCCCGCAGCGGACGCTGGTTGAAGCCGCTGCTGCTGGCTGCCCGCGTATAAAATACGTGGGGTGGGTGCCGCAGCAGGAAGTGGCGGAAATGGTGGCAGCGGGCGACGTGGTGTATTATGGCCTGAATGCGGCGGTGGAGAATGTGAATTATTCGCTCTCGAATCTGGCGCTGTTTGCACTTTCGACGGGGCGTCCTATTCTGACGACGCCGGTAGGGGAGGTGGCCGAAGTGGTTGAACGGGAAGACTGCGGGGTTGTGATGGCAACTTCGACGACTGATGCTGCCGAACAGGCGCTGGGCCAGCTTGAAGACGCGCCGCGCCGCGCCCGCTGGACCGAACACGCATCGTACCTGGGGGAGACTAAATATCACTGGCGGATGGCGGCGGATCAGTTGATGGATGCTTATGCCAGCGCCATTGAAAAAAAACGTGTACAATTTTGAACGAATTTTCACATCATCTGCATAGAGTCTTGAGGGCATTCATGATACGCTGTAAATTAGGGCTTTTGCCTTGTTTATCAAGTCGCAAGTTGGGTCTTATCCCCTGGCGGGGCTTAATTAATAAATAGGAGTCCCTATGCGCAGAAAAATGGTCTCGTGTTTTCGTGCATTATTCGTTCTAATACTTCTTCTCACCAGTCAGGCGCAGATGGTGCTGGCGGCGGACAAGCCAGAACCAGCGCCCGCCGCGCCTGCCAGCGCTGCATCCAATGCCGACCCGGCGGAGTGGCAGCTTCCGTTCCGGCAAAATGAATTCTCGTGCAAGACCTGGGTCAATACCTTTATCGTGACGGCTCTGCCGCCCACCGGCCCGGATATTGCACAGGCGGGGAATGCGGTCACGCCCTATGGAGCGACCCTGGAAGATCCCGCGCTGGAACATGAGGTAGGCGATGTCGTCAAGGTTCTGACGGTTATTCAGAACGTGACCGGCTCGACCAATACCCCGCCGAACTGTACGGGGACGCCCGAAACGCTGACCTCGATGACGGCGAACCTCGCTTTGTTTGATGGGATGGGGCCGACTTTCCCGTATACCAGCATCACCCTAAATCTGACTTTCCCCGGTGAGGCGGGTACGCTGCCGGATGGTCAGATTGCATGGTCACTGCTCAATTACACCATTCCATCCACGCTTCAGAATAATCTGGTGATCGATACGCGGATGAACGCTATGGACGCGGCGACGCCGACGCCGAATCTGGTGGAAGACACCGACTCGGATGATACAGTGATCGTTGTTGGTCCCGGCTTCCGGGTGGTCTCGTTTAATCCTGAAGTCAGCGCAGCGGCTCCGGGTGCGTTTGTCAACTTCACGATCATCATCCAGAACACGCGCGGAACGGCTATTACCGCAATAGGCGTCGTGTCGCCCGTCAATGCGTTTATTGGGGGGTGTCATGAGCCGAGCGGCTTCTCCGGCTCGAAATGGGTTGAGTCGCCGGGACAGGACCCCATTCCGGGGGGGCAAATTGTAACCAATGCGCTGGCCGAATGTACCTTTAGCACGCAGATTCCGGCTGATCCTGCGCCGGAATCCTTTAGTGTTATGGGTGAATTGACGGCGACTGATACGAATTTAAGAACCGCTGTCGTGCAGGTAACAAGCGCGGCGGTGAATGTCAATCTGCCCGCGATTGCGGTCCAGAAGACCGTAAACAGTATCAAACGCGGGGCGGTGGTCGTGCAGCCGCCCGCCGCGATTGGTGATGTCATTTCATACGACATTGTCGTTGAGAACACTGGCGAAATTCCGGTCAACAATATTCTGATCAATGACAGCCTGACCGGGCCGATTTTTATCAGCCCCAGCACTGAACTGCTGCCGGGTGAGGAACTCCCGGTGACGGCAACCTATGTGGTTCAGTCGGGAGGACAGGACCCGCTCGCTAATCAGGTCACGGTGACCGCGCTGGGTACTTCGGGCGGGCAGAAGGTGAACGCGAGCGCGGTTGCCACTGTCGATATTCTGGACTCGGCCTTAGAGGTTGATCTCCAGGCACTGGACCCGGCCACCGGCGACCCGGTGACAACACGCGTGGTCGGGCAGACGATTCGTTATGCGATGGTGCTGCACAATTCCGGCACCGCCACCATTACCGGCATCAGCTATGTTAACCTGACCGGCTCCCTTTATACCTTTGGCGCTGAGCCGAATCTGAATAACCTGTCGCTGACAGGGGGTGAAACCTCTGTTGTTTACGAGTGGCTGTATACTATCGCCGACCTTGATCCTGAATACAATATCCCGACGCCGGACCCCCTGATCAGTACGGTCAAGGTGAAGGGTACGGCGAACGGGACGCTGGTATTTGCCCAAGATGCCGCGACGGTGGACCTGACCAGCGAGGATTTTGCTTTTAGCGTGATCCTCCTTCAGCCCACCACACCCTCGGTTCTGCGCGGTAGTGAAGTCGTCTATCAGGTGTCGGTTGCCAATTTGAACGGCACGGCCCCGATCTGCAATGTGCGGGTGGATCAATATCGCATCGATCCGGATACCGGACTCGAAACGCTGATTGTGCCCAACCTGCCGCTGGCCTGGCCTGGTACGCCGGGGCAGTTGGCCGCAGCAGGCACATCGGGGGATGCGGCCAGCGGCCTGTCTACCTATCTGGTGACGGGGCAGGACAAAGACCCGCTGCATATGGTCTTCAAGGTCACGGCCACAACCGGATGCCCAACGGGCGGTACAACGCTGAGTGACCGGACCAGCATTGTGTTGGATATTTCCGAGGCACAGGTCAACGCGAGTCTGGTGGCGAACCTGGGATCGGATAATCTGGCGGAAGTGGGCGAGACGATCACATTCACCTATCTGGCGCAAAATGTGGGGACGGTGCTGATCCGCAACCTGGCGGCCAGCTACTGCCTGCCCACGCGAACCGATCCGATAGTGTGCGATCAAGACCTGAGCCTGACGCGGACTTCATTGGGGTCGTTTGAAGATACAACCGGCTCCTTCGATGTGCCGATTCTGGCGGTGGATGCCGATGCCAACCCGTTTGTGGTGTTGGTGACACTGACCGGTCTGGACCAGAAGGGCAATAACCTGTCGATTGTGACCTCGCTGCCGGTGCAAATTGCTTCCGACAAGCTGAAAGCGTCACTGACCGGCCCGGCGTCGGCAGTGGTTGGTGATAATGTCAACTTCCTGTACAGCATTGTCTATGAAGATAACCCGGACAGCACGGTGACACTTCAGGACGTGGTGGTGTACGACATGCGCACCCCCACCACCGTTGATGACCCGGCGGACATTTATAATGTTGATCATGCTGTGGTGGGCACATATGCCCTGCTGTATGCCAATTCGCCGGTAAACGGCTCGTTCTTCCACCGGATTTTGCAAAGTGAGGTGGAAAAGGACATCTACACCCAGCGCCTGCGTGTTAAGGCGAAGATCGGCGGTTCGACGATTACCGGGACCGCTGAACTGGATGTCACGATTGTGCCGATTATTGGCGTGTTGAAGACTGGCCCCACCCAGCGGATTGCCGGGCAGGAGGTGCAGTACGATATCACAATCACCAATAACTCGGTTGAACAAACGGTGACGCTGACCGACGTTCAGGATTCGGTGCTGGAAGCATCACCGTACAATATTCCGGTGAACGTGACCGACTTTGTCCCCAGCGTCCTGAGTCCAGGGCAAAACGTCAGCCACAGCTATACAATCCCGGCGGTTGAGGCCACACCGACCCCGCTGCTGAATATCTTTGTGGCAACGGGCACCCGTTCGTATGATGGGGCCAGCGTTTCCGGCTCGGATGACTGGTCGATTGAAATCGGCTGTCCCATCGGCTTCCTGTTGGATGTTCAAAACATCGATGACCGGGTCGCACCGATGGAACCGGATGATGTGTTGGGTGAATGGCTGCGCTGGAATATTCGCGTAGTGAACATCACCGACAGCGCTATTGATAACATTGTGGTCACGGATACACTCGGCAGTCTCAATGTCAACGTCGGCACGCTGGCCTCGAAGGGGTATTATGATTTACCGGCCTTCGAGAGACAGATTACCAATCAATACTACGGCGCTGGCGAAGACTTTATGGGTACGACGCTGACCGCCACCTTCTCTGGTGGTCCCGGCATGCCCGCTCAATGCGTTGCGCCGGTCAAGTATCAGGTCTACAGCCCGATCTACATCATGAAACTGCCGGATCCGATTGTGGCCTTCACGGGCGAGACGGTGCGTTATCATTTCTACCTGGGCAATGTGACGGAAATGGACGACCCGCCGGAATATGAGCCGACAGCCTGGTATATTAATCAGGTGTCGGACCCGATGCTGGTCCCGAATCCCATTCCATTTGACTTTAACCGCAACGGGAGCATTGCGCCGAATGAAACTGCGGGCGCGCTGCCGCCGACCAATGATGATCCGCTTGATCTGTTGAATGGGCCGCTGTACAACTACATCGACTACGAAATCCAGCCCGCCGATCCAGACGAACTGACCAATACGGTTACGGCGGAATTCCCCGACCCGGCGGACCCTGACTTTACGTTCTATACGTGGTGGGACGCGGTGGTGTATACGGGCGATGCGCTGGAAATCAAGAAGGTTCCGAGCACTACCCAGGCTTCACCAGGCGTCGTTGTCACCTATGACTATTCGATCCAGAATGTCAGCCCATATCTGATCCAAAACATCACATTTGTTGATGACCGGATCGGCGATCTCACGCCACTGTTGACAACCCAATCGCTCAATCCGGGCGATCCGCCGATCCTCATCGAAGGGATCGAATATACGATCAAGGTGAACGATCCCGACCCGGTGACGAACACGGCAACGGCTGAGGGTGACATTGTTTTGGACCCCGCACAGCCGCCCAAGCATATCACCAGCGCGGCTACGGCCTCGGTAGACCTGATCGATCCCGATGTCACCATCGACAAGTACCCGCTCTATATTGACGA
Source organism: uncultured Anaerolineaceae bacterium (assembly GCA_964472565.1). Taxonomy (GTDB): domain Bacteria; phylum Chloroflexota; class Anaerolineae; order Aggregatilineales; family Aggregatilineaceae; genus DATAMF01. Next base: position 61,596 of record CAYYNB010000001.1, read on the forward strand.
TACCCCGCTGCCGGATGCTTTGCCGGTCAGCCAGCCGGATGGTCAATTCGAGGGGCATGTTGGTGAAAACATCAAATACTGCTTTACCCTTACCAATAACAACACCACCACCGGCCCGGATCGGCCCTATGTGGGTGATCTGAAACTTCAGGACCTGACCCTGGATGCAACCGGTGTCGCGCTGCAAAGCCAGTTTGAGGCGGCCCTGGATGCGCTGGGCACACCTTATGGTCCGCGCTACGTGGAAGTGGATGGGGTGCGTTCCTACCGCCTGTACGCGGGTGAAACCGTAACCTTCTGCTTTGGCACCCCGCGCCAGTTGACCCGTGCGCTGGGGGATCCGGTGCTCAACACCGTCGTGCTAGACGGTGTGGCGTCGAGCGGCGCGATTGTCCACGACGAAGACGAAGCGGCGATTGACCTGCTTGGCACAGATATTATGATCACCAAGATTCCGTCGCAACCGCTGGCCTTTGTGGGCGAAGAGATCACCTATACCATTCGGATCGAAAACGGCCAACCGCTGGCGAGCGGCAGCAATATCACGGATATTGTTGTGACCGATACATTCCAGAGTGGTGTTCCGGTTGAACTCGATCTGGCTGAGTTTGACTGGTCGCACAGTGGTATTGCGGGCACACCGGATGGCGAACTGGCACCGGGTGGTTATGCGCTCTATACCTACAGCTACACCATTCAATCCGGCGATCCTGATCCGCTCGAAAATGCCGCTACGGTAGAGGGTATTCTGAACAACGCCCAGATGGACCCCGTCGAGGACAGCACTCGCGCGGTGCTCGCCGTGACAGAAAGCCAGCTTCTGGTGCGCAAGACGGCTTCACCGAGTATTGCACGTCCGGGTGACGAAGTGACCTATACCATCAGTATCGTAAACGTGGGCCAGATTCAGGTCCAGGATATTGTGGTGGATGACGTGCAGTATGGCACCTCGACACACTACGAAGGCGTCATTGGGGTTGATCCCGGCGGCGCGCTGACCGACGATACGCTGGACCCGTTTGTTGAAACGGCGTTTATCACCTACACGGCGACGATGCCCGATGCGGCAACGCTGGCGCTGTTCCCGGATCGTGACCCATATATCAACACTGTGACAGTCACGGGGAAAATCTTTGATGGAAGCGGTCAGCCGCTGCCCGATGTCGTTTCGACGGCAACCGCTTCGGTTGACATTTTGCAGCCGAACGTCCGCATCTCGAAATCACCGGAAGTCGAAGCCTCGACGCCGGGCGGGAATGTGCTGTATACCATTACCATCACGAATATCGGCGGGCCGAGCGAAACGCTCGAAGGGTTAATCTTCACAGATATTGCCAGCGACCCGCCTGTTAGTATCGCGCTCGATACAGTATGCGCGGTGCCAGCCGACTGTACGTTCCGGTATGGCCCAGAGCCGTACACCGACTCGGATGGCAACGGCACACTCGATCAAGCAAACCCGCTGAATAATCAGCCCTACGATCCGGCGCACGGGTTGCAGTCCCGCGAACAACTCACCGGAACTATTCAGGTGGTGGTGCCGGATGACTTCGCCCTGAGTGAATTCACGAACGTGGTTGAGATTCGGGCGCATGTCCGGGCCAGTAGCCCCTCGAAAGATGTGATTGACCGCGCATCGGCGACTATCGACATCCGCGATGCGGGTATTCTGGTCGAAAAGACCGCCAATATGAGTTCGGCTCCGGTGGGCGCGAATGTGACCTACACGGTGCGTGTGACGAATGTGGGCGGCGTACCGATTGACCGGCTGGTGATCTCTGATCCGGGCATGAATGGGGCCTCCACGACTATCACTGTCGAGAACGGCTTCCCTGACACGGTAGAAACGCCGAGTGTGGATGACTCTGGTACACTCGATCCAGAAGAGGAGTACGTGCTCCCCTCCTACCAGCATACCATTACGGCAACCGATCCTGATCCGTATGTCAACCGCGTCACGGTGATGGGCTATACCGCGCGGGGCGCGGTGCTGAATGTGGCCGAAGCGACGGTTGATGTCCAGGCGGCAGGCATTCAGGTCGATAAGTTTGCGTGCGTGGGCGCTGATACGGACTCCGATCCGGCGACCATCAATTCGCCCTGCCAGAATTGGGCGGATGTCAGCGACGCCACACCCGATACCGTGACCTACTATCTGCACTTCCGCAACCTGAGTATGGTTGCACTGGAATCGATCGAGGTGGCGGATACGCTGGCTCCGGCTTCCACCTTTGCCTCGATCACCTGGCCCGCCCCGAATAATGGGTTGGCAGCGGATGATGGCGTAGCGGGTGGAGCGGATGAACTGTGGTTTATGTATACACGCGATGTCCAGCCGGGAGACGCCGATCCACTGGCGAACCTGGTGACGGCATCGGCTTCGGTTGGGGCTTCGCCTATCCGCGTTCAGGACACCGCGACGGCGCAGATCGATCTGGTGACGAGCATGCTGCAACTCACCAAGACGGGTCCGGCGACGGCGACGGTAGGTTCAACGGTGACGTACAGCTTTACCGTGCGGAACCTGGACACGAACACGGGCGGCACGCCGATCACGGACATCAACATTGTTGATCCGCTGAGCGGCAGCCAGAACCCGATCTGTACGATTGCCTCAGTTCCTCCGAACTCGGTCAGTACCACGACCTGCCAGTTTAACCATGTGGTGACACTGGCTGATAACTCGCCGCTGGTCAATACGGCGGTGGCGACAGGTAGGCAAGGCAGCGTCACCGTCACCGATACGGCTACTCACTCCCTGGACATTGTGACACCGGGCCTGTCGGTCACAAAGACGGCAGATCGTCAGGTGGCGCGTATCGGGGATACGGTGACGTACACCTATGAAATCACCAATACAGGGACCGTGTCTCTCACCAACATCGTGGTGGACGAGACCGACCCCTTGATTACGGATGCGAGTTATCAACCTTCCGCATGGCTGACGTCGCTCCCGGTGGGCCAGACGATGGTCCGCACGGCAACACACGTCATCACGGCGCAGGACCCCGATCCGTATATCAATACGTTTACGGTCACAGGTATGGCGGGGACGACCCCTCTGAGCGCTAATGCATCGGAGACGGTCTACATCGCCAACGGTAATCTGGTGGTGTCGAACATGCCGAGCGCCAACTATGTCGTGGCGGGCGGCACGGTCACATTTACCTATACCATCACTAACCTCAGCGCCACCGATACGCTGGATACGATTGTCGCCACAGACGGCCTGTGTGATACAGCGCTGGCGACGCAGCTTACAACGCAGCTTCCATCTGGACAGCTTGGCCCCGGTGTGAGCGTCACGCTGTTCTGCACCGTCACCGCTCAACTGCCTGGCCCGGTAGTCTCGACATTCTATGTCCAGGCCAACGACAGCGGCACAACCGTTTTCGACTCAGCGACGGCGGAAGTCCAGGTGATCACAGGTGGGGTACTGGTTACGAAGACAGCCAACAAGACGGTGGTTGACTCCACGGGTACGGCTGACGAACGGACCATTACCTACACGGTTGAAGTAACGAATGTCGGTACAGAACCGCTGGATACCTTCACGATCACCGATTCGCTGATGGTGCCCGGCCCGATCACAGTGACGACACTTCAGCCTAACGAGAGCTTCATCATCACCTATCCCTACGTGGTGCCGAATACTGCTCCTATACCCGATTCGGTGACGAATACGGTCACGGTGCAGGCGCGTGGGGCAACGTCATCCACACCGGCCAATCCGGTGTACTACACGGACAGTGATTCGGCGTCCGTCGCGGTTACGAACGGCGCGGCTGATCTGGTCATCACGAAGGAAGTCAGCCGGGCGCGGGTCGCGGTAAACGGTACAGCGGCTGAACGCACCCTGACCTACACCTTCCAGATTCGTAATGTCAGCACCAACACGGTCACAGACATTACGCTGGATGATACGCTGGTCTCGCCGACGGCTATCGCCGTGCCCGATCTGGCTCCCGGCAATGTCTGGACCACCACCCGGCAGTACGTTGTTCAGCCGACCTATACATTGCCCACACTGCCCAATACCGCGACGGTATACGCGGGTGGCGATGCACAGGATTCGGCGACGGCGACAGTCGAAGTGCAGGTGCTCAGCCTCACCAAGACTGCTCCGGCTTCAGTAACCGTTGGCAGTTCGATCCAGTACACGCTGACGGCGACGAACCTCAGCACGGCGACGATCCCGGCGGCGGGCAACACGATCACGATCAACGATCCGCTGCTCTCAGCCGCGCCGATCAATCTGACGATCCCGGCGGCAGGTCTTCCGTCGGGCGGCACACTGCAAGTGATCCAAAACTATCCGGTTGATGCGGCTTCTACCGCGACTCAGATCGACAACACCGCAACGCTGTACATGAATAATGTTCTGCAAGATACGCGTTCGGTGAGTGTGGCTGTGATGCGGACGGGCATCGAAGTGACCATCCCGGCGAATGGGATTGTCCAATATGCGACCAATTCGACGGGGGGACAGGTTTCACTCACCTATGCCCAAACGGGCGAACCGGTTGAGATCACCTTCGTCATCCGAAATACGGGCGCTGATCCGCTGACGAATGTCACCTACACGGTGGGTATCGAAGGGTTTGCGAGCGCGACCTGCCAGCAAATCTCACCGGCGGCCCCGGCTCCCTTCTCGTTAGCAGGCGGGGCCTCGCAGCAAGTGACCTGCCGTTATATCCCGCCGGTGGCTGATGCCTCCTACCGGGCGACGGATGGCCTCGTACGCGATGTCACCGTGACGGTTGCGGGTACGGCGGGCGCAACAACGGTCAACGATACGACTGCCGATCAAACCCCGGCTGCGCCTCAACTGCGGCTGGTCGATCTCCGCTTGCAAGCGCTGATCGTCTTCCTGGCGGATCCGGTTGCCGGTCCAGTGATCACGACTGCGGATCCGGGCGATACGGTTTATGTCGGTATCCAACTTACCAATCTGGGCGCGTCGCGTCTGGGCTGCACCAATACAGAAGCGCCTGAGGTAGCCGGGGAACTGCCGCCGTGCCACTTGAGCATCACGCCGAACGGCGGTGTCGATCTGGCAACACTGCTTACGCCGCTGCAAACGCAAATCCAGAACACGGTCTTGAATGGCAACGATGGTACATCGAATGTCGGTGACGAGATCGCCCAGTTTGTCACGGCAGCTTACACTGTTCCCGCCACCGGGCCGACAATCACGTTTGGTGTTGCAGCCGTAGGCGGTTACTATACGGTGCCCGCTGAAATCACGGCGGATCTGCTGCCGTACTATATGGCGATTCAGGCCAGTGACTCGGAAACGCTGACGGTTCAAAGCGCATCTCTTTCGGTCACAATGGCGGCCAATCCGATACCGCCGATCTTTGGACAAAGCATCACCTACACCGTTACCTTCCACAATAACGGTAATGTTCCCATTCGGATCGACAGCGACGGCGTTGTTGCCGGGGGTGGTCAACCGGATGGTATCGTCTACTACCAGTTTGCCTCAGTCACAGCGTCGGCTGGGACCAGCGGCCTTGAGTTGATGAGCAATGATTATCGTCAGACTAGCCCGTTAACGGTTAGCCCGGCGACGATCCCCGCTGGCGGAACGGCGACGGCGACACTGGCGAAGACCGAAGACCGGACTTCGACCTATGCCTTTATCGTCACCTACCGCTCGCCCGATATTTCAAGTGGTACTGTTCAGGAAGCGCGGATGAACCTGACGCCGTCGCAGGTCACAACGGCAACGGCGACGGGCACGATCACGCCGACGGTTGATCCGTCCACGCTCGATCCGAACGCGACGGAACCCACCGTAACCAAGACAACGGATGTCGATACGGTTCAGTTGAGCGGTGCGGTAGCCTGGGTGGTGACGGTGCGCAACGGCAGCACAACGGCCATGTCGAACGTCATCGCGCAGGATGCGGTACCGTCTACGCTCAACGTCGTCAGCGCGACATCCAGCAAGGGGACGACGGTCACAGATGGCCGCCTGATCACGGTGACGATTGGCTCGATGCAGCCGGGTGAAACGGCGACAATCACCGTCAACACCATGCTCAATGAAACGGCAACGTCGCCGTCTACGATCTCCAACACGGCGTGCGCGCAGCGTCAAGGCGGCACGCAGGTCTGCGAGACTGCCAGTGTCAGCGTGGGCGCGTCGGTCGAAAATCTGCCTTCAACGGGTATTCGTTCGGAAACACCGGGCCTGCGCCTGGATGGACTGTTTGGTATCTTGTTGGTGGGGGCGCTCATGCTGTTGATGGGTGCCCAACCCCAGAACCGCCGTCTGATGCTCGTCGGTCTGTTCCTGCTCGTCGCGGTGATCGCGGTGGCAGGGGCGGTGATTGTGCTGGTGACGGGTGGCGAGGATGAGGAACAGCCGGCACCGACGCAGGCAGCAGCGATGAATGCAACGGTGCCCGCGTTAACCGAGACGCCGCTGGCGACGGTTCCGGCGGGCGGTATGGTAGTCGAGGGAGCGTGGCCCACCGCCACGCCCCAACCGACGTATCCTATGCCGACGGTGGAAGGGACCAGGTTCCCGGTTATGATGCAGTTCCCCGCGACGGCGACACCCTACAGTTCCCCGACGCCTGGCGGGGAGCGCTATCTGCTCATTCCCAAGCTGGCGGACCAGTTTGAGGCTCCGATTCCCATTGTCAATCTGCCGATTGTGGACCGGCATTGGGATGTCAGCGGCCTGGGCTACTATGTCGGCTGGTTGGAGGGTACCAACTGGTTAGAACAAACCTGGGGCAATACGGTGCTGGTGGCGCACGTCCAACTGGGTTTCCATAACCCCGGCCCGTTTTGGGGCCTGGGCGAGTTGGTTCCGGGCGATGAAATCGTCGTGATGGAAGGTGGGAACCAAACGCGTTATGTGGTTACGTCCACTCAGAAAGTTGATCCTGAAGATTGGACCGTAACCGCGCCCACTACCAGCCCGATCTTGACCTTGATCACCTGTACGGAGTGGGATCGCGCCGGGGGCGTGTTCTCGCAGCGGATGGTGGTCCAGGCGATACCGGCTCAAAGTTAAACGATGTGGGGGGCGGCTACCCAGTCGTCCCCTTTTTTTCTTTTATTCCCAAAGGAGACTCTCAAGATGTCGCGTGAAGTTATCGCTACGCCCAACGCTCCCGCCGCGATTGGCCCCTATTCCCAGGCGATCAAAGCGAATGGTTTTGTGTATGTGTCGGGGCAGGGGCCGCTGATTCCAGGGACGAAGGACTTTGCTGGCGAAACAGTTGCCATCCAGACGGAACAGGCGCTCAAAAATATCGCCGCCATTTTAGCGGCGGCTGGAACGGATATGGCGCATGTGGTCAAAGTGACGGTTTTGCTGGCCGATATGGGCACGTTTGCCGAAATGAATGCGGTTTATAACACCTTTTTCCCCGCCGAACCTCCGGCGCGCACCACGTTTGCGGCCAAAGGCCTTCCGATGAACATCCTGGTTGAGATCGATGCTGTAGCCGTGCTGCCCTGATTGGACGAGGGGCGTACTGGCTACGCCCCTTATTCGTTGATGACGCTGCCCCAGGCGCGGATGCTGATCACCAGTGGGCGGCCCATTTTGATCTCACTGTTGGGATAGTACAAATCCCACACGCCGTAGTAGCAGCCGGGTAAGTCGGGCGCGGTCCCTGTGAAGACGATGGGACCGGAATCCTGGGTGACGCGCACGCGCTCGCGCAGATAGAAATTCTTCTGTCCCTGCAAGGCAAAATTCAGACCGATAGGCGCTGTTTCGCAGGCGTTTGTTAAATCCTTCATATCAACGGTTTCGTCAGGATTGAGTGTCAATTCCTCGTTGTAATGCAGCCGGAGATCTTTCGGCCAGTCACAGTTACCCGTGTTTTGTACCACAATCTCAAAGGAGAAGGAATCGGTACCCGAACGGACCAGGCGCGGGTTGGTGAAGTCACGCGAGTTTGGCGGAGCCGGGTAGGGGGTCGGCTGCACAACGATAAACTCAAAATCACAGGCTCCTAGTGTCTGCGTCATGTTCGGCGTTGGGGTCGCTGCCATCAGGGTGCTCAACGCAATATAAGCCGCCGTCTCCGTTTTGTTGGGGGTGGGGGTGTGCGTGATGGTGGGACTCGGCGTGTAAGTTGCGGTGAATGTGACCGTTGGTGTGGCGGATGGTTTGGGGGTGCGAGATGGTGTCAACGTGGCGGGGTCAGTCCCGTCACTCGCCGCTGGTGTAGTCGGTACGGGTGTGTTCGGTATGGGAGGCGTGACCGACGTTTCCTCTGTAACCGGCAACTCCGGGTCTTCCGTGGCCTCTTGCGTTTCTGTCACGAGAGGCACCTGGGCGATGCTGGTCGCAACCGGTGTATTGGTATTGTTCTCGGTCAGGCTCGCAAACAGGGTGTTGTCGTTGCCGAGTGCAATTAGTCCCAGCGAGGCAATCAACACCAACGCCGCTATCAACCCGACAATGGAGGCCGGACGCAGCCGCCCCGGAACGCCACGCTGCTGTACGAAAACCGGCGTCGTCGAGAGTGAGGCCGGAACGGATAGGGACGTGGTTGCCTCCGTGTTCCCCAGCAGGCGCGCCCGCTGTTCATTGGTGAGCGCGTCCGGCTTGGTTTCAGCCGCAGGGAATAACCCGGTAGAGCGCACCGACAATTCGGCTTGCGCGCGGCGGTTGCCTGCCTCATCCAGACTGGCAAGATCGTTCGCAAATTCAGCCGCCGATGGATAGCGGTCTTCGGGGTCTTTTGCCAACACGCGGCAGATGATGCTTTCCATATCTTCGGACAGCGTGGGCATAAACGAGCGGGGCGAGGGCAGCGGCTCGTTGACATGCTTCAGGATGATGCCCAGCGGCGTATCGGCATCGAAGGGCAGGCGTCCCGTCACCAGTTGGAACAAAATCACGCCGAGCGAGTACAGGTCTGAACGTTCATTTCCGGCTTCACCGAGGCCCTGCTCAGGGGCCATATACGCGGGGGTGCCGACCATGCCGCCGCTGGCGGTGAACTGGGTACCGGTGACGATTTTGGCGATACCAAAGTCGGTCAGCACCACGCGCTCATCTTCATCCAGCATCAGGTTGGCGGGCTTCACATCGCGGTGAATCATGTTGCGCAGGTGCGCATAGGCCAGCGCTTCGGCGGCGGCGCGGACAACCCGGATCGACTCGGCAATCGAAAAACGCTCACCGCTGCTCGCCAGCTCGAACAGCTTGTCCTTGAGCGTCGGGCCGTTGATCAGCTCCATGACCATGTAATAACTTTCGCCTTCGGGGTCAAAGTCGAAATCATAGACCTGCACAATGTTAGGGTGTTTCAGCTTGGCGACGTTGCGGGCCTCGTTTTCGAAGCGATCTTTGAATTCTGGATCATCAGCCAGAAACGGATGGAGCAGCTTGATCGCTACGTAACGGTCCAGGCTGACATGGTAGCCCCGGTATACTTCGGCCATGCCGCCGCGTCCGATGCGGTCGGTGATTTCGTACTTCCCAAGTTTCTTTCTGGTCACTGTTGCCTCGTCTGGTAGGGTCGTACCCTGTAGTATAACCAATCCTGGGCGCGCTGCTAGATGTGAAGCGGGATTTCTTGCGCATCCTGCGGCGAGGTTAGCTCGTCATAATACAGCACCACCTGCACCGTATAATCGCCCGCCGGGTTTTCGATGCCCCGCAGATGCAGGTTGAATTCCATCTTAAAGTGCATCGTGGCGATGACGCTCGATGTGGCGACGGGTTGGCCTGCTGCCTGACGGATGACGATCTCCAGGTTGGGCCGCTCGCGGAACGGTGTGACCTGAATCGCCACTTTTACCCGGCGCTGGTCGTCATAAACCTGGGCCTCGACACGCTCGATTCGCACTTCTTCACGCGGAACCAGATTGTCATTGTTCATCAGGAAAAAATTAGTGTCCATAGCTGACGATTGTATACTGGCTGTTAACTTTTTTCCAACCGCATTGACTCTCGTCAGCGGGAAACAGGTGTGGATCAGCACTTCTATTTAAACCCTTTTTGCGATGTTTTGAGTACTTCCCAGGCTGTTTCAAATTGGGCCGCCGGAACCAGGATATGATCGCGTTCAAAGGCGCTCACCGCCAGAATAGAAACCTCTGCGTCGGCCAGCAGCCGCGTCACCAGGGCCATAAAACCGATCAGGGTGGGTTCCAGCACCAGATCAAACGTGATCAAGCGGAACAGCCCCGCCGCGCGGTGATCCGGCAGACGGTTGGCGAAAAAGCCCCAATCGTCTTCAGGCAGCAGCAGCGTCACTTCGTCTTTATCCACCACCAATGTACTGAAGGCGGTGCCGACTTCGGCCAAAACGCCCGCAGCGGCAGTGATAGCTCGCGGGGGCAGGTGGATCAAACGGTACAATTTGTCGTCCGTATATAGCGTGGCCTGGCTGAGAACTTGCTCGGCAGTTGGCATGATCGTCGTCCTGATTAGAAAACTCCTCCTCGTGTGAGCCGAGGAGGAGTACTTATGTTACAGCCGCTCGTCTGGACTGAGCGGAAGCATTGAAATGCCGGAAATTACCTTCGGATAAAAGTCGGTGCTTTTCTGCGGCATCTTTTCGTCGTGCCCGGCTACCGCTTTGATCTGGGCCATGCGGGTCGCGCTGAGGAAAAAGACGAAGTTCCCTTCACCGCGATTGATATTGTCTACTGGCTCCTGTGGATCGCGGTGGTAGCGGATCATAGTTTTCTCTTCGATCCCATGCGCGGGCACTCCGGCGATCTGGTCCAGCAGAATTTTGTGTAAAATGCTGACCGACAGCGTTTTCCAATCCGGCGAGTGATCTTCACTGATCAAGCGGTAAGCAATGTTTTCGTCTTTTAACGTCAATATCTGGAATCCGGTAGCTGGTCCACCGTAAAAACCGAACGCGTGGCCTTTGGGGTGGGTGTTGATGGTATGCAGTGTCGTTTTGAGATCGGCTACCGGAGTGCTATTGAAATATTCCTTTGCCCGTTCGAGGATCACGGCGGGGGAGGTGGCGTCAAAATTGCAGATTTCGCGGTGCGTCGGCAGGATCACCAGCCCTGGATCGTCCATGCTGACCAGTGTAGCCTGGACGAAGTTGAACGCGGCATTAGCCGGAGCATCCGGGTAGGCCTGGCGCTGGCTGTTGCGGTAGTTCAGCCCGGTGGAGTAGCGATGATGCCCATCGGCGATGATCAGGCCGCGTTTGGGAGCCATTTCCGCTTCAATCGCCTGGACGACAGCCGGATCACTGATCACCCAGACACGCTGCCGGACATCGTTCTCGAAAATTTCCACAATATCGATGTCAGGGGCGCGGTTTCCAATCGCCTGATGGATCAGGCTGTTGATCTTGTTTTCCGCGTCGGGATACAGAATGAAGATTTGCTCGGTGTTGGCCTGAATGGTGCTCAACAGGCGCAGCCGATCTTCTTTCGGCCCGCTGTGGGTGTGTTCGTGCGGCAGGATAGTGCCTTCGTCGAAGTCCACCAGTTCTACCGCCGAGATCAATCCCAGGCGGCTGTATGGCTGCCCATCGACATTAAAAGTCTGCTCGTAGGCATAAAAGGCGGGGGCCTCTTCTCGCATAAAAACTTTTTCAGTTGTCCATTGCTGGTAATAATCGCGTGCGCGGGTGTAACTATTGGGGCTGCCGGGGAGCGGTTGATCGCCTGCTTCGGCTTTGCCCAGGATGATGCGCACAATGTTATAGGGGCTTAAATCGTAATATTTTTGCTGCAAATCCCCACTAATTTTATCGTAGGGTTGGCTGACCACTACCTGCATATTGTCAAATCGTTCAGGGTTATACCGAATTGCCCGAAATGGCTTAATAACGGCCATGCGACCAGACCTCCTGAATAATGTGTGTTTGCCTTATGGCATGCGGGAAATTGTACCACGTTTGAGGGGATAGTGGGGCGGGCTTTTTTTGAAACCCGCCCAATTCGAACGTTTTTAGGGGATGATCAAGCGCTGTCCGGCATAAATCAGGGCATAGTTTGTGATGCCATTGGCTGCCGCAATCGCCGCCATCGTGCGTCCATATTTCAGCGAGATGCGGAATAGATTTTCGCCGGGCGTGACGATGTGAACCGTTCCGCTTCCGGTATAGGCTGCCTGTGGCGCATAGCTTGAAACGGTGGTCGGGTAGGCGTTCGGTTGCAGCACAATGGGACCACAGACTGTTGACTTAACCACCACTTTGGTTTGATCGGGATTGCTGTCGAAGTGGGCTTGCAGTTCGTTCGACTTGAGCGCCCACAGGCTCACCCCGTTTCCGTAGGCAATCGGCTGGTTTTGCCCGGTTGTCCCGGCCAGCGCCAGCGGCCCCGCAATTTGCGCGAAGGCGGCCTGGAGCTGCATGACCCCGCCGGCCATGACCGCCACGCCTGTCCCGGTACAGTTGAACGAGAGCGCGGATGTGGTGGTCGTGGTGGTGGTGGGGGTTGTGCCTCCGGCGCAGGTGAAAAATGTGCTCAACTGCACCCCGGCATAATCCCGATCCACGATGGTATCGGGATTATTATTGACGTTGATCTGTCCAACAATGATTTCAATGCCTGATCCATTGGCCTGTGTCGGCCATGTGACGGGGATGGTGATTGTATTGAACGCGGTGGGGACCGACTGCCAGCCTTCAACCAGCATGGACTCACAAGGGACACCAGGATGACAACTGCGCCGCCAGACCTGGATGCGGAAACGATCTGGCTCTTGACCTGGAATGTAGAGATCGCGACTTTCCAAGCCATCATAGTAAAACCGGACGGTGACGCCGGAGCAGGTCGGGTTGATCAGTTCAACCGGTCCCCAGACGCCCGCGCGGGCAGTCGGGACGCTCTGCATCACAGTGGTTAACACGATGACGGTAAGTAGCAAGAAGACCAACCATCTTTTTTTCATGGATGACTCCCGTAAGAATGAGACTCAGTATGTCTAAGTTTATTGTACTGAGGAATTGGCTTCTTCTGACGTTTCTCCCGTAAATACATACGATCTTCTAACGGCTCCTACACAGATTCTGAAGCCAGGCTGAGATGTGGCTGTTTGCACATTATTTGGTACATTCGTGTGAATAGCGTTCTTAGAGGAATTGGGCTATTATGAGTCAGAGTTAAAAGCATCCGCGCGAGGAGGCATTGAACATGCTGCGACGATTGATTGGGGTTATTCTGGTGGTAGCTGTGCTGTTTGCGGCTCCTGCCATTGTCCGGGCACAAGGGGGGCAGACCACCCATACGGTCCAGCCCGGCGAAAACTTATACCGTATTTCACTTCAATACAACACAACTGTAACTGCTATTGCGCAAGCCAATAATATCACCAACGCCAGTCTGATTTATGTTGGGCAAGTTTTGATCATTCCAACAACCGGCACTCAACCCGCCACTCAGACTCCCGCGCCGACAGGCAGTGGAACCCCACAGCCAACCGGCACTGTCGCTGTCACTGGAACGGCTGCGGCGACCGGAACGGCGATGGCAACGACTACGCCCGTTACCCCTGCTGCAACGGCAACCACCGCGCCGACCACTGGCGAGACGGTTTACGTGGTTCAGGTGGGCGATAATCTGTTCCGCATTGGTCTGCGCTACAACTTGCAGCCCCAGGTGTTGGCGGCCTATAACGGCATATCGAATCCCAACATGATCTATGTCGGTCAGCGGATTCGTATTCCGGCTGGCGTGACGCCTGTTTCTGGCCTGCCTGCGACCCCGGCTCCAACGGCTGCCCCTGGCACGACGCCCGCGCCTACATCGGCGGCGACCACTGGCCCTGTCAGCACACCGATGCCCACCGCTGGGCCTGCGGCTGTCGGACCCGTTGTCAGCACGGCAATGAATGTCGGTTTTGCGTATGGCGTGGTGGTTTATCTGCCTAACCAGGACATGACGGCAGTCACCGGGGCGGCGACTGACCTGGGCGTGACATGGATCAAGCAGAATATTGACTGGTCGCTGTACGAACCCAGCGCGGGCAGCATCAACTGGGATCCGGTTGATGAAATGGTGGATGCGCTGGACGCATCCGGCGCGAGCATTTTGCTCACTGTGTCATCGGCTCCGGGTTGGGCGCGTGACTCGGTTGAGGAAAAAGGGCCACCCACCGATTACAACACCTATGCTCAGTTTATGGGGCAGTTGGCGGCGCGTTATGCCGGCGTGGTTGATGCCTACGAAATCTGGAACGAGCCGAACCTGCGCCGTGAATGGAATACGCCACGCGGTATCAGCGCGGCAAGTTATATCGAACTGCTGCGGCTGGCTTATGCCGCCGTTAAAGCTGCCGATCCCGCTGCGATTGTCGTCACCGCTGGATTATCTCCAACCGGGACGAACGATGGCGTCAACGCGATTGATGACCGTGTATTCCTGACACAAATGTATGCGGCGGGCGTGGCCGATTACTCGGACGCCATTGGCGCGCATCCCTACGGCTGGGCGAATCCGCCCGACAGCGAGTGCTGCCGCAACAACCGCCCGCAGGTGTCCGGTTGGGACGAACACCCCAGTTTCTTCTTTAAGCAGACGCTCGCCGATTACCGCCAGATTATGATGCAAAGCGGCGACAGCAGCACGTATATCTGGCCGACGGAGTTTGGGTGGGGTTCCAGCGAAGGCTTCCCGGTTGATCCTTCGGCAGACTATTCATTTGTGACCTTCACCAGCCTGGACGAACAGACCCAATACACCATTCGCGGCTTCCAGTTGGGCAGCGAATTGGGCTATGTTGGCCCGATGTTCGTCTGGAATTTGAACCTGTGTGAAGTGGTCGGGATGACGGATGTTCAGTGCTTCTGGAGCCTGCTCGATCCGGCGGGCAATCCGCGCCCGGTTTATCTGGGTTTGGCTGATGCGGCGAAGTAGTTTTTCGTCCTGAAAAAACGCCCGGTCAACTGATCGGGCGTTTTTTGTTTCGTTAGCCGGTGTCGTCCGCTGGCTCAACCGGCTGGCGGGTGCGCGTGGGCGAGGGTGTTGGTTCCGGTATTTGGGTTGATGTGGGCGTTCGCGTGACGGTTGGGGTGGGCGTCGGGGTCGCACTTTGCGTCGGTGATGGTGTGAAACTCGGCGTCGGGGTAATCGTCGCGGTGGCGGTAAATGTTGGTGTTGGCGTCAGGCTGACTTGTGGGGTGCGGGTCACTGGGGCTTCAGGTAACGGCTCGTCTGGCCCTGCGATGCGGGTGATCTGTACGGCAAGCTGCGCGTCAAACGCGGGTAGGTTCAGCCGCAGGGTGTTGTCTTCGACGCTAATTGATTCATCGCCTATCACAAAGCCGGTGATCGGATCCCAATATGCCACCCGATATGTTCCCGCGGGCATATGAAACAGCCAGAGTTGGTAGGGCAGTGGGGACGCCGCGCGATACTGAATCCAGGCGAAGGCTGTGCCCAGGCTGCGATCGGCCAGCGTGACGGCGCGCAGTGGGCTGTGGTAGTGGGCGACTTCCAGATAATCCAGTTGCAGCCAACCCTGGCCGACATTATCCACAATGACTGTATGGGTTCCGGCACTGAGCGGCAGTGTCACCAACAGATTGGTGCTGGCCGGGCTGAGATCGAGTTGCAGTGCGTTGTTACCATCCACTGACACCACTAATTGAGCGGGCGCATCCGGCGCGACATCCCGAATGCCGATGCGCAGTTCCGTATCAACGGGCGGCGTGATCTGGAAGGTCTGCGGGCGGCTGCGTTCCGGCTGCGAGGCCCCGTAGAGGTAGCTGGACATCCGGTTAATGGCTGGAACGGGACCGTCGGCGGTCAGGCGGTAAATCGTATCGGAGGGTGAGACTGCCGCCAGTTCACGATTAAAATTATCGACACGCAGCGCCGTATAGACGGAGGCATCCGGGGCAACCAGCGCCGCTTCAACCGGCTGCAAATTCGGCGCGGTCCAGGGAACTGTTTGTGCAAACTGGGCCAGTGGGGTGAACAGAGCATAGAGATTCTGCTGGTCGATGTAACTATCCCACCACCAGGGCATCGCGCCACCGGCTGAACCCGACAGCGCTGCTGCCCACAGCATGTCACGGACGTGTAACCCTTCGGGATCGGCGTCGGTGGGGGCGGCGCTGAGGTCGAGCGAAAAGGCGGTGAGCAGCACCGGACGATTGGCACGCGCGGCCACATCACCCAGCGTGTTCAGCGCGCCCGCGACGGGATCACTCTGATAGAAACTGAACTGCGCAAAATCGAGCGCGGCGGCATCCCAAAGGGGGATGGTCGTTTCGCGTGTTCCCGCCGTCACAAGATGCCGGTAGGGGTCAATCTGGCGCAGATAATCGACCAGATCGACCAGCCAGGGATCAGACCGCGCGGGGGTGTAGCCGGTCAGCATATCGATTTCATCGACGACATCCCATGCGAAAATTTGCGGGCTGTAGCCCCAACGGGCCACGATGTAGCGCAGCCGCTGGTGCAGCAGTTTGCGGGCAGTGGCATCAAAGAAGATCGCCGATGGCCCATTGAGCGGGCCACCGTTGGCACTGTTATAAGGATTCTCGGCCCAACTGGTGGTGAGTTCAGCATCGCCCGGATTTTCGGCATAACCCTGGTGCCAGATGAGGACCAACTGTAAATAAATGCCGCGCGCTTCGGCCATCTCCAGAATGGTATCCAAGCGCCAGGCGGCGACCTGCGCGCCGTCATAATTGCCCACTGGTCCGGGCCAATCCAGCCCGATAAACCAGGGCACGTCGATGTTGAGACGGGCATAGTTCGCTCCGGCAGCGTTCAGCCGGTCCAGCCAGCGTTCATAGGCAAAAATGCCGCCCTGATTGTCCAGCGCCCAGGCCAGATTCTCACCGATGGGGAAGTAGGGCTGGCCGCTGTCGAAGGCGAAATAACGCGGATTGGCGCTCATGCGCACGAAACCGGGCTTATCGGACTTCACAACGGTAAATGAGCCTTCCTCAAGCGTCTGCGTGGCATTTTCCACACGCGCCTCGATGGTATACTGCCAGTCACCAACCTGATCTGGCGTAAAACGCACATGCCATTCACCGGAACCGCTCGGCGTGAGTTCTTCGTGGGCGCAGTCCGCGGTGCAGGTCTGCTCGTAGGGCTGCATCAAAAAGCCGGGCATGGTGACTGTTGCGCCGTCCGGCGCGGTGAAAATGCCCACCAGATCGACTTGATTGGGATCGTAAGGATTCTCCACATCGGCGGATAGATCGACCTGCAAATCCAGCGAGTCGTAGAGCCGCACTGTCGCGGGCTGCGCCGCCGCAGACGGTGTCGGAGTCGAAAAGCCTGCCAGCAGCACCAGCAGGATGAACCATTTTAAGTAAGGGATCATTCGTTTAGACTTCATCGGGACATCGCAAACAACAAAATCTGTTCGTCGTATTCATCGTAACTCGAATGGGCAAAAAACGGCGGTGCATCCAGGTTTTCGAAGATATGCGGAATCAGCACGGGCAAATCTTCGACCAGCGGCAGGTCTTCAATCGCATCACGCGAGACCCATTCCAGTTTACCTTCGTCGGAGTCGATAAAATCACGCGAGGCGGCTTCGGCGCGGAAGACAAACACCATGATTCCCGTGCTTTCGCCTGCATCAACATGGATCGCGCCGCAGAAATGCACATGATGCACGTCGAGGCCCGTTTCTTCCTGCATCTCGCGGATGGCTCCGGTGAGTGGGTCTTCATCCTGTTCGATATGCCCGCCGACGCCGTTGTAGCGCCCCGGAAAAATACGCTTATGCTGGCCGCGTTTGAGCAGCAGCACATCATCTTCGTAGGTGATAAAACACAGCGAACGGTTGATGGTCAGCCAGCGCCCGCTGGTGGCGTCGGCACCCTGATCTTTAGCTCCCATATCGTTCTCCTTTTGCCGCTTGCTGATTATACCGCGATCCCCAAATTTTGAGGTTTGTATCACCTCCGGCTCTGATGTATGCTTAACAACAGGTTTCAATAATCCCCAGAGGAGCAGACGAATGAACGATCTTTACAGCCGGATTGTGCGCGAGCGTGGCGGTAAGGAAAAACTGTTAGCCAAACTGCCCGGTTTTCGCGGGTATGCGGAACTATCGGCGCGGCGGCAGGCAGATCGGATGATCCGGGAATATGTCGCCGGTCAATTAAAAATCCAACTCAATCGACTGCCTCAAATTGAAAAAACGCTGCTGGATGGGGCAGGCGGCCTGTCCTATATGAGCAAGACACGCAGCACAAAAACCAAATTTCAAACCTTTATTGATCGCATTGCGACCGATACGCCGGGTTACAGCGGATTTTACGATGCAGGCAAAGTGACGTCCGAAGACCTGGAAGTGATTTATGCTTTCGACGCCGCACTGGTTGATTATGCCGACAAATTTAAAGAACTACTCGATGCGCTGAATGAGGCTGCTGGGAAAGGTGAAGGCGTCAACGAAGCGCTGAGCACGTTGGATGCCCTGACGATTGAAGCCAATGAAGCCTACCACATGCGCGACAGTGTGCTACAAGGTATTGAATAGGAGAAGCCAGGATGCCACGTATTATTGATGTTGTTGACCATACCAATGTGATGGATGATGAACTCGTTTACCGCGAACCACAGGGCGGAAGTGGTGATTTTCGCCTGGGTTCGCAGGTGATCGTGGGTGAGAGTCAGGTGGCGGTTTTTGTGCGGCAGGGCCAGGCATTAGACGCGCTGGGACCGGGATCGCACACGATCAGCACGGGGAATATCCCGCTGTTGGCCGGGCTGATTGGGCTGGCGACGAGTGGACGAACTCCATTCACTGCTGATCTGTATTTTGTGAATCTCAAGGACATGCCGCAGGTGCCCTGGGGCACGAATCCGCCGATTGTGCTGGAGACGCCGGGTAAGGGCGTCGGGGTGGTGCTGCTGATCACGCATGGGGTGATCGATATTGGCGTGGAAGACCCAACACGCTTTGTGAAGCAGTACGGCGTGGGGAAACCGATTCTGCGGTTGGGTGACATCAAAGAGCGCATCCAATCGATGCTGTTAAGCGATCTGGCGACGCTGATTTCGTCATCGGGTGCGCAGAGCATTATGGATGCCAACCGGCTGCTGGGCGATCTTGAAGGCGCGGCGCTGGCGAAGCTCAACGAGCAGTTTGCTGCGATTGGGATGCGCATCAAGGCGTTTGAGGCGAAACCCTTCACGGCGAAGGAAGTTACCACCGACGAACTGCGTAACTATGTGGACTTTGAAACCTGGGAACGCATTCGCCGCCTGGAAGTCGCCAACGCTGCCGCCGCGAATCAGGGCCTCGGCGGGGCGATGGCTGGCGCGGGCGTCGGGTTTGGCGTCGGGCAGCAGATGGGCGCGGTGATGAATCCGGAGCAGGCCGCGTTACAGCAGCAGCAGCAAATGATGATGAACCAGATGATGATGCAGATGATGCAGAATCAACAAAATCCGCAGGGACAACAAGCTGCGCCCGCGAACGCTGCACCGGCTGTGCCGAAGACGGCGGACGAAATCCGCGCGTATCTCGATCAGCTTGATATGAAGCTGGCGAACGGCGAAATGACCGAAGCGACCTACCAGAAAATGTATGATAAGTGGGAAGCGCGCCTCAAAGAGATGGAAGGCAAATAGCCTTTCCGGTTGAAGTTCCGTCGGGGCGATCTGAGTGGATCGCCTCGATTTTTTTCCGCACGTTGTGACCCCCTCCCCCCCTTTGACCCCCTAATTTGGACCATTTGAGGGGAAAACGCTCGTCGAGAAGTCAAGATTCTGGCATTATCTGGCATTTAATGGCATTAAGTCGCTGTTTTCGTGCCGGGAAATGGATTTTTGAGTTGGAAAGGTGCGCTGTGCAGTGTGTCCAGATACAGAATAGCACGAATGTTCGGGCGCGTATAGTCTTTCGATGGCTAACTTCGATGACTAACTTGGATGGTTAATAATCAGCGGGTTACTGCTTCGTGTAGTCATGAATCAAGGGGCCGTAATCGCTGCGCCGGGGAGTACAAAAGTGTCGCCGCCGCCATCGCTGCTTTCCACCAGAAGCCGCTTAGAGGGGTTATTCGGATCGTAGAAGCCAACCCGAATTTCATAGGTGCCGGGGTCTAAAATACGCGCCGGATCGTCGAGCAGATGGTAAATATCGCGCTCGATGCGCCTGGCGCTGTCGTACCAGTGCGTGGTAGCGATGGGATCATCGAAGGGCGGGTGATCGTCCTGGTTCCAGCGCGGGATGCCGTTCAGCGGCGTGTTGGGGCGGATTAGATGCACAAAGACGCGGTAGCTGACGTTGTCCGCATTCGCCAGCGGCTCCCAATAGAGCAGGAGGGTTGTCGCCTGGGTATAGGGATCGGGGCCGAGCAGGGTATAGCCTACCAGCCGGGCCAGCGGCACACCGTTAGCGCTGAAAACGGCGTCCGTGCTCACCGCGATCTCAGCGCCGGACACGTCGCGCGAGCGGTATTGAATCACCGTGAAGTTTGACATGGCGTGGGTGCTGATCTCCTGCATCCGGTCACGCAGGGCGGATTCCGCATCCGGTGAGCGGCCCACCAGCCAGATCGTGTGATGGGCGGCGGTTTCCGCTTCAATTTGGTCCGCAATCGCTGCGCCGGATTTGAGACTCGTCTCCGCGACATGGCCCCGGTAGTAATACGCAAATGACGGATCGGGCGCGGTCTGCAATATCAGATCGCCGGGGCGGGCACGGGTGTCGAGATAGGCGGCCAGCGCGCGCCAATCGGCGGATTTGGCAGATTCGCCCTGGTAATAATCGATCAGCCAGGGGATGCCGGGCAGGGGAGTCAGCAGCAGGGCCAGCGCCGCGATTTGGGCCAAAGATCGCTTTTGAATCAGCGGGGCGCGGGCGGTCAGCAGCAGCAGCGCGGGCGCAATCGCCACCAGATAACGCGGGTGGAAGATCGCCATGCGGGTCGAGGCGATCAGCAGCAAAAGCGTGGGGATCAGAATCCAGGCGGCGAAAAAGGCGGATCGCCGATCACCGGACCGCAGCACCAACCCGATCCAGAGCAGGGGGAGAATGATCTGCCAGGGGGCGGCGAAATCGCGCCCGGTGAGCAGTGTGGGCAGGAACCATGTCAGCAGCTTGACCGGATCGGCGTCCTGGGTGGTGCCCTGGTAATCCGACTGGGCCAGATAACCCACCTGGATGAACCAGGGAATCATGATCACCGCCAGCGCGATCCAGGTGAGCGCGGCGCGGCGCAGGGTGGGGCGGTCCCGGTGGGCGGCCAGCAGATAGACGCCCTGCACAACGATTAGCAGCGCTTCGAGGAAAAAGATATAAACCGCGACGGCTTCCACAAGCAGATAGAGCAGCCAATCACGCGGGCGGTTGTGCTGTGCGGCGCGGAGGAACAACCACAGCGCCAACGGGCTGATCCCGGCCCAGATCGCGTAATTGCGCACGTCCTGGGCATGCCAGATCAAAAAGGGGTTGATGGCCCACAGCAGCGCGGCCAGCAGGCCCACCGCCCAATGATGAAATAACCGCCTGCCGAGCGCGGCCACTGCTGCGACTCCGATCAGGTTGCCGAGCAGGGGATAATAACGCATGGCAAATTCGGAGTCGCCCGCGAGACTCTTCCACGCCCAAAAGCTGAAAAAGGTGCCGAGTGGGTGCGGTTCCCACTTCGCCAGATCGCGCAGCACCTGCGCCGGATCGTCCGCCCAGTAGCGCACCGCAAAGGCTTCATCGCCGCGCAGCGATACGGTGTCCAGGCGGTAGATACGCAGCACAAAAGCGAGTCCTACCAGACTCGCTAACAGCCACAGGGCGCGGGTGCGACTCATGCTTCTTCGGGTTCAGTTTCCGCTGCTGCGGTTTCCTGCGGGCCGCGATAGCCCGTGATGCTGGTCACGTCTTTTTTGCTCAGCCCGAACCATTCCCCTTTTTGGCGCTTGCGGTCAAACTTCTTGTGATAGCGCTGGACCATGCCTTCGGGATCGTCCACTTCAACCGCATAGACCAGGGTGAGCGGCTGCGAGGTCTGGGCTTCCAGTTCTGCCTGGCGCTCGTCGATGGAGAAGCGCGTCATGCCCATGTTATAGAGCTGCCCCGCCTGGAACAGATAAAAGGTGCCGGGTTCGGTTTTGCTTTTGGCGGTGGTCACATCGTCGCTGGTTTCGTCGGATTCTTCGTCAATGTCCGGCTCGACATACCCTTCGGCGGCGAGTTCCTCACGGGTGACGAGGCCATACAGGATGTCGATCTCGTCCAACTGCTCGGCGCTCAGGGTGGCGCGTTTTTCGGCTTTCAGTTCGCGCAGATACCCTTTCAGGGACGGCTTTTTCTTCGAATCGGCGTAGACGACCGGGAAGGCCGGGTCTTCGGCTTCAAAGTTGCCCTGGGGATGGATGAATACGATCACCGGCTGGACTTCGACGCCGGAATCGGGGGCGATCTTTTTGAGGATCTTCTGCACCTTTTCCGCGTTAAACTGTGCCGGGTAAAAGGGGTTGCCGAGTAAGTCCTGGCGCAGCCAACCGCCCAGGCGGGTGAAGAGGCCTTTTTCGCCGGACCATTTGGTGCCCTTGACGCGGTAGACCCGGTTCTGCCAGGCCGTATACAGCACAAACACGCCTTCTGGCCCCACCAGCACATGCTGGGCGGGGAGCAGATAGTGGTAGAGCGTGTATTTTTGTCCCAGGCCCTTGAGCGCTTCATTCAGGACTTTTTCCGGGCGCGGCTCACGGACCCAGTTGTTGGTCATGCGGGTCGAGGTCAGGGTGAGCAGCATCAGGAAGGGCAGGGCGAGACAAAACACCGACGACATGGCGGCGGGTGCGGTGAAAGAATAAAAGAACCCCAGCCCTAATGCTCCCAGGCTGGTAATGGTCATAATATTGGTGATCTTACGGTTGCGTTGGATGTGCGCTTCGTTCGTAACAATGCGCATCGGTGCTGGCCTTTCTATTCGCGCAAAATATCGGATGAATGTTAACACAAAATCGGACGAAAAAAAGGTGAGGGTTTGATGAGCATCCGTCTCGCGGCTGGTCAAGTCGCCTGATCCTGTTATAATTCGCTGCGTGACGCACCGGTTGGTGTGATCAAAAAGTGAGTTGAGCGCTGATTCATGGCAAATGTCAAACCATCCCAACAATGTCCGATCTGCGGTTCGGTCCAGCCGCTGTCGTCTAAAACCTGTGCGCTGTGCGGGGCGCGGCTCACCGGCAAACCAACGCCGGTTGTCGCGACACCGGCGAATGGCAAGGCCCGCTTTGGTTCCAGGCTCACCTACGATCCGTCGCAGGGGGATGACGATCTGTACGCGGGCGAACTGGCCGGGCGGATGTGGCGCTGGCTGCTGGTGGTTGGGATTGTGCTGGCCCTGGTGATGGGGATCGGCATTGGGATCGTGCTGGGGCGCGGCGGCGCTGATGATGGGGAACCGTCCAGCCAGGCTCAATTTGTGCCAACGGATACCATTCAACCCTCGCTCGCGCCAGCGAACACGCCGGATGGAGCGGCCCCCGCGTTCGTGACCAACACGCCGAACGGATCGTTGATTGTTGCGCCGACGCGCACCGCGCTGCCGTTTGCCACCGTAACCCCCGCGCCGCCGACTCTGACCCCGTCTCCGACGGAAGGACCGTGTATGCGCACGGCTGCCGCCGGGGATACGGTGTTGGGGATGGCGATGTCGTGCGGCCACAAAGATATGGCGGTGGTGGATGTCATTCTCGAATTGAACAATATGACCGATGCCGCCCAACTGCGCGAAGGCCAGACGTTGGAGATTCCCTGGCCTACGCCTACACCCGGCGGAGAAACCGCCACGCCTGAAACCGAAATCGGCAGCGACGGGGGCGAAGCGAACGCTCCGGCGGCAACCGATCAACCTGCCATGAACGAGTTCGGGACGCCGGATATGCTGGCGACGTATCAGAATGCAGAACCGACGCTGCGGCCCGGCATGGCGTGGCATACGGTGACAGAGGGCGAAGATATTATGGGGATCGCCCAATATTACGGTACGACGGTAGATACGCTGTCGAAGATCAACAAGGAAATTCAATTTTACCAGTGTGACGC
This sequence comes from uncultured Anaerolineaceae bacterium, assembly GCA_964472565.1. GTDB lineage: Bacteria > Chloroflexota > Anaerolineae > Aggregatilineales > Aggregatilineaceae > DATAMF01. Next base: position 85,543 of record CAYYNB010000001.1, read on the forward strand.
GGGTTACGATTACGGCGGGCCGAACTGCTCCGTGACGATCTATATTGGGCAGCAAATCCGGGTGCCGGTTACGCTGGCCCCGCCGACGGCGACACCCACGCCGGTGGGCACACTGACACCGACTCCCACCGCTACGGCCACTTTCAACGCACCCTTTTTGATCTCGCCTGCCGACGGGGCGAGTTTTTCCGGCGATCAAATGGTGGTGCTGCGCTGGGGCGGCACGGGGACGCTGCGCGATAACGAATGGTACTATGTGCGCGTGCGCGATCTACGTACCAGCGAGGTCTATACCGCGCCCGTGCGGGAGCAATCCTATAGTCTTCCCGGCGGCTGGCAGCCCGCCGATGGACGGCGTTCGCACGAATTCGAGTGGACGATTTCGATTGTGACCTTAGACGCACAATACGCGGTCCTTACGGAAGAACATCTCACGCAGCCGCGACGTTTTTTCTGGGAGAGCCGTTAAACCGATCAGCATGGGGGGCGTATCATTTTTTGTGAGAGGAACAGCAATGAATCGACGTTTATTGGGGTTGATGATCTGTATGGCTTTGCTGCTGGTGGCCTGCGGCGAGAAAAAAGATACGCCGGACAACCCGACGCCGGCCCCCTCACCGTCACCCACCGACGCCGCCCCCACACCTCTGCCGACGATTGAAATTGTGGCGGTTCCCACGCAGACTCCGGGCGGGCCGACGGTAACGCCGTCGCGCACCGTGCCGCCGACTATCACGCCAACGGTGAGTCCCACCGACTCGCCGCCCACCGAAACGCCGACGGCTACCGGGACGCCCGGCCCGTATGAGCATGTGGTCCAGGCGGGCGAAGAATGCATTCCGATTGCGATGGAATACGGGCATGTGGACCTGGGCGTGATTGCCGAAATCGAACGCCTGAACGGGATTAGCTGCCGCGCGCTGCCGTTGGGCGAGACGATCCTGGTGCCGCGCCCGACTGCCACCGCCACGCCGCCCGGCCTGGATATGACGCAAACGGTAGTGGCGACCAGCGCGCCGCCGATGGTGACGATGGCGGCTGGACCGTCGTATTCGCTCCAGCCGTATGTGGTGCAGGATGGTGATACGCTGGCAAGTATTGCGATTATGGCCGATTCGTCCATGCGCCAGATTTGCGAAATTAACCCGCTTCCCAACGGCATCAATTGCAGCGGGTGTACCTTTGAGCAGCCGAACTGCTGCTGTCCGAATCCGCCGGTGCTGTCGATTGGGCAGACGATCAACATCCCCGCGCCGCCGCCCACACCCACCTATACGCCGACCTTCACGGGCAGCGAGCCGCCCACCGCCACCCCGACGCATCCCGCGCCGCGCGTCGTCTTCCCGCCGGATGGTGCAACCGTCGCGGGGCAGGTGCGCCTGGCGTGGCTCACGTCCGGGGTGCTGGCGGCAGATGAATATTACATGGTGCTGGTGATCGACGAGACGACGGGGCAGCAGTTCAGCACGACGACGCGCCAGCTTTCCTACGATATTCCCCTCGATTATCTACCCGACAATGGGCAGGCGCTCACTTTTGCGTGGCAGGTGACGGTGGGATGGATTGGCGAGGACGGGCTGTTTTATCCGAGCGGGGCCGCGACACCGCAGCAGCGTTTCACGTGGTTGGGCTGGTCATCGTAAATAAAAACAGCGGGACGGACTTATACAGCCCGTCCCATTTTTTGTTTGAGGCTTACTCGCTCGTTTCCGTGCTCACCGGGGTTTCAGTTGGCAGGGCGGGATCGCGCACGCTCTCCAGCCGGACGTTGATCGTTTCTCCGGCGACGAGGCTGGTTTCCACTTCTTTTGTATCGCAGGTCAGCCCGGCCTGTCCTGGCCCGGCATAGGTCACGACGTAGTTGTAAGCCACGCCCGGCTCAAGCTCGACTTCTAACGTTTTTCCCTGGTCCACATGATATTCTTTGATATTGCCCGTGTCTTTATTCGTCAGGGCAATGGTGGCTCGCCCGCATTCCGTCTGGTTATTAAATTTCAGGGCCGTTTTGTTGTCATCGCCGCACGCGGCCAGCAGCAGGAGTATCCACAGCAACACCACACAGCGCTTGATCATCAGTTGTCCTCCCAGGGGATAAAATCACGATGGCGGATTATAAGGAAGCCCCAGTGAAATGACAAGATACGTTCTACGCAGTAAACTAGGGCGACGTTTGTTTTAGAAAAGGAAATGGGTTGTGCGCGCAGTTGTTTATAACGGAACCCTTTCGCTGGCGGATATACCGCGCCCGGTGTGCGATGCAGACGACGCCCTGATCCGGCTGCGCCTGGGCGGGATCTGTAACACCGATTTAGAGTTGATGCGCGGCTATAAGAATTTTTCCGGCACGCTGGGGCATGAATTTGTGGGCGACGTGATCGAAGGCCCGGACGATTGGATCGGGCAGCGGGTTGTGGGCGAAATCAATATTGCGTGCGGCTCCTGCGATCTGTGCCAGCGCGGACTGCCCAGCCACTGCCGCCACCGCCGGACATTAGGCATGGCACAGTATGACGGCGCGTTTGCCGAGTATTTCCGCTTGCCTGTTCAGAATTTGCACCGTGTGCCTGCTTCGGTCACGGATCAGCAGGCGGTGTTCACCGAACCGCTGGCTGCGGCCTGTCAGGTTTTGGAGACGTTCGGCGTTCATCCAGCGGATCGGGTGATCCTGCTCGGTGCGGGCAAACTGGGGCTGCTCATCGCGCAGGTTTTGCGCCTGACCGGGGCCGATCTGACGGTGATCGTTCGCCAGCAGCGCCCCGCCGATCTGTTAGCGGGGTGGGGGATGCGCGCCGCCGCGCGATCCGAGGTGCCCGATGGTTTGGCGGATGTCGTGGTGGACTGCACCGGGACCGCCGAAGGTTTTGCCGATGCGCTGAATCTCGTGCGTCCACGCGGGGCGATTCTGCTCAAAAGTTCTTACGCGGATATGCCAACTGCCAACCTCACGCAGCTTGTGGTGTCCGAGATTCGCGTGGTGGGTAGCCGCTGCGGGTCGTTTGATGCCGCGCTGCGCCTGCTGGATCAGCGGTTGGTGGATGTTGAGCCGCTGATTGATGCCTGTTATCCACTCGATCAGGCGGTGGAGGCTTTTCAGCAGGCCGCCCGTCCGGGTGCTTTGAAAGTGCTGCTCGCTAACGAATAGGATTTATTTCATGCATAAAATGCTGTTGGACCTCCCCGCGCAGCTTGGCACGGAGCGGCTGATTCTGCGCCCCTATCAGGCCGGGGATGGCCCGGTTTATCATGATGTGTGTCTGCACAACAAAACGCATCTGCTGCCGTTTGAAGCAGGCAATCCGGCGTTGAATATCAACACCGTCGAAGAGGCCGAAATCCTGGTGCGCGAATTCGCGGCGGCCTGGGTCAGCCGGAGCGCTTTTTTCCTGGGGGCCTGGAAACGATCCGATCCGGCTGTGTTTGTGGCTCAGATTTATGTCGGCGTGGTGAATTGGGAACTGCCCGAATTTGAGATCGGCTATTTTGTAGACGTCCGGCATGAAGGGCAGGGGTTTGTGACCGAGGCTGTGCGCGCGGCGCTGGGTTTCGCTTTTCATCACTTGCAGGCGCAGCGGGTTCGCCTGGGCTGCAACGATACCAACACGCGCAGCTACCGGGTAGCGGAACGCTGCGGCTTTGTTCGCGAGGGGCATCTACGGCAAAACCAGCCCCATGTCTGCCTGCCGGACGGCACGCCCAGCGGCGAATACAGCTACGGGATGCTGCGCGCCGAGTTTGAGGCGCTGACCTCCTAAACGGTCATGCCCGCGCTGCCGGGTGGGGTTTGCGCCGAATGGGGGTGGGCCAGCGGCAGCGTGAAGTAGAAGGTGGTGCCGTCGCCCAGAATGCTGCTTAGATTCATTTCACAGCCGTGCGCTTCGACAATACGCTTGGCAATCGACAACCCTAACCCGGTCCCGGTGGTGTACCCGGCAGTATCCGCGACCCGGTAAAATTTCTCGAACACATGCTGCTGATCTTCCGGGCTGATTCCGCGTCCCGTATCGCGCACACTGATCAGCGCATGGTTGGGCGGGCACAAGGGCGTATCTTCGGGTAGCTGGATCGCGCAGTAAATCATGCCGTTTTCGCGGTTATATTTGATGGCGTTGGTCAGCAGATTGAGCAGCACCTGTTTAATCTTGCCGCGATCCGCCTGTACCGCGATTTCGCTGCCGCGCAGGACGCTTTGAATCTGGCGTTCGGCAGCCTGTGGTTCGACCACGCCGATACATTCCTCGGCTAAATGCCGGATGTTAAACGGTTCGCGTTCCAGCCGCACCCGGCCCGATTCTAACCGCGCAAGGTCCAGAAAGGCCGTTGTCAGTTCGGTCAGGCGCTCGGTTTCCTCCTGAATCGTGGCGATAATGTCGATGCGGCGCTCTGGGGGCAGCGTGGGGCGGGTGAGCAGGGTGGCCGAGGCTTTCAGCGCGGCTAACGGCGTGCGCAGTTCGTGGACCATTTCGGCGATGAAGTCGCTTTGTTGGAACAGGCGCGCATTCTGGATGGCGATTCCGGCTTGATTTGCCAGCATGATCAGGGTATTCACATCATCCTGGGTCCAGGACGTATCGCCGCGTTTGTTGATCGCTTCGACGACGCCAATTACTTTATTTTGCACTTTCATCGGCACGGCGAGCAGATTCCGCGTGTAGAAGCGCGTGGTTTTGTCTACATTGCCATACCAGCGCGAATCGCCGCGCGCATCCGTCACCAGTTCCGGTTCCCCATGGGTCACCACCCACCCGGCCAGGCTGCCTTCCAGCGGGACCGGGATCGCGGCCATCGCACTGCCGGACAGATTCGAGGCGGCCTCAAAGCGCAGTTCACCGCTTGACGGGTCCAGCAGCATGATCGACGCTTCTTCGGTGCCGGTGAGTTCAACCGCTGCCGAAGTAATCAGGTTGAGCAGCGCGCCCAGGTCGAGGGTTGAGTTCAACTGGCGGCTGATTTCCATCAGGCGCTCAAAGCGGGCCATCAGGTGATGGTAGTTATCCGACATGGTGGTATTTTCGGTCATCGACATTCAACCCTACTCGCTTTCCAGTGCGCTTGCCAGTTGCGGCAGCACATCAACCACATCCGCATGGATCACCGCATGGGCAATCGAATCGAGCGCTGTTTCCCCCAGGTTGACCATGATCAGCGCTGCGCCCCCCTGCCGCGCCATCAGCGGCAGCTCCGCCGCCGGATACACTTCCAGTGACGAGCCAGCAATGAGCATCACATCACACCGCCGCGCTTCCCGTCGCGCTGCGATCAGCGCCTGGGCGGGCAGTTGTTCCCCAAACAAAATGACATTCGGTTTTAACGCCGCCCCACAATCGGGGCAGCGGGGTAGTTCATCCGTTTCTAAAAAGTTCAAAATATACGGTCTGGCCGGGAACACCTTAAAGCAGTTGATGCAGATCACTTCGCGCAGATCGCCGTGAACTTCGAAAACCGTGCGCGACCCGGCACGGGTGTGCAGCATATCAATATTCTGCGTCACAATGCTTTGCAGCCGCCCGCTTGTTTCCATAGCGGCCAGCGCCCGGTGTGCTGCGTTGGGCTGCGCGTCCAGTATGGTATGTGCAAGGGGGCGAATCCAGGAATAAAACCGCTCTGGATGGTGCTTGAATCCATAAATACTGGCAACATCCGCCGGATTCGACTGTTCCCAGAGTCCGGAATGCGGGCTGCGGAAATCGGGAATACCAGAGCGGGTGCTCAGACCCGCGCCCGTGAGCGCCACCACATAGTTGGCCGAGCGTAGCAAATCAACAGCCGTTGCAAGCGGTTCGATTGACATACTCCCAACTATAACGCAAATGCTGGCGGTTTGCTGCTGTTAGCCTGTACGTCCCCCGGTCAGGCTTCGGCTTAATTCTTCAGACAGCTTGGCAAACTGGCTGGCGACAATCGAATTGGGCTGCGACATCAGAATCGGCAGGCCGGCTTCGGCGGCCTGGAAGGCCAGTTCCGGGGCAGGCGAGATGATGGCTGTCATCTCATGATTGAGAATCTGCTCGGCTTCCTGCCAGGGAATTTGCAGGCTGGACTGCGCCCGGTTGATCAGCACAATGCTCATTTTCGTGCGGGCAATGCCTGCCTGTTCGAGTTCTTGCAGCAGATCGCGCGCCAGTGTCAGCGAGATGCGGTTGGGTTCCACCGTAACGGAAACATGATCAGCGTCTTGCAGCAGCCGGGCAGACATGCGCGAGATGCCCGGTCCCAGGTCGAGCAGGACATGGCGTGCTAGCGACCGTAGATGCCGCACGATGATCGCGGCGCTGTCGGGCGAGGCATTCATCAACGCTTCTTTCGGGCGCGACGATGAGAGCAACAGCCGGACGCCGCTGCTGTGTGCGGCTAGCTCATTTTCAACCGCGCGGGCGGTGATTTCGCTGCCCGGTTTCGAGAGCAGATTCGCCATTCCCGTCGAACGGCTGAAGCCCAACCCTAAGCCCAGGGTGCCCTGTCCGGGCCGGAAGTCGGCGAGAATGGTCGGCGCGTTTTTCGCCAGCGCGGCGGCCACATTCATGGCGAGCGTGGTGGTCCCGATGCCGCCCTTTGCACCCAAAAACGCGATAGTGACCGCCTGATCGCCGCCGGATGGCCGGCGCTGCGATGCGCTGCGGGCCAGCACGGCGCGCACCCGCGAGGTCAGTTCGGCGGGGTGGGTGGGCTTGGTGAGATAGTCATCCGCCCCGGCTTCAAACCCGGCCACTTTATCATCGACCATCGTTTTGGCGGTGAACATGATAATCGGAATCGCCTGGGTTGCCGGATCGTGGCGCAGGCGGCGGCAGACTTCGTAGCCGTCCATATCCGGCATCATCACATCGAGAATAATCAGGTGGGGGAGTTCGCCGCTGGCTTTGCTGATCGCCTGTTGGCCGTTGTTGGCAATCACAATTTCATAGCCCTGGCGCTGGAGCATCAATCCGATTAACTTGAGACTATCGAGATCGTCGTCAACAATCAGAATTTTTTCGGACATGCAAATTCACCATTGTATATGGATCATCTAGCTCATGCGCGGTATTGTAACATTGAACAGTGTGGGGCGCTATTCGGCTACATTGCCCGCGATCTAGGGCGGTGTTATAATCCGCTCCTATGAACTAGGATCTGGCCGCACGCAGATCGCGGGGGATGAGCAACGTGAAAGAAGGCTTTGACTTGACTTTTGACGAGTTGCAGACTCAACTCATCCAGTATGTTGAACAGCAGCAGCTTTTATTGACTGTTACGCGCCAAATCTCCGGCAGCATTGGCCTCAGCGAAACGCTCCCGCATATTCTCGGCGGGATCAACCGGGCGCTGAAGGCGGATGTGGTGCGCCTGTTGTTGGTGGGTTTCGGGCGGGGAACGGTCTATGCGACGGGTCCTCTGGCCGACCAGATGAGCGATCTGGACGCTCATTTGTTGGAACTCGCTTCGCAGCGTGGCGAATTCGAGATTCTGCGTGACGAAACGGGAGACAGCGGTTTTCTGCCCCCCGATCTTGACGCGGTATTGGTGATTCCGCTGATCGCCCACCAGACCCAGCACGGTATTTTGTGGCTGGGCTTCCAGTCTCCGCACCGTTTCGGCGAGGCGGAACGCACTCTGCTGTCCATTCTGGCAGGGCAGGCGGCGATTGCGGTCGCGAATTCCCGCTCCTTTGAGGCGGCCCGGCGGCGGCGCGAATGGCTGGCCGCGATTCTTGCCAGCACGCCCGATCCGGTTTTGGTCGTGGATCACGAGTTGTGTTTACAACTCATCAATCCTGCCGCCCAGGAGACGTTCGGCGTGTCTGAAGAGAGCGCTATGGGTGAACCGCTGGCGAAAATTGCCGCTGTCCCCGATTTACTCAGTCTTTTCAGCGAGACGCACGATCCTGACGAGCAGCGCCGGATCGAACTTAGCATTAACAGCCGCACCTATTCGCCCAGCATTTCTCATGTGCGCACCGAACGTGATGAGACAGTGGGGTCGGTGCTGGTGCTGCGCGATATTACCCATTTCAAGCGCCTGAACGATAATATGTCTGAATTTTTGAGCACGGTGTCCCACGACATGCGCTCGCCGCTGACCTTTATGAAAGGCTATCTCGACATGCTGGGCATGATCGGCGAACTGAATGATCGCCAGACGGAATTTGTCGAGAAGATCGCGGTGGGTGTTGTCCAGATGTCGGATATGGTCGAGAAGATTCTCGAAGCGGGCAAGCTGGACCCCGTCGCGGGGACCTATCAACTGCTGCGCGAACCGACAGATGTGGTTGAAGTGCTGCAAAAAATGATCGCCAGTCTCAGCGAACCAGCCGCTAAAAAAGAGATCGAACTCACGTCCTCGATTGCGCCCAATATTCCCATTCTCAACGTGGACCGGGCCATGCTGTCCAGCGCTTTCACCAATCTGGCCGAAAACGCGGTCAAATATACGCCCGAAGGCGGCAAGGTGCATGTGGATGCCCACCTGGAAGATGATCAACTCCTGTTCAGCGTCCAGGATAACGGCTACGGTATCAGCCCTGAAAACCAGAAAAAACTTTTCCAGCGTAATGTGCGCGTTCACCGCAAGGAATGGAAGCGCGTCAAAGGCAGCGGGCTGGGCCTGTTTATTGTCAAAAATGTGGCACAGCGGCACGGCGGGGATGCCTGGGTTCAGAGCGACGAAGGCCAGGGCTGCACATTTTTCCTGTCGATCCCGCTCGCGGGCAGCAATCTGATTGCGGGCGACAGTGCCAGCAGTTCAGCCGATTGACTCGCTTA
>CAYYNB010000001.1:94380-106582 GCA_964472565.1 uncultured Anaerolineaceae bacterium
TATGAGAAACTTTATCGAAATTACCGATTTTACCACCGACGAACTGACATCCATTCTGGATCGCGCCGATCAACTGCATGATCTCTGGCACGCCAACCGCATGCCCGACTCGCTCCGCCACCAGCGGATCGCCCTGTGGTTTTGGGGGAATGGCTTCCGTAACCGCGTGGCGTTTGAAATCGGCGCGCGGGCGATGGGCGCGGATGTCGCGTTTATCCCTGGCGAATTAGGCGTGCAGGAACCGGTTGAGGATGTTGGTCATTATCTGAAAAACTGGTTTTCCATGCTCGTCATCCGCGCTAAAAAGCATGACGATCTGCTAACCGTCGCACAGGATGCGGCGGTACCAACGATCAACGCGCGGACGAACTTTAATCACCCCTGCGAAATTATGGGCGATTTGCAGTATATCCGAAAAGTACGCGGCTCGATTGATAACCTGAAGGTGGTGTTTGTGGGGGAAGTCACCAACCTGTGCATGAGTTGGTTTGAAGCTGCCGTGCGTTTTCCGATCAGCGTCGTGCAGGTTGCTCCGGTTGACTATCTGCTGCCCGAAGATCGGGTGAAAACGATCAATGCGGGTGCGGTGGGCGAAATCGCAACCACAGTTGACCTGCACAGCGCCATTTCCAAACAGACCGATCTCATCTATACCGACTGTTGGCCCGCTGAAGGACTGAAACGGCAGTTTTTGCCCTACCAGATCACCGGGGAGATCGTGGACCGGATCAGTACAAAGGGCTTCTTTCTGCCGTGCCCACCTGTCACACGCGGTCAGGAAGTCTCGGCGGAGGCGCTGGCTTCCGACAAGTGCCAGGACTATGCCGCCAAAGAATATCTGCTGCACGCTCAAAACGCGATTATGGAGTTTTTGGCGCAGTCTGCCTCCTCTTAAATGCGGTAAAATCTGCCCGTAAAACAGGGAGAGAGGGTCGAGTATGTCCATACGGGTTTTAGCGGAAACCGTCGCCGCGCAGATCGCAGCGGGTGAGGTGATTGAGCGCCCGGCGTCGGTGGTCAAGGAATTGATGGAAAATGCGCTTGATGCGGGGGCCACGTCGATCACCGTTGAGATTGAGGATGGCGGCAAACGCCTGATCCGGGTCAGCGATAATGGCGACGGTATTCTGGCGGACGAGGCGGCTTTAGCCTTTGCGCGGCATGCGACCAGCAAGTTACGTACTGTCGAGGATTTGAATCGCATCGAAACATTAGGCTTTCGCGGCGAAGCGCTCGCCAGTATTGCCGCTGTCAGTCGGACCACGCTGGCGACCCGCTGCCGTGAGGAATCGATGGGCATCACGGTGCAGGTCGAGGGTGGGGAGGTCCGTTTTTCGCGGCCACTGGGCGCGCCGGTTGGTACGGCGCTGAGCGTCGAAAACCTGTTTTTTAACACGCCCGCGCGCCTCAAATTTCTCAAGGCCGACAGCACCGAGCGCCGCCATATGATGCAGTTGGTTTCCAATTACGCGATGGCCTATCCCACCGTGCGCTTCCGGCTGATTATGGAAGGCCGCGAACAGTTCCACAGCACGGGCAGCGGCGATCTGGCGGATGTGTTGGTGGAAGTCTTTGGGCTGGAAACGTTCCGCGAGATGTTAGAGGTCAGCCCGCTGGCTCCCTCGCGCCCCGATCTGCCCCTGATTGAAGTGTATGGCTTTACGTCCACGCCGAATCTCCACCGTTCGAACCGCAGCCATATTGTGCTGTTTGTCAATGGCCGCGCGATTGTCGATCAGAGCCTCAGTTATGCGGTGGTCCAGGCGTACCATACGCTGATGCCCACCGGGCGTTATCCGCTGGCGGTGCTGCTGATCAATATGCCGCCGGATGAAGTCGATGTGAATGTGCATCCCACCAAAGCCGAAGTCCGGTTCCGTTCACCGGATGCGGTCTTTTCGGCGGTACAAAAGTCGGTGCGCCGCGCTGTCGTGGATCAATCGCCGGTGCCGTCGATGGACCCCTACGCGGATGTCAGTGAGGGCTGGTCCGCCCCGCGCGAAATGCCCCCGCTGCCCGCCCGCCGTCCGTTTGTCCCCGGCGAAGAACAGCTCAAAATGGAACTGGACTTGCTCGACGCAGGCCGGTATGGTCAGCAGCGCCCGCCTGATGCGCCGCATGTCCCCACGTGGCGCACCAACGACACCGAAATCCCTGCCGGGCCGAGTGGTCCGCTGCGCCCGCGCACCCTGCCGATTTTGCGCGTGGTGGGGCAGGTGGGAGCCATGTATATCGTGGCCGAGGGTCCGGCGGGCCTCTATCTGATCGACCAGCATGCCGCCCATGAGCGCATTTTGTACGAGCAGTTTATGGCGCAGCAGGCCGCGCTGGAGCCTGTCGCCCAGCAAACCCTGCATACCACGACGGTTGAACTGCCGCCCACCTCGGCCCGCCTGCTCGAAGAAAATCTGGATGTGCTGCGCGCCCTCGGCTTTGATCTGGAACCGTTCGGCGGCACGACCTTTCGCCTGCGCTCGGTCCCGGCACTGCTGGCGGATCGGGAACCGCAGGACGTGATCAACGGCATTGTGCAGGACCTGGAAAGCGGCATCGGCCCCGGTGAAGTGGCGCTCGAAGAGAAGTTGATCCGCCGCGTGTGCAAAACCGCCGCCGTCAAAGCGGGCCAGACGCTGAGTTATGACGAAATGCAGGGCCTCATCCGCCAGTTGGAGCGCTGCGAGTCGCCGCGCACCTGTCCGCATGGCCGCCCGACGATGCTGCATATGAGTGGGGAAGAGTTAGCCCGCCAGTTTGGGCGTGTATAGAACAAAACAGGGGCGTGTTGAGCGCCCCTGAATGTTTTAAACGTGAAAACTGGGTTCTATGAAGCGGCGGCGACTTCTTCGCGTTTGTGCTTCTTGGCATCGCGGTTCACGAAAGGCAGTTCGCCTTTTTCCCACGAGACCAGCAACGGCACGGCGTTGAAGATCGAAGAATAGGTCCCGCTCAGCATACCGATCAACAGAATGCCAATAAACTGGCGGATCGTTTCGCCGCCGAACAGTAGGATCGCCAGCATGACAAAGATTGCGTTCAACTGCGTCATCAATGACCGGTGAATGGTTTCGAGCACGCTGCGGTTGACGATGACATCATACTCTTCCCCGCGATACTTCGGGATATTTTCGCGGATGCGGTCAAACACCACAATCGTGTCCTGCACCGAGTACCCGACAACGGTTAGCACAGCGGTCAGGAACAGCGCGTCCGCTTCCCAGCCAAAGAGCAGGCCCAAAATCGACATCACGCCCATCGTCACCAGGATGTCATGGAACATGGCGATGATGGCGCACGTTCCATAGCGGATCGCATGCGGAACCTGACGGAAAGCCCAGACGATGAAAAACAGGATAATCACGGCCACCGCCAGCGTTGCCAGCAGGGCGGCGCGGGTCACTTCTTTACCCACTGTCGCCGACACGCTGCTGCTGGTGATTTCGCGCTCAGGATTGGTAATGTCGGGCGTCCAATAGCCGCTGATAGTGGTCTGAAGATAGGTGCGCAGATCGTCCAGTTTCGTGCTGTCGGTGGTGTCGATGCGCAGTTGCCAGCGGCTGCCCGCTTCACCGGGCATCGCTTCCAGCATCTCAACGGTGATCGCATCCAGATTGAACGCCCCACCCAGCGCTTCGCTGTTTTCCGTCTTAAAAGTATCCAGCGCGGCGGTCAGTTGTTCTTCCGTAACGGTTTCCGCAAACGAGATGTCCATCGTCAGGGCCGCTTCAATTTCGTCAAAACGGATGAACTGAACGTCGGTGTCTTTGTCGTCTTCGATAACGGTGTTCACATAAATTGCGGGCAGGCCGCTCTTGGCCGTGTCGCTGAAGAAGGCTTTTGCGGCATCCGTGATGCTGGCGACTCCCTGAGAAAGCGCCGCATCCTCGCTTACCGTTTCGGGGAACGTGATCAGGAACCGGCTGGCTGCCTGTTTGGTGGCCGTGTCTTTATCTTCTTCAATGGGGTCCAGTTCCTGGACGACGTATTCATCCACCAGTTTATCGCCGTTGGGGCCGGTGGCGTTTTCCAGGGCGTCACGCACTGTCTGTTCGTTCACCTTGTCCATGAACGAAACATCCATCAGCGTACCACCCGTGAAGTCGATGCTCAACAGGACGGGGGAGCCGTTCGAAAATGTCGAGTAAATCATGGCGATCAGGCCTGGGATGATAACCATCGCCGAGACCAAAAAATACAATTTGCGACGTTGTGCGAATTGAAACATGATTCTCCCTACCTGTCCTTATACACCGAGCAGCCATTTATAGGCGCGCATCGGACCACCCATGATCATCACCAGCGTGTGCAGGAATGTGCGCGTGGCGATGACGGCGGTGAAGAGGTTGATCACCAGACCGAGCGCCAGCGTGACGGCAAAACCACGCACCGACGACGCCCCAAAGGCGCTGCCGAAGAAGTACAAAATTCCGCAGATGATGATGGTTGAGGTGTTCGAGTCGCGAATGGAGTTCCACGCGCGGTTGAAACCTGCTTCAATCGCCCGTTCCAGCGTGCGCCCGTCGCGCAGTTCTTCCTTCATACGCTCGAAGATCAGGATGTTACCGTCAACTGCCGTTCCGATTGAGATCAGGAAGCCGATAATCGCGGGCAGACTCAGTTCGACGGGGATGAACTTGAACAGCGCGAAGTTGATCACGGCAAACAGCAGCAGCGCGAGCGCGGCGGCAATACCGGGAACGCGGTAGTAGATCAGCATGAACAGCATCACGGTGGCGATACCGAGAATACCCGCATTGATCGAGCGGTCCACCGAAATTTTACCCAGCGACGGGCCGATGGTGTCGAACGCAATGATGTTCAGCGGGACAGGCAGCGCACCATACTTAAGCTGCGCGGTCAGAATATCCGCCTCGTTTTTGCTGAATCCGCCGGTGATGATACCCCCATCCATCGTGCCAGCGGCAGCAGATGCGGCCAAACCGGATTGGATCGTGGGATAGGACACCAGATGACCATCCAGCACAATTGCCAGCGGCTTGTTCGCGCCGTTCGCCACATAGTTAATAAAGTCTTTCACCGTTGGTTCGTCGCCTTCGCCCTTCAGCTTGAAGTTAACGACCCAGGTGGTTCCTACCTGGCTTTCGGGCTGCGCGGCGGCATCCGACAGGCCCGCGCCGGTCATAATGGACGTGTAGGGCTGGCCGCCGTTCGTATAGGCGAATTCTGCGATTTCTGCACTTTCTTTGTCGCACGGCCACTGGTCGTAAGGGGGCAGCGTTTCACCAGGAGACAACCGCGCCTGGGCCTGGGCCACCTGCAAATCGGTCAGCACGCACGAGCCGTCGGGAATGCTTCCCGTCAGCGCCGAAAAATCTACAAATTCCAGCATACCTGTCGATTTGATCGCATCGAAGGCGACTTGTTGCTCTCGCACACCGGGCAGCGAGACGCTGATCCGGTCACTTCCCTGCAAATTGACTTCGGCCCCGCTCACGCCCAGCGCGTTCACACGGCGCTCGACGTTTCGCTTGGCCTGGTTCATCACTTCATCATCAACATCCGTGCCGGGAGCGGCTTCCAACAAGACGCGCGAACCGCCTTGCAGGTCCAGACCTTTGACGACAGTGAGATTACGTTTGGAGCCAAAAATATCTATTTTTTTGGTGCTAGGTAAACTGGCCCAGATGGATGCTGCGGCAACTGCCAGAATAACCACGAGCCAGAGGCGGTACCCTCTCATCGGATGTTCCTCTCAAGTGAAAGTAGCTCAACGATGTAATTTAAAACCAGTCTGGGGTAGACTGGTAGAAAACCCGGTGGATCATAACGCGGGGCGGGGGGGAATTCAAGTGTCATTTAGTATCCAAAATCTATGTTAGCAGCCAGAAGACCCAGATCGCCAGCGCAACCCATACGCCCCCGACCAGCAGCGCCCCCGCCCAGGCCGCTCCTTTGCCAATCTGGTATCCATTTTCGGCTTTGATGCGGGCTTCGGCCATCACGTCCGCCGGGATCAAACGCAGCGCAAGCAGCGCGCCGAGCGGAATCAGGACCAGATCATCCAGGTAGCCCAACACCGGAATCGGATCGGGGATCAGATCAATCGGGCTGACTGCATAGATCACCACCAGCGCCGCGAGCGCTTTGCCATACAACGGCGTACGGGGATCGTGGTACGCCAGATACAGCGCCATCACCTCGCGCTTGAGGGTGCGGGTGTGTTGTTTCCATTTTTCCATGTGCTCATCCTGCAATCTGATTGGAGAGGAGGAGATTGGTGGGGCAATGCACATATTGCCCCATTGGTTCCTACGCCTCGCTGCCGTCCAGACCCAATTCCCCGGCAATCGCCTGCATGGCTTCCAGCACGCGCGGGACATGCTCTTCCCATAAATCCACATGCAGATTCGCGGCGGCGTGTTCGATCTCTTCGCGGTTGATCGCGGCGGCAAAGGCGCGCGTTTTCCACTTGTCCTTAATCGACTTGATTTTGGTGATGTCGCGGATGTCTTTTGTCGGGCGGACCAGGGCGACGGCGGTCAGAAAGCCGGTCAGTTCATCGACCGCGACCAGTGTCTTGTCAAGCAGGGTGGTGGGCTGCACGTTTGTGCGTTCGGAGGCGTGCGCCGCAATCGCATGCACGATGTCTTCCTCTACGCCCATCTCGCGCAGCACCCGCAGCCCGGTGAAGGGGTGCCCATCTGCCGCCGTCATGTCGGGATAGCGCTCGTAATCAAAGTCGTGCAGCAGACCCGTCACCGCCCATTTTTCCTCGTCTTCGCCATAATGCCGCGCGTAGGTCCGCATCGCCGCTTCCACCGCCTGCATATGGTGCCGCAGGCTTTCCGATTGCGTCCATTCTGTCACGATCTGCCATGCTTCGTCCCGTTTCATGATGCTGGCTCCGCTTCGATGATCTCATAGCTGTATTCGATTTCTGCCGTATGTTTCAGGGTTGCCCATGCGCCGCAGTATTTATCCCGCGACAGATCAATGGCGCGCTCAACGGCAGCCGGTTGGACATTATACCCCTTGACGATGAATTTGAGCGTGATATGGGTGAACACTTTGGGATGTTCGTCCGCGCGTTCACCTTCCACGTGAACCTCGAATCCGGTGATCTGCTGCTGCTTTTTGCGCAGAATGCTGATCACGTCCAGCCCGGAGCACCCCGCCAGTGAGGTCAGCAGCAGGTTCATCGGGCTGATCCCGGCGTTGTGCCCGCCTGCGTCCGTGTAGGCGTCAATCGGAATACTGTAATCATTGGCGTAGCCGGTCAAAATCATATCATCCCGCCAGACGACTTTGGTAGTGTGGTGTTTTCCCATGTTTTAAACCCTCTTTCCTGGTGTGAAATTTTCCTCTTATTCTTATGATGCACCCAGGTAATGCAACGTGGCGAAATTTCGGTGCATCTAAAACAATGAGCATTCTAACAGGGCTTGCGTTATCATTGTCCCATCTGAACGGTGCCTAGATCAAAGAGTGCTTATGTCCAATCCAACTGATAACGAAGCGTTGATTGCTCGCTTGCGAGCCGGTGATCAATCCGCTTACGCGCAGCTTGTCGAAGACCATGCAAGCCGGGTTTACCGTCTGGCGCTGCGGATGATGGGAAATGAGGCCGATGCCGAAGATGTGCTGCAAGAGACATTTTTGAGCGCCTTTAAGTCTATCGACCATTTCGAAGCGCGGTCCAGCCTCAGCACATGGTTATACCGCATTGCGACCAATGCTGCTCTGATGCGTCTGCGTCGCAAGGAACCGGAACAGGTGTCGGTGGATGAACCGCTCGAATCGGATGAGGGCGATCTGATGCCCCGCCAGTTTTTCGATTTCTGTTGTCTGCCCGAAGAAGATTTTCTGCGGGACGAAGCGCGCGCGGAGATGCAGCGGGCCATTGATGAACTGCCCCCAACACTGCGCAGTGTGTTCTTGCTCCGTGACATTGAGGGCCTCTCGACGGAAGAAACCGCCGAAGCGCTCGATCTGTCAATCTCGGCGGTCAAAAGCCGCTTGATGCGTGCCCGGCTCAAACTTCGAGAGCGCCTGAGCGCCTATTTTTCGCAAGGGGCCGTTTTGACAGAGGAGACGTCAGAATGAGTGAACACCACGAACACGATTGCGGCTACTTTTTGGGCAGTCTCTCCGATTACTGCGATGGCGTTTTGCCAACCGAACTATGTCAGGAGCTGGAAGCCCACATCGTCGAATGTGATAACTGTCGGGTGGTCGTCAATACCCTCTCCAAAACGGTCATGTTATACCGCCGGATGCCGTCGCCCGATGTGCCCCACGATGTCAAGGAGCGGCTTTACAAAGTCCTTGATATGCGTCCGAAAAAATGAATGAAACCTCCCGGCGTGTGCTGCATCTAAGGGAGTGAGTTCACACATTCAGAGGGTGATTACACGATGACCGACGAAACCAAAAAGAAAAAACAAAAGCGCGTAATTGTCTTTTCGACTCCGACCTGCACCTACTGTAATCAGGCCAAGCGCTATTTCCGCGAAAAAGGCGTGCGTTTCACCGATGTTGATGTGAGCAAAGACGCCGCCGCCGCGCGTGATATGGTGCGCCGCAGCGGGCAACAGGGCGTCCCGGTGATCGACATTGGGGGCCGGATCGTCGTGGGCTTTAACAAGCCCGAAATTGACCGGCTGCTGAGTTAGGCGGGTATTCTACCGGAGCAAAACATCCCCCTCGTTAACCAAGTTGGCGAGGGGGATTTAAGGGGGTGAGGTTTCCTCGTTTTTTATGGCTTATACGGTTCTACCGCTTCACTCTTCATCCACTCGACAATCCCGCCCTCAATACTAAACACTTTTGTGTAGCCCTGTTCGATCAGCCACTGTGACGCCTGCGCGCTCCGGTTTCCGCTGCGGCAGATCACATAAATTTCGGCGTCCTTCGGCAGTTCACTCGCCGCCTTTGCCACAAATTCATCCTGCCATGTCAGCGTTTTCGCACCCACCGGAATCCCCGTTTCGGCCCATTCTTCCGGCGTGCGGACATCGACCAGCACCGCGTTATCGCTCGCCTGGAACTGCTGATTCGCTTCATCCGGTGCGAGGGTCTGGTAGCCGGATACCGCCACAACACCGGCGTTTGGTGCCGGCTTTTTATCGTCGTTTTTGTTGTCGTCCTTGTCATCACCACACGCGGCCAACGCGGCCACCACTATCACTACCACAACCAGCAGCAGCATTATTCGTCGTACCATGTTATCTCCTTCGTTTTAGGCTTTCTCAAGAAAATAGTGGCGCAGTCTTATAACCGTGTTCGCACGGGCCGGGATACAATCTCTTCGGAACGCCGCTCCCCAGCCGAAACGGTTCCGCCATTTAGTATGATGCAGTTTTGGATGCTTGCGCCGCTTCCGATGGTCGAACCCGTTTCCAGATACACGTTCGGCCCGATCTGCGCACTTTGTCCCACGCTCACTTTGGGATCAATTCGCACGGGCGGAATGATATGCACCGATCCGGGAATCTCGCTCAGAATATGCGCATCGCGCCCTTCCTGCAAATATTGTTTGTTGATCGCCAGCAAATCCTGTTCGGTGGTCAGATGCATTCGCCAATCCGTCACCGCATAGCCCACTTTGCACCCGGCCAGAATCGCTTGTTGGATGGCGCTGGATATTTCGCGTTCGCCCCGCCGCGAGACGCGCACCTGGGGCAGGTAGCTGAAGATGCTTGGCGCGAACGCATACAGCATAATGCTGGCAAACGATCCGCGCGGCTGTTCCGGTTTTTCTTCGATCTCCACGATCCGCTCATTTTCGATCACCACCCCCGACGCTTCACGAATTTGATCGGGCGCGGCGGGGATCAGACTCAGCGCCGCCACTTGATCCGGTTCCTGCTCGAACCGCTGGATCAGGTTCTGGACGTGTGCCGTGCTGGTGATGTTGTCCACTGCCGATACCAGAAACGGCCCTTCGATATGCGGCGCGGCCAGTTGCAGCGCGTCTACTGTTCCCGTCGGGATGGTTTGCAGCGCGAATTTTACCTGTGCATCCGGGTACCAGGACCGGCTCAAATAGGCAGCGACTCCGCCTTCATCCGCGCCCACCACCACCACAAAGCGTCGTATGCCGGCATCGCGCAGCCGGTCCATCACGCGTGCTACCATCGGTTTCCCTAACACAGGGAGCATCGACTTGGGGCGTTCTTGGGTGAGACTGCCGAGCTTGGTACCTCGCCCGGCGGCCAGGATGACAGCTTGCTGGATCATTTTTGCACCGCTCCTGAAAAATGCTTATGAATGGCGAGAATTATAGCATGAACTCGCTGGCAAAAGAGGGCCTGACTCTGCTATACTGAAATCTCGAAGGGGGCTGCTATGGATCTTGCTCAGTTGGCGGCACAATTACGTGATTCCGACCCGCGACGGCGCGTTGAAGCGCTGCGTATTCTGGCGATGGTCGAAGAAACCCGCGCCCTGGAAGTCGTCCGCTGGATTTACCAGAACGATCCCGAACCCGGTGTGCGCGATGTGGCCTATTGGGCCGGCGGGCTGTTGTGGCAGGCGCAGCAGCGCGGCCATTCAACGGAACGCGCCCTGGACGAATTGTTTGGCCGTAAGCAGTCATCGGAACGCCAGGAACAGTTTATCGACAATCTCAGTTTCAGCCTGCCTCAAACTAAAAACGCGCGTGTGCGGCGTTTTGCGGCAGACATGGAATATTGGGAGCGCCTCAACGACGCGCTGCAAGGCAAGCCCGAATCGGAGGACGAACCGCCCCCGATGCTGCCTGCCCAGCTTATCCCGCCGTCGGTATCGCCTCCTGCTGCTTCGCCAACCGACGATGATCTGTTGGATGCAGGGTTGAGTGAGTTGTTTTCGGAGTAGGGGGCTATGGCGCTTGACGTGTGGTTACAAAAATTAAAATCGCCGGATTCAACCGTGCGTGCGGCCAGTATCCGCGAATTGGAATTGCTGGGCAGCCCGGATGCTTTGCCTGCCTTAGCCGATGTTTTCGCCACCGATCCTGATCCGGAATTGCGCACGCGGGCGCAGGCTGTCGGTAAAACGATCTATTACGCCGCCCTCCGCCGCAGTTCCGGCGATCTGGGCGCATCGGATGACGAACGCCAGCATGCCGCCGCTATTCTGGCCCAGGCGCGTGCTAAAAAATTTGAGAATCAGCGCAAAAAATGAATGTGCAGGCGCGCGGGGGTATGGTCACACGCGCCTTAATAGGCAAAAACTAGCGGAAGAAGTGAGTGAGGTTGGGGTATGTCATCGGCTGTCGAGCGTATGATCGCCTTTCATTTAGCTCGTTTAAAGGACAAAAATCCAGATGTGCGGATCAAGTCCATCGAAGAACTGTCGCTTTTGGGCGCGGTTCAGGTGATGGACGAATTGGAAACCATTTTCCGCACCGACATTGATGCCAATGTGCGCGCCGCCGCGCAAAAAGCAGGCCGCGAACTGTTTATTAAGTCGCGTTCCAACGACGGATCAGCGGGTTAAGTCGTCGAGGAAGGTCGAGGGTTTATCCCACGACTTCTGCCGGACAACCCGTTCTACCGTTGGGATGCCTAACGCAATATTGATGCTTTTGGCGGCGGATTCCAAAATATCGTCGTCGTGACTGGTGAGGTTCATCTTGCTCATCTGCTGCCGCAGCGCTGCCGGTGTGACCGAATAGCGCCGCGCACTGCTGGCTTTTCCCTTCAATATCTCAATTGCCGCCCCGGCGATCTCAATCGCAATGTCCTGCTGCTCTTTATCGCTCTCTTCGAGGTCCAGATTGTTGTCAAACTGGAAATAAATGCTGTTGCTGAAGGTATACTTCATCCATGCGCCCCATGTTTTGTCCGCGTCCGACTGGTAAAACCGTTCCGGCGGAATCTCAAAATCGAGATCGTCCGCATCGAAATCATCTGGCTTGGCTATCGATTTGATGGCTGCCACTGCGCCAAATGCGACCATCCCCGACGCGATCATCCCCAGCAGTGTGCCCTCGAACAGCGTAAAATCCATAATCTGCGTGAGCATCCATCCCACCAGCAGTGACCAGCCGATCACGACTGACACCGCGATTCCCACAATCAAAACAATTCCCGCTAAGGCAAGTCCGATTCTCATGGCGCGCTCCTTGTGTGTGCTGCCTCATTGTACCGTTCGTGCTGTCTCCCGCCAATGGTTTTTCTATTCACCATCCGAGTTAACCATCCAAGTTAGTCGGTGAATGGTGATGACAGATTTGAACATCTGTGCTATTCTGTACTTA
>CAYYNB010000002.1:0-32604 GCA_964472565.1 uncultured Anaerolineaceae bacterium
GTTGCTTGCAATGACGACATCAACCTGGGCGTGCAGGTGGTCGAAGAGACCATGCTGGCGAACCCCGACCTGAACGGCTGGTTCTTTGTCGGTCTGTGGCCGGTCTTCGCCGGTCAGGGCGCGATGCCGCTGTTCGAAGAAGCCGTTCTGAATAATGGCATGAAGGCCGTAGCCTTCGATACCCTGCCTGTTGAACTGGAATGGGTGCAAGATGGTCTGCTGCACGGCCTCGTTGGTCAGAAGTATTGGGGCTGGGGCTATGACACCGTGTTCATGGCACTCAACCACTCGCTGAACCTGTATCCCTATGCTGACTGGACCGACAGCGGCATGGACATCGTGACGATCAACAATGTGGACGCTATGGCTGCCGCTTGGGAAAACAAAGACTTCACCCAGCCGCTGCCTCCGGCGTTCCCGGAATAACCAACCTCGGCAAGATACTCCGTAACAACACCAGTGGGGAGGGTCAACCTCCCCGCTGGAATTCTGACTGGTGGTTAGTGGATTAGTATTATTAGAAAGGCCAAGGCGTTGGACACAGAACCTATTCTCCGGGTTGAGGGCGTTACAAAAACATTTCCGGGTGTCCGGGCGCTTGACTCCGTTGATTTCGAAGTCTACCCGAACGAAGTGGTTGCGCTGCTGGGAGAAAACGGCGCGGGGAAATCCACGCTGATGAAAATCCTGGCCGGAGCCTATCAAAAAGACTCTGGGCGGATTCTCTTGCAGGGTAAAGAGATTCACCCCAAAAATCCGTCCCACTCTCAAGACCTGGGAATCTCTATCATTTATCAGGAACTCACGCTGACTCCCAACCAGACCGCCGCCGCGAATATCTTCATCGGGCATGAACCGCGCTACGGTGGGCTGCTAACCCCGTTCCGTCTGATCAACAAGCGGAAGATGGAACAACAGGCGAAAGAGTTATTGGAACGGGTCGGTGCGCGTGTTAACCCGGCATCCCTAATTGAAAATCTCTCCGTATCTGAACGACAACAGGTTGAAATCGCCAAAGCCCTGGCAGTTGACGCCCAAGTTATTATTATGGATGAGCCATCCTCGGCCTTAGGGCAGGATGAAACAAAAGCGCTTTTCCAGATTATTCGTAACCTGAAAGAACGAGGCCTATCGGTTATCTATATCACACACCGCCTCGAAGAAGTGTTTGAGGTTACGGATCGCATTGTGGTGATGCGCGATGGTCGCCGCGTTGGGGCACTGAATACCGCCGAAACAAACAACGACGAGATCATCCACATGATGGTAGGCCGCGAACTGGGCGATCTGTTCCAGAAAGAAATCGTGGAAATCGGAGAACCCGTCCTGCAAGTCGAACACCTGTCACGCGGGACTGCCATTAAGGACGTTTCCTTTGACCTGCACCGGGGCGAAATTCTCGGTTTCGCCGGACTAGTCGGCGCGGGCCGGACCGAGACAATGCGTCTGCTCTTTGGAGCAGATCACAAAGATGCCGGAACAATCCGCGTGAATGGGCAAATCGCGCATATCAATTCGCCCAAATCGGCCCTCAAATATGGGATTGGATTGGTCCCCGAAGATCGGGGAAACCAGGGGCTGGTTCTGATTCACAGCGTCCTGTTTAATATGATCCTCCCCACCCTCAACAAATATACCCTGCTGGGTTGGGTCAAGGCGAGGCAGATCCGCCGCGTAGCGGAAGACTATGTCCAGCGGTTGCGCGTTCGCACCCCCAGCATGCGCCAGTTGGCCGGCAACCTGTCGGGTGGCAACCAGCAAAAAGTTGTGCTGGCAAAGTGGGTGATGGCGAATCCGAAGGTGTTGATTATGGACGAACCGACGCGCGGAATTGATGTGGGCGCCAAGGCGGAGATTCATCATCTGATGACCGATCTCGCCAAACAGGGCATCGGTATCATCATGATTTCATCGGAAATGCCCGAAATCCTGGCGATGAGTGATCGTATCGTTGTGATGCACGAAGGCCAGGTTGCTGGAATATTAAACAGGGGAGAGGCAACCCAGGAATTGATCATGGCCTATGCCAGCGGACAGTCCGCCCAAAATTAATCTGGTGTTGCAGAATGAGCAAAGATGAAAGGTTTTAGATTATGAGTGCGGAAACAACAACGCAGTCGGCAGCGCCTAAATCTTCTTTGGGTAATGCCTCGGTCAAATGGTGGAAAAGCCTGTTGACCAGCCAGGAAATTGGTGTATTTGCCATCCTGTTGCTGATGATGGGCTATTTAACCTTTAAAACAGATACGTTTAATACTCCTGGCAATCTGCGTAGCGTTTTGCTGTCTTTCTCGTGGATCGCCATCGCTGCGTTTGGGCAGACCCTGGTGATCATTACCAGTGGTATCGACCTCTCGACCGGATCGATTATGGCGCTGTCCGGGCTGGTATCGGCCTATTATGTCGCCGGTAAAGTCAACAACGAAGACACGGCGTGGATGGTCGAAAAGGTGATCAATGGGCGCGCTCAACAAATGGGGCCGGATGCGTATGTCTGGCGTGCCCTGCTGTTAGGCTGTTTGGCCGGGTTAGGGATTGGAGCTTTGAACGGCTTTCTGGTTGCCTGGGCCAACCTTCCCCCATTTATCGCTACCCTCGGCATGATGAGTGTCGTGCGCGGTATCTGCTATGTGTGGTCGTCGGGTTGGCCTTTCCAGAAGTTGAACGATAACTTCCGGGAACTGGGACAAGGAGAGTGGGCCGTCCTCGGCTATGACGTGCCCTATCCGACCATAATAATGGTCGTGCTTGCGGTGGTGATGTCCATTTTCCTGCTGCGGACAATCTGGGGCTATCGAATCTATGCCCTGGGCGGCAACGAGCAGGCAACCGAACTCTCCGGCGTCAACGTCAAGCACGTAAAATTGATGGCCTATGCTTTCTCCGGCCTGATGGCAGGCATCGGCGGCACACTGATGACAGCCCGACTGGGTGTTGCGTCGCCCACAGCCGCGCAAGGCTACGAATTGGACGTAATCGCGGCGGTGTTTATCGGCGGAGCCAGCGTTAAAGGTGGCAAGGGCACGATGGTCGGAACGCTGATCGGCGCGGCCATTATGCAGGTGCTGCGTAACGGTTTGAACCTGCTGGGCTATGATCCGTACTGGCAGCCCACCGCTATTGGGGCAACGATTATCTTCGCCATTATGTTTGACCGTGCTCGCCAGGACCCACAGATTCGCAGCCGCATGAAGTCCGTTTGGCGCTTCCTGTCCACACGCTCAGGATAAATTCATCTGCTGCGGTCATGCAATTCGATCTCCTAATTTGCAGTATAATATCTATACCAGCCCCGTTAAAAACGAGGCTGGTCTTTCGTTTGCCCGCGTGAGCAGCACGAGATCAAGATGAAATTTAGCGCCATGCCGTTTTTGCGAGCGGTTGACCTGTCCAAGCGTTACGGCGGCATTGAAGCTCTGCAACGAGTGAATCTCGATATTTTCTCCAGCGAAGTGATCGGCGTGGTGGGCGATACCTATTCTGGCAAATCGACGCTCCTACGCCTGATTGCCGGTTCACTGCGCCCTGACAGCGGAACATTTTATGTGCAGGGACGAGCCGTGCAGTTAACCCCTCCCTATCGGGCCGGACGTCACGGAATCTGCGTGGTTCATCAGGATATTAACGACGCCCAACATATGACCGCCGCCAGCTATATTTTCGCCGGGAGACCGCCACGCAGCCCGTTTCCGCTGCGCTGGTTAGGCTGGTGGGATCAGCGCCAGATGGAAGCCATCGCTAGCGCGGAATTTGAGCGCCTGGGGTTTGAGCCGCCCTTGCTCACCTGCCGGCTGAACGATCTGACCAGTGCCCAGCGAAAGATGGTCGCGTTTGTCCATGCCACGATCCGCACGCCGCATCTGTTGGTCCTGGACGAACCGATGAACGCGCTCGAACTCTACCAGGCTGAAATCTTCCGGCTGATCGAAGAAACGCGGACACGCGGCGGGGCGGTGCTGCTGGTGACGCAAAACATCGATGATATCTTCCGGCTGTCGGATCGCATTGTCGTGCTCAACGCTGGACAGAAGATCGCAGAACGGCGGACTTCCGAAACCACCCAGGAAGAGATCGTCCGGCTCATCCTGGAATCGAGTGAGGATAAACGCACCCCCGCCGTCTGGGCATTGAGTACCTATTTTGAAGTCCGCCAGCAGGCCGAAAAACTCAATCAACTCAATCAAAAGCTAGAAAAACGGGCCGTGCAGCTTAACGCGCATGCCGATGTTGCCCGCAGCGTGACCTCCATTCTGGACCTGGACGAACTGCTGCGGCGCATTGTTAAGATCATCGCAGAGCGCTTCAGCTATTATCATGTCGCGATTTTCTTGATCGATGATGGCGGTGAATTTGTTCTGCTGCGGAACAGTGCTGGTCCCCAACCTGCTCCGGTGGAAAAAATCCAACTGAAGGTAGGCGAAGGCAGCATGATCGGCTGGTGCGCGGCCACCGGGCAGGCGCAGTTAGTCAACAATGTTTCGGACGCGCGAAACTTTCAGCACAACGCGGGGCTGCCGAATACCCAATCCGAACTGGCGCTGCCCCTGCGCATCGGTAAGCGGGTGCTGGGGGTACTCGATCTGCAAGCTGAGCGCCAAAATTCCTTTGACGAAGAAGATGTCATTGTGCTGCAAGGGTTGGCCGATCAACTGGCGATTGCGATTCGAAATGCAGAGCTATTTGAGGCCGCTCAGATCGCACGACAGCAGGCTGACCGGGCCAGCCGGTTTAAAAGCATTTTTCTGTCGAATATGTCGCACGAGCTGCGTACGCCGCTCAGTGCGATCATCGGGCACACAAAGGCCATGCTGAGCACCGAGGCTCAGTTTTATAATAGTCCCATCCCCGATGATTATCTGCACGATCTCCGCACGATTTGCCGGAGCGGAGAACATCTGCTGGCGTTAATCAATGATATTCTGGATTTGAGCCAGATCGAAACGGGCGAATTTAAACTCAACTTTGTGGCAATTGATCTGAAAAGTATCTTAGATCACGCCGTCCAGACATCGCATGGGCTGCTGCATGGTCGCCCGGTGGATTTAAAAGCACACTACCCGGACGACTTACCACCGGTATGGGGTGATCATCTGCGGACGCAGCAGATTGTGCTCAATCTGCTGTCAAATGCCGTGAAATATACGGAAGAAGGTGCGGTGCTCGTTTCGGCAGAAGCGGTGGGCAGCAGCGTCGTGGTTTCGGTGCAGGATACCGGGATCGGCATTCCCGAACATATCCTGCCCTACCTGTTTGATCGCCTCAATCAGCCCGATCTGGCACGATCCAAAAAGTACGGCGGAACAGGGCTGGGGCTAAACATCAGCAAACAACTGGTTGAACTGCAAGGCGGAAAAATTCACGTAGAGAGTCAGGTTGGGCAGGGGAGCCTGTTCACCTTCTCCATTCCGATTGCCACCGCAGAACAGTTGGTCCTGACCGGTGGGCAAGCGCTCCAACTGCCCCCCACCCAAACCGGCAAATCGATTATTTTTGAAACCCCGGCATCCAGCGCGGCCCGGCTGATCCTCCTCTTGCAGGATGAATGTCCCGAAACCTTCAGTTTACAGCAGGACCTGGAAACTGCCGGATATATAGTCGAACAGGCCAATGTCGAACCCGCAGCCCTCGATTTGGCAGATGTAATATCACCGGACGGCATCATTTTCCATGCCAAACATGCTGGAGCATATTCGCTGCTCGATACGCTGATCGCCGCGCCTTATACGGCTTTAATTCCTATCCTGGTTATTGCGCCGTCGAATAACTATAAGCCGCCAACTATCAAAACACGCCTCGTTCCGGTCCGGGTTATAGAAAAAGCAACGCCGGGAGATTTGATCCAGGCGTTGAAAGGCTAAGCGCCCGGTCGATTGCTGTCACGGGCGCTTTAAGATCGAGGGCTGACCAGCTTACGCTTGCTTCGGATTTTGCGCCTGGTAGCCTGTATCGTTGCTCTTTGTAAACCGTATCATGGACATATAGGGTTGTGCCTGTTCGAGGTTATCAAACTGAACAAAACGAGCACGAGACAAATGAAAAGCCAACATGGTCACAAGTCGATTCAGTTTGTTACTGGCTACGGCGACAATTGCCTCAAGCTTCCCGTGATCACGATAAAGCTGCGTCGCACCCAGGCTGTCCACGGTAGCATAACCCGCTTTCAGTGAGGATACATCGAGTAAGAGAATGATCTTGCGTTCCGATGCGTTTAGAATATCAACGATCTCTTGATTAATGACTCTCATTTCATCCAGAGATATGGTATCTCGCAGCTCCAAACGCAGCACCTCACCCAAAGCATGCCATTTCAATTCATGTGTCATCGATGCACCTCACTCGCCCGCATCAAAACAGAGACTCCAATTGCCGACCTAACGCGGTTGCATCAATCGGTTTGGGGAAATACGCCGTAAAACCCGCCCGAATAGTTTCTTCCCGAAGTTTGGAGGTATGGTGAGCCGTAACCGCAATACACGGAACCTGACTGGTCCTCGGATCATCCAGAATCTCAGCCAACAGCTCCCACCCGTCTTTCCCCGGAAGCGCTAAATCAATGATGATGGCATTATAGGAATTCTTGGTCGGACCAAACAGCAGTTGTGCGGCTTCTTCGGCATCACTCGCCGCATCGACAGAATAGCGCAGATGCTGCAAAATCGTGCCAATCATTTCCTGCCCATCGGGATCATCTTCAACTACAAGAAGGCGTTTCTCAGCCATGATTGTTCTCCTGGTTATATATTCAATGCTTCGGCGAGTACTGGGATATCGATAAGGAGTTTCACCAGGTCGGCCATAAATGTATCCACCGTCAATGGTTTGGTTAGATAATTATGGAATCCGGCAGCAACAGCCCGTTCACGATCTCCTACCATGGCGTGCGCTGTAAGCGCAATGACCGGAATTGAGGCTAATTCGGGATCGTTCCTTATCGAATTAATGAAGCCCCATCCATCCATGGTCGGCATCGACAAATCCGAGATAACAAAACGAGGCTTAACACGGCGAACAATATCAAGCCCTTCCTGACCATCCA
The DNA here is from genome assembly GCA_964472565.1 of uncultured Anaerolineaceae bacterium. Lineage (GTDB taxonomy): Bacteria > Chloroflexota > Anaerolineae > Aggregatilineales > Aggregatilineaceae > DATAMF01. The sequence goes on from CAYYNB010000002.1 coordinate 7,037, forward strand.
TTGCCGTATGAACCGTTGCGCCATATTCCGTCAGGATGATCTCAGCAACCTCTAGACTATCTTCTTCGTCATCAAGAACAGCAATGTCCCAACCTTCAAGCAGGTTATCTGGTATCATATCACTAATCCTATGCCTGTTCCTTTTCTGTTTGGATGGGTATTGCTACCGTGAAAGTGCTGCCTTTGCCCAGTTCGCTCTCCAGCGTAACCGTGCCGCCCATGGCGCGCGTAATTTTCTGCACAATTGCTAATCCTAAGCCTGTTCCGCCATACTTGCGCTTAGACGTTTGATCCACCTGGCGAAATTCGTCAAAGATGTATTCTCGCGCATGTGGCGGGATACCGATACCTGTATCGCTTACCTGGATCGACATTTGGTGATCATGACATTCCATGCTCAGTGTAACCTGTCCCTCTGATGTGAACTTGAACGCATTGCCGAGCAGGTTTCTGGCGATTTTCGTCATGGCCTCTTCATCGCCATAGATGGTTTCTGGCAAATTCGGGTCAACAGAAACCTTGAAGGTTATCGCCTTACCTTCGGCCAGCCCTCCCAGTTCATTCTCCCACCGCCGGACCATCTCAACCGGTGATATAGGCAGATTCGCCAGTTCCAACCGTCCCGATTCAATACGGGAAAGGTCCAGAAAATCGTTAATCAGACTCAGCAGCCGCTGGCTGTTTGCCTGCACCTTTTTCAGATACCGTTCTGCTTTTTCATTATACTCAACGCCCGCCATGTGCTTGAGCATAATGCCCGTAAAGCCCTCAATCGCATTCATGGGAGTACGCAGTTCATGCGACATCGTTGAGAGAAACTCGGATTTCAGCCGGGAATTCTCTTCGGCCAAACGTTTGGCGGCTTGCAGATCTTTGATCAGTTTTTCGCGCTGTTCGTTGGCCTCTTCGAGCTTGTGAACATTATCCTGTAAACCGCTCAGAGTTTGCTGCAATTGCGCTGTCATGCTGTTAAAAGCCTGGCCCAGACTGGCGATTTCACGAGTGCCCTTTTCGTCGGCCCGTGCAGAAAGATCGCCGGCTTGAATGGCCTGCGCCACACCCGAAATTTTGGCGATGGGTCGGACAGAGCGGTTCACCACAAAGACCACAATCAGGGTCGCAAAGGCAACACTGACCAAGGTTACGATGGTCGCCAGGCGTGTCAAATCCGATGCAAGCGAAGTTGCTGCGGCAAACGTTTTTTCGGCTACGACGGTGAGTTTCAGATTCTGGAGTTGAACGGTGTCCATCGCCATCAGCACATCGCCACCCGTCAGCCCGGTATGCCGTCCCTGAGATTTAGGCAGGTGAAAGATCGTTTCCTTGAGGACAAGATTAGGATTACGATGCGCGATGACAATATCCATTCCATCGACAATGTATACGTCCTCACCTTCGGCCAGTTCCAGGTTGCGCAACAGTGACTCTTCAACGTTCTGGAAACGCACTTCTGCAATTAGAACATGACTGATCTCACCCGTAAAAAGGTCTTCAATGGGAATAGCTATCGTAATCAGGCGATCACGCGCATCTTCATTAAAGTGAACCGGGCTGTAACTGATGCTGGCCGTCTCAACGGCGGCTTGGAAAGATGGATCATCGATTCGGGAGTTGAGATCGTTGGTGGTGATCACACTACCCCGTGTGAGTCGAATCGCCTCTTGCCCATCCCGGTCCGCTAAGGTCAGTTCATAGTAGGCGGGCTGCTTGGTCAGAAGCGTTAATAATGCATTCCGCTGCACTTGGGGATCAAGCGAAGTCAACCCGTATACATCGATCATGACCGCTAATTCGTTTTCGCGTTCCGCGAAAAAACTTTCCAGGCTGATTGATGTTTGCCGCACAACCTGCTTTTGCAGATCAATCGACTGCTGCTGGAGATTGGAACGCCCTTCACGCGCGATCAATATACTGACTATCATAAGCGGCGTGAGAGTCAAGAAGACGAACAATATGGTCAAGCGGGTACGCAGGCTGTTCAACATGGATCTGATCCCCTATTTTTTACTTGGTCGAACATGGCAGGCTCCCGCTTAACTCTCAGGCGTAGCTTCTGTCAAACTCTCAAAATAACCAGGACGAATAATCGTATTGGCCTGACGCAGAATACTTTCTGGAATATCCATGCCCGCCGATGCCGCCGCTTCCAGATTGATCTCCAGGTAATTTTCAGCCGTTTCAACCGGCAGTTCGGCAGGCTTCGCACCGCGCAAAATGCGATCAATGATGTGTGCAGCCTGCCGCCCGGTCGCATCCACATTCGGCCCATAACCGACCACATAACCCTGCATAGGGACATCGGTCACGCCTGCTACGCCCGCCCCCAGAGCAAATACTTTTTCGAGTAATGCGGCGGCGGCCTCAGGATAATAAAAATAGGAGTACGGCGTCATAAAAACCCAGTCCGTACCATCAGGAATGCCCTGCACCACTTCCAACGCCGATGCTTCATCCATCGGATCCATCTTGGCAACAACCACTTCAACGCCCAATTCATCAGCCAGGGTCTGTACTTGCTGCAAGACAACATCCGCTTCGAGCGAATAGGAGGTATACAGGTAATATACAAGGTCCGTTTCGGGGTTGATTTCGGTCAAAATCTGAAGGCGGCGCTCATGTGGTTTATTGGTTATGATACCCGTCATAGTTCCGCCCGGCTCAATGAGGCTGGCAACCGCTTTGGTTGATACCGGATCATCAGAACGGGCGAAAACAATAGGAATGTCGCCCACCAGCGCCTGTAATGCAACCGCGTCGGTGTCGGTATTGGTCACAAAAATATCCACACCAGCATCCAGCATCGCTTGTATCTGCCGCTGGTATTCCGCCTGCCATTCTTCTGGCGTTGTTTCTTGGGTATAGCTGCTGTAGTCAACAGACAGATACGTCGTGTTCTTACCCTCAACGTACCCTAGTTGATTCATTTCATCCAGGAACCCCTCGCCACCAACCAGAATCATATTGGCAATTACATACTGCTTGTCATCATCCTGTGCCTGTGTCGTGCCCAATGGGATAAGGCTGAGGGCAATGATGAGCGCAATAAGGGCCATCCTACGTTTCATTTAGATTTCTCCTGATATTCGAGTGACCGTGTAATACTGGCTTTACACGCTTTGAGTAAATAGCAAAATAGATAGGGACTCGCTCACACTATCTATACTTCTCACCCAGGCTTATACTTTCCTCACTCTTATATCGTATCTTTTTAAAATTAAATTAAAATAAAGATTTGTATGTGTGCCATCAAAGATCAAAATGGGCTAAGGCACATCAAGTCGTCAGTAAGCAGGGGTCAGGCTTGCCCTCCTCCTACAAAATCGGAGTCAAACCTCCGCCAATCTATACTGGTCGCCAGTGCAAAGGAAGCATCAGATGCAATATACCAATCCAATCCTGCCCGGTTTTTATCCAGACCCAAGTATCTGTCGTGTGGATAACGATTATTATCTCGTCACCAGCAGCTTCGAATATTTCCCTGGCGTCCCTATTTTTCACAGCCGTGACCTTGTTCACTGGCGGCAGATCGGTCACTGTCTCACGCGAAATAGCCAACTTCCGCTTAGTGATGCGCCCAGTTCAGCGGGTATTTATGCGCCGACGCTCCGTTACCATAACGGCACATTTTATATGGTAACGACGAATGTGAGTGGTGGGGGTCATTTTTACGTTTACACCCACCACCCAGACGGAGCATGGTCCGAACCCGTTTGGGTTTCGGGTGTCAGCGAACTGGGGCCTTCGATTGATCCATCTCTATTTTTTGATAACGATGGAAAGGTCTATTTCACCTGTACGGGCGCAAGCCAGCAGATCTATCAGTTTGAAATCGATCTGGCGACGGGCAAAGCGTTATCCAGGCCGCGCCTCATCTGGTCCGGCACAGGCGGAAAATATCCCGAAGGTCCGCATCTATATCAGATCAACGGCCTGTATTATTTGATGGCAGCCGAAGGCGGAACGGAATACGGGCATCTCGAAACGATTGCCCGTGCCAACAATCCGTGGGGGCCATTCGAAGGATGTCCCCATAACCCAATCCTGACTCATCGCAGTACCGAACATCCCATTCAGATCACCGGACACGCCGATCTTATTCAGGCGCACAATGGATCGTGGTGGCTCGTGTTTTTGGCCGTGCGGCCTCATGGCTATCCGCCGGTTTATCATCTTGGTCGGGAAACGTATCTGGCTCCTGTTCAGTGGACATCCGATGGTTGGCCCATAGTGAGTCAGGTCGATCTGGTCATGGAGGCCGATCTTTTGCCTTCACACCCCTGGGATCAGGTCGCCTCCTATCGGGATGATTTCGACTCGTCCCAGCTTCGGATGGAGTGGAATTTCCGCCGTAATCCTGATCCTGCCAGCTGGTCTTTAACGGATCGTCCCGGTTGGCTCCGGCTCACAGGATCGGCGGCAACCCTGGACGACAGAGAATTAACCGCCTTTGTGGGTCGTCGCCAGCAGCATTTTGAATGTACCGTAACAGCTTGCCTGGACTATCAGCCGGATGAGAGCGATGCCGAAGCCGGGTTGACCGTGATAATGAACGAACGCCATCATTACGAGATAAGCCTCCGGCGGATCGATGGAAAACGGCAGGTGCTTGTACGCCGTCGGATTGGCAGCCTCGTTGCAGTTGTCGCTCAAGCGGCAGTTGAAGATGGGGTCGTTCTTTTACACATTCAGGCCGATCATGATCAGTACCGGTTTTTCTATTCGATTGCGACCCAAGAACCTCAATACCTTGCCGCTGGCGAAACACGTTATCTATCAACCGAAGTAGCCGGAGGTTTTACAGGGGTCTATCTGGGCATGTATGTCCAGGGAACCGTACCGGGCTACTTCGACTGGTTTGATTATAAAATCCCTGCTGAAGTGGGAAACGTCACGGTTTGAGCAGAGTTACAGCTTATCTCGTGCTTTGTGTACTATTGGGGGTTTCCGGCGATAGGGCTAGCATCATGATTGTCTCTAACCTACTTGAAGGAGAAATCAACGGTGGAGCAGTTTTGTGGTAAGGTAGCGGTAATCACGGGAGCAGCGAGCGGGATCGGCCTGGCGATGGCTGAACGCTGCGCCCAGGAAGGCATGCAAATCGTATTGTCGGGAATCAATTACGACAATCTGGTTCGGGCGGCAAAGGCTCTCCAACCGACAGGAGCCGCGCTGCATTGTGTTCAGGCGGATGTCTCTAAACAAGCCGACATCGAAGCGCTGGCCGAGGAAACATTGTCAGTCTTTGGCGCGGTTGATCTTCTGGTCAACAATGCGGGTGTGGCCGCTGGCGGATCGATCTGGGAAAGCACGCTGGCCGATTGGCAGTGGGTGATCGATGTGAACTTATGGGGGGTGCTCTACAGCCTTCATACCTTTGTGCCGATCATGCTGTCACAGACAACCCCATCGCATATCATCAACATCTGCTCAACAGCCGGTTTGGTCCCCTATCATCCAATAGCGCCTTACCAGGTTACAAAACATGCTGTCCTGGCCCTCTCAGAAAATCTCTACCATACGCTGGCGCAGCGGAAAGCGCCGATTGGCGTTACCGTCGTCTGTCCTGGCTTTGTACAAACCCAAATCGCCGATGCCGAACGCAACCGGCCATCCGAGCTTCAAAATATATCGGGCGAAACTTCAGGTATATCCGATGCCATGCGCATGAATTTCCAACGGGCTGTCGCGGCGGGCATTCCGCCTGAAGCGGTGGCAGATGCCGCATTCGACGCGATGCGGCGCAAGCAGTTCTATGTGCTGACCCACCCGGAATATGGCGCTGAAGTGGAAAAACGGATGAAGGCAATCTTGCAGCAGCGCTAGAACACCTATAAGGCCGTTCCAAGAAAATAATTATCCCATTCATCCGGTTTGACTCCCCTTCCCTCAGGGAAGGGGTAAGGGGGGATGGGGTAAAGAAAATATTGGCGCAGCCTAATGCCTGGGATGATCACAATCCCAGGCATTTTTACCTGTTGTTAGGCCACCCCTTCCCAGTGGGAATAAGTGGCTGATCGTTGAAATTGCCCTCGCAATGCAGACGGTGGGGTGTCCGCCTTGTTGGGCAACATCCGGCATTTCGTGTCGTGAAAATGACGCGTTATAATCGACTTCATGAACGATAATCTGAACACCTATCTGACTGCATGGAATCTCTCGAATTCCCAGTTCCTTACCCAGACTGCGACCAGCCGTATCTACACGGTCACCCACGATTCGGCCACCGTTATTCTTAAGCTGTTGGCCCCAACCGAGACGGAAGAGCAGACGGGAGCGCTGGCCCTGCGCTATTTCGGTGGTCAGGGTGCGGTGCGCCTGCTGCATCACGACGACGGCGCACAACTGCTCGAATATGCCGACGGGGATGAACTGGTGACACTGGTCGAACGCGGCGAAGATCACGACGCGACACGAATCATTGCACAGGTACTCCAGCAGCTTCACAGCGTTCCCCAGGATGCCCCGCGCACAGGACTGTTTATGCTTGATCGCTGGTTCCGCGAATTGTTCAAAAAAGCGGCGGCAGATCGGCAGGCGGGCATTGAATCGATCTATGTGCGCGGCGCACGCCTTGCGGAGAGTCTGCTCGCGGATCCGCGCGACGTGCGAGTGCTGCACGGCGACATCCATCACCGCAACATCCGGCAGTCTTCGCGGGGCTGGCTCGCTTTCGACCCCAAAGGGGTGGTCGGTGAGCGCACCTATGACTGCGCCAATACGCTCTGCAACCCCTTCCCAATGACTGAAATTATCCACAACGAAAACCGCCTGTTGACCAACGCCGCGATCCTGGCGGACGCGCTCGCCATCGACCTGCCGCGCGTGTTGGCGTTCACCTACGCCTATGCCTGTCTGAGTGCGAGTTGGTCATTGATCATCGGTGAAGAATCTGAAGTACAGTGGGCGCTCGGTGTAGCTCAGATTATCGAGCCGCATATCGACCTGCCGTAAGCTCAAGATGGTTAATAACATTAGGGCTACAGCAACGTGCGCCACAAGAACGCTCAAGTAAGGCCAGCCCAAGAGCAAAGTGGCGCAGCCTAAGATGAAATTGTGTTCTGTCTAATCTTCACTAGAACTAAAATGGGAGAACATAAAATATGGATAATCTTATTCGCCAACATCGAGTGGCAAAACCTACCGTTACACTGTATCACAATGGGGTTCCACTGGCTCACCAGGATGTCGTTGTCGAGCAAAAGAAGCACCGCTTCCTTTTTGGGAGCACCTGGGGGAGCACCATTGCGCTGGCTAATAATGAGCTGACCGGAAAAAAGAAAGAGCAAGCAGAGCGGCGCAACGAAAATTTTTTGCAGCTCTTTAACATGGTGACGCTGCCTTTTTATTGGGCACATTTTGAGCCTCGGCGCGGACAGCCGCAAACGCAGCAAATTCTCAATACCGCCCGTTGGTACGCCGATCACCAGTGTGTCATCAAAGGCCATACCCTATGCTGGCACACGCTCACCGCCGACTGGCTGCTTACGATGCAAAACAAGGACATTCTTCAGGAACAAATCGCCCGTATTCAACGCGATGTAACCGATTTTGCAGGCGTTATCGATATGTGGGATGTGGTCAACGAAGCGGTGATCATGCCTATCTTTGATCGGTACGATAATGGGATCACCCGCCTGTGCAAGGAAATGGGACGGATCAGGTTCGTTAAGACGATGTTCGAGGCTGCCCGCGCGGTTAACCCACACGCGGTTTTGTTATTGAACGATTTCGAAACCTCGCCCGCTTATGATATTCTGGTCGAAGGTTGTCTGGAAGCGGGTATCCAGATTGATGTGATCGGTATTCAGTCGCATATGCATCAAGGATACTGGGGCGTCGAAAAAACCTTAAGCATCCTCGAACGGTTTGAACGTTTCAACCTGCCGATTCATTTTACCGAGAACACGATTGTTTCGGGGCAACTGATGCCACCTGAAATTGTTGACTTGAACGACTATCAGGTTGATGAGTGGCCGAGTACACCTGAAGGTGAAGAACGGCAGGCAGAAGAAGTGGCGCTGCATTATAAAACCCTGATGGCACATCCGGCGGTTCAGGCCATCACATGGTGGGATTTTTCAGACGGTGGATGGCTCCATGCTCCTGCCGGATTAGTGCGCCAGGATCTGTCGCGTAAACCAGCCTATGATGCGCTTGAACAGCTTATAAAAGGTGAATGGTGGCTTGCGCCAACCAGGATGACCACCGATGACAAGGGACAGGTGAGTTTTGAGGGTTTCCTGGGGGAGTATGAGCTTGCGACCGCTTCCCAGAAAACCGCTTTCTCTTTAGAAGAGACAGGTGAAGTAGCCGTTACTATCGATTTGTAGAACCAGAATTTTCAGGTGACAGAATGGCTCACTATAAGCTTCGCCGCTGTACGGTATGCAAACGCTGGGGGGCGAACTGGCTCGTGCAGGAGTCGGATTCACAAAAATCGTATTACTGCTACTCGTGCTGGAAAGCTCGCTTTACGCCCCCATCAGAGACACCTCCCCCCCTTGAAGAATCAGGGTCGCGCTAACCATACCAGAGTTTCACCTGCGGCCAACGCCTCGACAGGGCCTGCTGCGAGTGCTGTTTCCAGCGCCCGCAGCCCTGCTGCATATTCTTCCTCTGTAATGAGATGCAGCATGGAATAGCCTTTTTTGCGGACTAATTCCAGAAAAGCATCGTCGAGCAGTATAGGCTGGTTCTCAAACAAAATGAGTGTCTTGAGGAAGCGCCATCCGCAGGCTTGCGCGGTGCGCACCAGGCCATCAATATCGGGGTAGCGTGCGCGATCCACCGCCGCCGTTCCAGGGAAAAAACGGGCGATAGGCCGCCGCCCGATCTGATCGTGGGACTGGGTGACGATGCATAACTTACCGCCGGGACGCAGCACACGAGCGATAGCCTGGAACATGGCGCTGATGTCGGGCACATGATGAATTACATCGGTCATATAAGCAAAATCGAATGAGGCGTCGTCAAATGGAATCTGCGCGGCGTTTCCTTCTCGAAAATCCACCCGCGGATTTTTCGCCCGCGCTTTATCGAGCATCCCCGCTGAGGGTTCCACGCCGCTTAACTGTGCCCCGCTGATCCGCTGTAACAGATCGGTGTGGTTGCCTGTCCCGCAGCCAATATCCAGGATACGGGTCGCCGGACTGATCTCAACCTCATCCAAAAACTGGTTGAGCAATGCGACATCGGCGGCACGCACATCATCATAAATCTTGCTGATCTGATCGTAATCGACGTGTGTCATGTCTCGTTCCTATTTAAGGTGGCCCAGCACCCCAGTATAAACGACCTGCCCGGTGAAATCGAGCAGGTCGTGTTTTTGTGCCCTACGAGACAATTGGGGCGAATCGATCCGCCAGAACCGCCCCGGTTCGAGATTGTTCCTCGTGTACGATCTGCTCTGGCGTGCCCTCCGCCACCAAAAAGCCGCCATCTTTGCCGCCTTCGGGACCGAGATCGATAATCCAGTCGGCGGCAGCGATCACGTCGAGATTATGTTCAATCACTACAACGGTGTTATTCGAATCAACCAGCCGTTGCAGCACATCCAGCAGATGCAGGGTATCCGCCGGGTGCAGGCCGGTAGTCGGCTCATCAAGTAGATAGAGTGTGTGTCCGTTTCCACCCCGACGGCTGAGTTCTTTCGCCAGTTTGACGCGCTGAGCTTCACCGCCGGACAGGGTAGTTGCCGGTTGGCCCAACTTCAGATACCCCAGACCGACATCAACCATCAACTGAAGACGGGCGAGAGCTGACGGCGCATCCTGGAATAGTTCGAGCGCTTCCTCGACGGTCAGATCGAGCACATCCGCGATACTGCTGCCGCGATAAAGCACTTTCAGCACTTCTGGCTTGAAGCGTTTTCCTCGACAGACCGGGCAGCGCACCTCGACATCGGGCAGGAAATGCATGTTAATCGTGAGCGTGCCCGCTCCCTGGCATCGTTCGCAGCGTCCCCCCGAAGCGTTAAAAGAAAAATGGGCAGCCGTTAAGCCTGCGCCGCGTGCCTGCGGTGTCGCCGCAAAGACCTGTCGAATTGTGGTGAACGCATCCGTGTAAGTCGCCGCGTTGGATCGGGTAGTTCGTCCAATCGCGGTTTGGTCAATCGTAATCACCTTGTTGATCTGGTTCCACCCCGTGATTGCGGTATGGTCCCCTGGCGGATCGCCCGCGCCATAAAAGTGACGCTGGGCCGCCCGGTTCAGAATATCCAGAATCAGTGAAGATTTCCCCGATCCGGATACCCCCGTTACCGCGACCAGCACACCTAACGGGAGATGGATGGTGACATTGCGTAAATTATGAGCACGCGCGCCGTGAATCGTGAGCCTGTGCCCATTAACAGGTCGTCGCGCGGCAGGCGGCACTTGATGAGGGTTGAGGAAGGTTCCGGTAACAGATTCAGGTATCCGGGCGATTTCATCTGGTGTCCCGGCGGCAACGACTCTCCCGCCATTTTTCCCGGCTCCGGGGCCAATATCGATCACATAATCTGCCGCGCGAATCATATCCAGGTCGTGTTCCACCACCAGCACCGTATTGCCGAGATCGCGCAGGCGGGACAGTGCCACGATCAGTCGTTCCGTATCGCGCGGGTGGAGTCCGATAGTCGGTTCATCCAGCACGTAGAGCACGCCCGTTAAACCGGACCCCAAGAGGGACGCCAAGCGCAGCCGCTGCGCTTCTCCGCCGGAAAGCGAAGGCATCGCCCGTTCCAGCGTGAGATAACCCACGCCAATATCCACGAGCCGCCGGGTACGTTCGCGTAAGTCCGCCACAATCGGCTCGCAGATAATCTGCGCTTCTATCGGCAGAACATCCGTAAGCCCGGCGATCCATTCTGCCAGATCGGCCAGCGAAACCTGAGACAGTTCGGTGATCGAACGCCCATTGACCGTTACCTGGCGGCTTTCCAGGCGCAGCCGGGTTCCGTCGCAGTCGGGGCAGGTGCGCTTGAACAGCAGTTTTTCCATCTTTTCGCGGTAATTCAAATCATGGGCGCGTTCGGTATACCGCCGCAGGATGTTGGTTACGATGCCCTCAAATCGCCCATCGGAGACATTTTCGGGCGGCACCACATCGGGAAAGTGCTGGCGGAAGCGCGGACTGTGGACGCCATACAGCAGCAGATTGCGCTGCACATCACTCAGCTCACCCACCGCTACGCGGGGATCGAACGTGAAACCATAACGTTCAGCGGCTGCCTGCAAGACGGGCGTATAGTGGGCGATATAATGATGATCCCAGCCTTTGATGCTTCCATCTAAAATGCTGAGGTTGGCATCCAGAAGCAAATCCAGGTTGGCATCGAGAATTTCGCCCAGCCCGGAACAGGTTGGACAGGCCCCGGCGGGCTTATTAAACGAAAAGTGAGCCATTCCCATTTCGGGAACAGGCGCGCCGCAATGGGGGCAGGGGTAGGTTACGCTGTCATCAAAGGTTTGCTCCAGTTCACTTTCTGACGATTCCGCGCTCCATTCCTCGTCTTCCGAAATGTTGTATGCAGGGGGAATATCCTGATGGCAGACAGGGCAAGGGCGGTGCCCAACCCGTGCGAATAACACGCGCAGATAGGTAAAAATTTCTGTGGCAGTCCCCACCGTGGAACGCGGGCTGCGGTTAGTCAGATGTTGATCCACGCTGATCGATGGCGTCAGTCCTTCAATAGCATCCACTTCGGGTTTGCTCACGAAGTCTGTCACCATGCCCATCGATTCCATGTACTGCCGCACACATTCCTTGTGCAGCGTATCGAAGGCCAGCGACGACTTGCCAGAACCCGAAAGCCCGGTCAGGATGACCAGCTTGTTTTTGGGGATTCGGATCGTGACATTTTTGAGATTGTTCAGCCGTGCGCCTTTGATCGTGATCCAGTCCTGCATAGGTGTTTTTTTCTCCTTCATCCACAGAGGCAATATTGATTGTACGACTATGGTGTATCGATGGGAGGGTTTAGGGGAGAAATTACTTATAAAGGATGTTTGAGCCGGTCATTGAAGGCCGGTTTCGGCTTACAAAGCCTCCAATTGTTTACCAGGGTTTATGACCACTAAACCTGTTACCAACTACCGAGCATCTACAACGCTTACGCTTGATCCTTGCTCGTCCCCCGACATTGACAATCTTTGGCATTGTATGCTATAGTGCAATTAATTGCTTTACTGCAATCAATTAATTAACTGGAATGATGATGTCTTCTCCGATAACCACGCCTGAACTGATGCGCCAGCAAAATCGCGCGGTGATCCTGGAAACGATCCAGGAGCGCGGTCCCATTTCACGGGTAGACCTGGCGCGGTTGCTCAAACTGAATCCGGCGACTGTTACCCGGATCACGCGGGTGTTGCTGGACGAAGACCTGATCTGCGAGACGGGCGAAGGGACAACGCTGGGCGCGGGGCGAAAGCCTACCCTGCTGAACTTCAACCACCGTGCGCGGCTGCTGCTGGGCGTTCACATGGGTACGCGTGGAACCACGGGGGTAGTCGCCGATATGGCGGGCGCGGTTCTGGCCCGTCGCACCATCCTACCGGGCGGTACGGTAAGCGCTTTGGCTGAAGAACTGCTCGCGGCTGATCCGAGTTACAGCCGCCGGTTAGCGGCAGGCTGCCTGAGTGCCTCACATCCCGGCCTGATTACGGATGAGATGTGCCGTGCGTTGCACACCGAATTATCAATTCCGGTCTTCTCGGCAGATGACGCCGAACTGTCAGCTCGCGGCGAAGCGGAATGGGGCGCAGCGCGTGAACAGTCGTTTTTTGCGCTGCTCTACCTGGGACAGCACAGCCGAAGCGTGAGCTATCTGGATGGCTATTTGCGGGTTGGCGGGCTGGGGTTTGATCCGCAGGGATGGCCGTTAGCCCAACAGCTTTCGGATCAGGGCGTGATCGACACCACGCGCCAACGGCTGCTGGCCGATTCGTCAAGCGCCCTGCACGAACTGCCCCGGCTTTCTGTTGCACGGATTTTCGAGGCCGCCCGGCAGCATGATCCCCTGGCGCTCGATATGGTTCGCCGCATCGGGCAAGGCGTGGCGACCATCAGCCTTAACCTGGTGGATACATTAGCGCTGAGTCATGTCATCCTGGGGGGGACATGGCATAGTGCGGCAGATTTGATCATCCCCGCCGCCTACGAGCAGATGCAGCTTTTTCAGGCTCAGGTTCCGGTGTTAGTACCCGCCGATCTGGGCGACGATGCGCCGCTGATGGGCGCTGTCCGGCTGGCTTTGGAACACACCTCGGTAAGGAGTTGAGGTCGATGGGACTCAAAATTGCCGTTATCGGCGCAGGCAGCACCTATACCCCTGAACTGATCGATGGATTCATCCGGTATCAAAATCGTATTCCTATCGATACTCTGGTATTCATGGATATTTTCCGCTGGCGTTTGGATACCGTCGGCGGCATGGCACAGCGTATGTTAGACCGGGCCAGGTATCCACTCCAGATTCAGCTTACAACCAACCGCAGCGAAGCCCTGGATGGCGCTGATTTTGTGATCACCCAGATTCGCGTCGGTGGCATGGCGACACGCCAGGCCGATGAAACGATTCCGCCGCGTTATGGGGTCATTGGGCAAGAGACGGTTGGCCCTGGCGGCATCGCCAAAGCCTTACGAACGATTCCGGTGATGCTCGACCTTGCGCACGAGATGGAGCAGCGATCTCCCCAGGGCTGGTTGATCAACTTCACCAACCCATCGGGCTTGATCAGCGAAGCGATCTGGCGGCACAGCCGGGTTAAAACGCTTGGCCTCTGCAACCTGCCCACCAACATGCGGATGGAAATTGCCGCCGCGCTGAATGTGCCGCCCGACACGGTGACGCTGGATTATTTTGGCTTAAATCATCTGGGATTTGTACGTGGTGTGTGGGTCAACGGCGAAGATTACACTACCCCGGCTTTGGAAGCGACCATTGACTCGCTGCGCCGCGATCACAACCCGGTCTTTTCGCCCGAACTGATCACCGCTCTGGGCTTGATCCCCAGCTACTATCTGACCTATTTTTATCATCATGATCGCATGGTAGCCGAACAACGGCAGGCTCCCCAAACGCGAACCGAACGTGTGCGCGAGATTGAAAAGGAACTGCTGAAACTGTACGCCGATCCGCAACAGGTGGAAAAACCGGCGCTGCTGTCGGAACGCGGCGGGGCGCATTACTCCACCGCTGCCGTCAGCCTGATCGCGGATATGATCGAAAACACGGGAGCCACGCATATTGTCAACATCATGAACCAGATGACTCTCCCCGGACTACCGCCGGAAGCGGCTGTCGAAGTGCCGTGCCGCATCACCGCTGAAGGCGCTTTCCCGCTGCCCGCCGCGCCTATCCCGCCGCAGGTGATCGGGTTGATCCAGGCGGTAAAGGCATCAGAAATGCTCACTATTGAAGCAGCAGTAACGGGCGATAAACGAACTGCTCTGCAAGCCCTGCTCGCGCATCCACTGGTGCCCTCCTTTTCAACCGCACAATCATTACTCGCCACCGTACTCGCTGAACATCGGGATTATCTCCCGCAGTTTGAAGCCGAATTTGTTACCCTGGAAGAAACTCAATGAAACCACTCAAAATCACCGTAATCGGGGGAGGCAGCACTTACACCCCGGAATTGATTGATGGCTTTATTCGTTACCACGATGAACTGCCCATCGATTGTATTGCGCTGCACGACATCAGCCCCGAACGCCTCAATATTGTGGGCGGGCTGGCGCAGCGGATGCTGGCAAAGTCTGGCATCGAACTGCAACTCACCACAAACCGGACAGAAGCCATTACTGAAGCGGATTTTGTGGTATCTCAACTGCGGGTCGGAGGCATGGCCGCCCGCGCCCTGGATGAACACATCCCGCTCAAGTATGGCATCATCGGGCAGGAAACAACCGGCCCTGGTGGATTCGCCAAAGCGCTGCGCACAATCCCCGTCATGCTCGACATCGCCAACGAAATCGCCCGGCTTGCGCCCCAGGCGTGGCTGATCAACTTCACGAATCCCTCCGGGGTGATTACTGAAGCCATCCTGCGGCATACGGGCGTTAAGGCGGTTGGGCTGTGCAATGTGCCGATCAACATGCAGCGCAATATCGCCAACGTGCTGGGGATCGAGCCGCACCGGGTCGAATTGGACTATATCGGGCTGAACCATCTCAGCGTGGCACGGCGGGTATGGGTCGATGGCGAAGATGTGACACGCTCCCTGCTCGCCAATGAGGAAGTACGCGCCACTTACCACCTTTCTCATTCGCTGCTTGATAAGTTAGGAATGATTCCGAACTATTATCTGCGCTACTTTTTTAACCCCGATCAGGCGTTAAAAGAGCAGTTGGAAGCCCCTCAAAGCCGCGCAGAATATTTGCAGAGTATCGAGGCGGATCTGCTCCAGATGTATGCCGATCCCAAGCTGGATAAAAAGCCCGAACTCTTGGAAGAACGCGGCGGCGCTTACTATTCCACTGCCGCCGTGGAATTGATCCGCGCGATTGCCCAGGATCGCCATGAAGTGCATATCGTCAATGTCCAGAACGGCAATGCACTGTCCGATCTGCCCGCGGAAAGTGTCGTCGAAGTGCCCGCTGTGATCAGTAAATCTGGCGCAAAGCCGTTAGTGTGCGGATCACTGCCGGTATCCATTCGTGGTTTGATCACTGCTGTGAAAGCCTACGAGGAACTCACCATCGATGCGGCAGTGACCGGCAACGAAGCCACCGCCCAACTGGCCCTGCTGGCCCATCCGCTGGTGCCATCCTGGGATGTTGCGGTGGCGCTGTGGCAGGACCTGAAGCAGGCCCACCGGGCTTATTTGCCCCAATTCGTGGAGGAACAGTGACGGTTTATCTAGGCGTTGACGGCGGCGGAAGTAAAACTGCCGCCCTGGCGATTGACGAGCGCGGCAATCTGCTGGGGGTGGGACACAGCGGCGGCTCCAACCATCAGGTTATCGGACTGGAAGTGGCGGTGCAGCATATCCGCGAAGCCGCCGCTCAAGCACTCAATGGACAGCGGGCAGCGGTGGGGGCGTTCTGTCTGTCAGGAGCCGATATGCGTTATGACTTTTCGCTGCTGGAACCCGCCATCAGTGGACTCGATCTGTGTGATCAACCCTTCGTTTATAACGACTCGTTGGCGATCTTCCGGGCGGGCAGCAGCCGCCCCTACGGGATCGGAGTCGTGTGTGGGACGGGATTCAATGCGGTGGGAGTCAGCCGCACAGGAGAAGAGTTCCGTCTGCCGTCGCTGGGCGAAATAACCGGGGATCGGGTCGCGGGCGGCTATGCACTCGGCATGAATGCGCTGGGAGCCGCCTTCCGGGCGTGGGATGGACGCGGCGAACCAACATGGCTATCTGGTGCAGTTTTGGAAACGTTACAGGCCCCCGACTTTCCGACACTGGCCGAGCAGATTGTCCAGGGACAAATCTCACACGCGCAGGTGCTTGCGCTTACTCCCCTGATTTTTACCGGCGCGCTGCACAATGATCAGGTGGCCTGCCGGCTGATTCGCGATCTGGGCGAAGAAGTTGGCGCTACCATCCGGGCTTTTTTGCGCCGCATGAATCTGCTGGAGACACCGTGTGATGCGGTGCTGGGCGGCAGCGTGTTTTATGGAGATGGCCCCCTGCTGCTGGAAACCATCCGCGCAGCAGTATGCCCTGTTGCGCCGCTGGTTCAACTGAAACGGCTCGATGTTAAGCCGGTGGTGGGAGCCGCGCTGCTAGCGCTGGATCGGGCCGGAATTCCTTTTGACGATTTGCAACTTCGTTCTCACTTGCCTGCCGACTTAACCCTCTTTGAGGGGAGGTGATTTTCGCCCAACACTATTAGCCTGTTTTTCCCAACAATCGTTTACTTTTTGGAGGAAATAAAATCATGCGTAACTGGTTTCTGGTCCTGGTCTTGATCGCCACCGGAGTCGCGTCCGCTGCTCCGACTGCTGCCCCCGTTTCTGCAACAGTTCCCCGCGATACCACGTTGACAGTATGGGGCTTCGTTTGGACAGCCGACTGGCTGGAATCGATTGCACCCGGCTTCGAAGCCGCGCATCCTGGCGTCAAGGTGAATGTCGAGCGCTTCGAATACGAAGTCTACCGGGACGCCATTATTGCAGCTTTAGCGTCGGGCACAGATGTGCCGAATGTCGTCACGCTCGACCCCATGTGGGCCGGAGATTTGATCCGGAATGGCGCGGTGATGCCCCTGGATGGCATTGAAGACCAGCTTAATCCAGCCGATTTCGTCGGCGGTTGGGAACTATGCCAGGACGAAGGCACACAGTACGGCGTCCCGGCTGATCTCGACTTTAATATTATGTTTTACCGCAAAGACCTCTACGATCCGGCGATTGCTGAGGCTGGGTTGGATGCGTTCCCAACCAACACCGAAGACTTCATCAAAGTCTCCAAACTGATCAGCAATGAAGACACCAAAGCCATTTTGTTAGCCCAGAGCGACTATTATGCCTGGTATCAGGGTTTCCTGGTTCCCTATGGTGGCCGTCTGTTCAGTGATGGCGAATATGCTTTTGCCAGTGACGCCGGAGTTGATGCTTTGACGCTCTACAACCGGCTGGTTGAAGAAGATGTCGCGCTGCTGTGGGATGAAACGGCTGAAGGCAACCCTATGCCCGCACTCACGAATGGCGATGTGTTGGCGATTATGCACGGTTCCTGGTATGTAACCGAACTTGAGACGGCTGCACCTGAAATGAAGGGTCAGTGGGGCGTCGCGCCGATGCCCTTCGGTCCCACTGACCGCCAATACCATGCGGCAACGGGTGGCTCTTGTTTCTCGATCCCTGTGGCTGCCACCGATCAGGACCTGGCAACTGAATTTTTGGTCTATATGGAACAGCCCGAAGTCATGGCAACCTACTACACAGTAGTGGGTGGTGTGCCTGCTCTTAAAACCGCCTGGGATTACCTCGATCTCGAAGCGGTCAACGATTATCTGGGCGTTCCGCTTGCGAAACTCGTCACCGAATGGGCACCCGGTACGGTGGGCATGGAACTGCCGGGGAACGAAATGTCTACGGCGATTGCAGATGCGATCTACGCTGTCACCGCTGAAGGTGTAGACCCGCGTGAAGCCTTAGAAACGGCGGTTGAACTCAGCCCTGAACTGGAATAAATCCTGACCGCGCAGCAGAGGGGAATAACTCCCCTCTGCTTGAAATTAATTTCTTCTTCCAATGACTTTATGTACTTGGATACGATGAGCGCATTCTGAATGGTCCGATCTTTTTTGCGGAGCAGCTTGATATGACAAACAGTGTGAGTTACCGGGATGATATAAAAGTTCAAACGTGGCAGCGGATTCGAGAACGGAGAAGCCGCTTCTGGGAACATTCTGTCCCCTATATTTTTATTGCGCCCTTTTTTATTGGTTTTATTGCCTTCCAACTGTTCCCGATTGGTTTTTCCGCCTATTTAAGCTTCCACGATTGGAATCCCTTTATCCGAAATGGTATCGCGCCGCAAAACACGGTCCTGGATAAATATGCTGGCGAATGGGGCGTGATTGATCTGGACGATGATTTGGTGACCAAAGAAGTGGTGATGGAAGATGGCACTACAAAAAAAGTCACCATCCGGCAGGAATCGCACCGCATCATCGATGACGACACTTTTAAACATTATCAGAATTTGCTCAAGGATGATCGTTTTTTGAACAGTCTGATGGTCACGATGACGATCACGATCACCTGTACGCTGCTGGGAACCACGCTGGCGGTAATCCTGGCAACGCTGCTGGATGCGGTGCCCGAACGCCTGTCGATGATTCTCCGGGCGGTGTTTTTTATGCCTGCGGTAACGTCCGTCGTCGTGATTGCCCAAATCTGGAAGCAGTTGTTTAACACCCGCTACGGCTATCTGAACCAAATTTTGGAGGTTTTCCACCAATCGCCCAAAGACTGGCTGAGTTCACCCGATACGGCACTGCTGGCAACGATTATTATGCTGAT
Source organism: uncultured Anaerolineaceae bacterium (assembly GCA_964472565.1). Classification (GTDB taxonomy): domain Bacteria; phylum Chloroflexota; class Anaerolineae; order Aggregatilineales; family Aggregatilineaceae; genus DATAMF01. The sequence continues at coordinate 26,004 of CAYYNB010000002.1, forward strand.
CTGGGCCGGGTTGGGCTGGGACTCGCTGATTATTATGTCCGGCTTGCGCAATATCCCGCGTGAATTATATGATGCGGCCAAAGTGGATGGCGCGGGGCTGTTCCAGGTCTTTTTCCGTATCACCTTACCGCTGCTGCGTCCGGTGTTGGTGTTTGTGCTCACCACCGGCTTGATCTTCTTGCTTGGTTTATTCGCCCAGGTTCAACTGCTGACCAATGGACGGCCTAAACATACCACTGAAACGGTTGCCCTTTACCTCTATTCACAGGGTTTTGAGAATCAGAATTTTGGCTATGCGGCGGCGATTGCCGTAGCGCTGGCCCTGATCATTTTTGTGATCAGTTTTCTGAACTATGCGCTTTTAGGTCGCCGGATGGAGTATTAAGATGCTGACAAAACGGCAAAAACGTATGCAGATGGCCTTAGCCGTCGTGTTATGTTTTATCTCAATTTTTTATGCAATGCCCTACGCCTGGATGATCTCCACCTCGTTCAAGCCCGATAGTGAACTTTATGATCAATCTTTGTTGCCCAAACACCCCACCCTTAATCAGTATGATCGGTTGTTGAATGGGTATGCGTTAAAAAGCGGCAAAATCGTCAAAATCGAGTATTTCAGATACTACCAGAACAGCCTCATCGTCACTATCACCAGCGTGCTTTTGATCCTGACGCTCGATGCGCTGGCCGCTTTTGCTTTTGCCAAATATAACTTTTTTGGCAAAAACATTTTGTTTTGGATCATGTTGATGACCATGATGCTCCCCATTTATGCGACTCTCATTCCCTCCTATATCCTCTTCTCGCGCTTTTATGAGTGGGTAAATTCCTACAAAGCCCTGATCATCCCAGGGGTCGTGGACGCCTACGGCATCTTTTTGCTGACGCAGTATATGCGCGGCATTCCCACCGAACTCCTCGATGCTGCGCGGATCGACGGGGCCGGGCCGCTGCGCACGTTTTGGCATATCGTGGTTCCTCTCAGCCGTCCTGTGTTGGCAACTCTTGCTATTTTTAAATTTTTGTCGGCCTGGAATGACTATCTCTGGCCCTTAGTGATCATCCGCGAAGAAAAAATGTTCACGCTGACTCTGGGTATTGCTCAAATGCAGGTCCGTCAGGGCATGGTCGTGTGGGGCATCCAAATGGCAGCCGCTGTTCTGGCAACTATTCCGGTGTTGATTCTGGTTTTTGCGATGCAGCGCCAATTTTTACGCGGCATTACAACGGGCGCGATCAAGGCTTAAGGGGAAAACTTATGAAGATCAGACTCTTTATATGCCTGACTCTCTTGCTCAGTTTTGGCGTTGAATGGTGGCATCCGGTCCGGGCGGATGGCCCAACCGCTGCCACCCTGATCGCCGATTTTGACAGCAAAGATGCGCTCGATAACTGGTGGTCCTATCTGGACGATTTGCCAGATGGAACCGTTTTTCAGTTCCAGCGCGATACCCACACCTCATTTAATGGTTCCGCCTCGCTCCGCCTGGACCTCGATATTGCCGCCGGGAGTTATGCCGGGCTGGGCTATGACTACGACGTATATCCCGACTGGACGCGGGGCGAGGGGCTTATTTTCCAGGTGCGCGCCTCTGCGCCGGGGATTCCGCTCGTTATGGTCATCCATCTGGCCGATCCCTCACAGACTTCGCCCGAATCGCCGGGAGTCACGCCCTTTGGCTGCCCATTTGCGACTCCACCCGGCAGCGAAAACGATTGGATCACCGTCACACTGCCCTGGGATGGCTTCGAACGTCAGATGTGGGTCGGAGAAACCGGCCTCATGGAATTTACCCCGAACCCGATTACCGGAATCGAGATTGCTGTTGAAGCATCAGAGGACTCCCGGCTAGCCGGAACAGTCTGGCTGGACGATCTGCGCGTGATTTCCGAGGAAGACTTGAACGCCACGCCCGCCGTTAATCCCCTCGCGGCGGACGTTCCCGCGTTGGTTGCCAGCCAGACGGGCTACCGTCCCGCAGACCCCAAGCGGTTTGTCACCAGTTCGCCGGTCCAGGCATTCTCAATCGTTGATGATGCAACGGGCAAAACGGTCTATAACGGCCAGACCACACGCTGGGGCTATGATGAGGACAGCGATCAGACGCTCTATTGGGGCAACTTCGATGCACTGACGACGCCGGGACGCTACCGCATTGTGATCCCCGATGTGGGCGAAAGTGCTCCCTTTGACATCGGTCCCGATGTGTTTGCACAGCCGCTGAACATGGCCGCGCGTGCGTTTTATCTCCATCGCAGCGGGACCGCCATCGAGGATACAGCGGTCAGTGGCTGGTCACATGCGGCAGGCCACCTTCAGCCCGCGATCCTGTGGGAAGACCGCTCCATCGCGCGGGATGTGTATGGCGGGTGGTACGATGCGGGAGATTTTGGGCGCTATATGCCCACCGGCGCATTTTCCACCAGCCAACTGCTGTATGCCTACCGGGCTAATCCTGACTTTTTTGCCGATGGCGTACTTCAGATTCCCGAAAGCGGCAACGGCACACCGGATCTGCTGGACGAAATTCGCTGGGAACTGGAATGGATGCAACGCATGCAGGGCGACGATGGCGCGGTGTATCACAAAGTCACCACGCGAGATTACCCAGACTACGGCATTATGCCGGATGCGGACACCGGGCAGCTTTATTTATTCGGCCCTACCAGCGCCGATACCGCCTATTTTGCAGCGGTGATGGCGCAGGCCGCGCCCTACTATGAAGCTTATGATCCTGCTTTTGCGGCGGCATGCCTCGCAGCAGCGGAAAATGCGTGGGCATGGCTGGCCGCTCACCCCGAACAGGTACCCGAAGGCGGATTCCAAAACCCACCCGTGAGTGAGTTCCCCATGCAGGGCGGCTATGACTTTTACGGGAACGAAGCGGGGCATCGTCTCTGGGCCGCTGCGCAGCTTTTTAACACAACGGGCGATCCCCGCTATGCCGAAGCGTTCGCGGAACTCCTGCTCCAGGCGGCTGATGAAAAAACTGTCCATACCATGTCCTGGGCAGACTCCTATGCGCTCGGACTCTTCGCCTTTCTGACAGCACAAGAAACTGATCCGTCAGTCTGGCAGCAGGCCGCCGACATCTTCAAGCGCGAAGCAGACGCGATTCTGAATGTCACGCTCCAATCCGGCTACGAGGTGGCGCTGCATGGCCGCAGTGGGGACTTTGCCTATGTCTGGGGATCAAATCAGGTGGCGCTCGCCAATGGCCTGTACCTGATGCTGGCAAACGAACTCTTCCCAGATGAACGCTATGTGCATGCGGCTCGCGCTCAGGTGCAGTACATCCTGGGACTCAATCCGCTGGGCAAGATGTACTTCACCGGGCTGGGCGCGAATCCCGCCCTCCACCCCCACCACACGATGAGCTTCGGCCTTCAGCAGGCCATGCCGGGCTTAGTGGGCGAGGGAGCAAACGGCGCGGTGGAGTTCGGCTCCGGCGGAGACGCCGTACTCGAAGCGCTGTGGGCGGCGAACACACCTGCCGCTCTGTGTTATGCCGACAACTGGGAATCGTGGGCGACCAACGAGCCAACGATTGATGCCAATGCGTCTTTTGTGGCCCTCGCCAGCTATTTCGCGCCGTAAACGGCTTACTAAGAAATAATCATGACGAGGCGCACCTTTTTTCCGAACTATCCAAATCCAAACCGGACGCAGGTGAGAATCCGGTTAAAGCAGGTTGCTTTGGGATAATTCAGGCTAAATAGAGTGTGAAAGTAACCTGAATTGGCACGAAAACCGTTAAATTGGGGAAAGGCGGCAGGCATCGAACCCTGCCGCCTTTTGTGCTTACACCATCTCGTAGACACTGCCAAAAAGAAGCTGTTGGACCAGCTCCATCTGGCCCGGAATCAGGAGTGTAATCCCCTCCTGGTTGAGCAATTTGCGTATATCGACATCCAGATCAGCGGACGTCCCCAAAACGGCCAAGATCATGTCAGGGTTGTCATCGGCGGCGATGCGGTTGATCGACACTTTGCCGCAGCCATCGCACAGATGCACCAGCATCAGTTCACCTGGCTGGTTCCCCGCATATTTTTTGGTGATCCGCTTGAACGTCAGCCCAACCACCTGCATACGCCCTTTACAAGCTGAGAGGCGATCTCCCGCCTCGAACTGATCCAGGTGGCGCGAGGCTAGGCAGGCGGGGCAGTGATTGCGATTGCGGACGCCGGACAAGGCTACCTCCGCCGACACAAAGGTATGGCAGTTGAGGCATACGAAATCGCCCGATAGGGTCTGGTTTTTGCCCGGCCCCGTGTACAAACGTCGAGTCGTGAAGGCGGCTTTCATGGCTGAGTCCTCAGCTTCAGATAACTCTGGTAGCGATAGGGGCTGATCTCCCCCGCTACCACCGCCTGCCGGATCGCGCACCCCGGCTCTTCATCATGTGTACAGTCGAGCTTGAACTTGCAGCGCCCGATATAGGGCCGCATTTCCGGGAAGAACCACGCCAGATCATCTTCTTCCACATCCCACAGGCCGAATTCACGGATGCCGGGTGTATCAACAAGCGCGCCCCCCGCCGCCAGCGTGAATATTTCGGATATGGTGGTGGTATGGCGGCCTTTGCCGGTGGCCTGGCTGAGGGACTGCACGCGCTGTCCCAGACCGGGTTCGATGGCATTCAGCAGCGACGTTTTGCCGACGCCCGATTTGCCAACCAAAGCCGACAACCGCCCCTGTAACCGGGCGCGCAGGTCGTCTAGGCCGCGCCCGGTAACGGTACTGGTCAGCACGACCTCGTACCCGATGGCGCGGTACTCCGCCGCCACCGCTTCGATTTCCGCCGCATGCTGATCTTCTTCAACCAGATCCATCTTGGTCAGACAGATTAGCGCGGGAATTTCGGATGCCTCAGCAGATACCAGATACCGATCCAGCAGGTTCCAGGCCGGGCGCGGATGGGCGGCAGCAAAAACCGGGACCACCTGATCGACGTTGGCAACAATCACCTGCTCCCGTGCATAGGCGCTCGGCATCGATACGGCGTGGCGGCGCGACAGTTGGTTACGGCGCGGCAGAACATCGGTGATCTGTCCAGCGGCGTTCCAGACGACGACATCGCCGACGGCAACCGGGTTTTCATTTTTCAAACGGCTGGCAAGCGTACACTCCAGGGTGTCATTTCCAGACCAGATGATATAGCTGTTCAGCGTTTTGCGGATGACTACTCCCTTAGTGAGAGTAGGGATATTCACGACGTGCATGGTTAGGGTTTCCTGTAAACAAAAAGCCAGCCACAGGTCAAGCCCCGTGACTGGCTAAAGGTCGTTGTTGCTGGTCGCTCGTTAGCTGTGGATCAATCCACAGGTGTTGTGTTTCAACGAGAGCGCGCGCGGCAAATTAAACAAAAAAGCCACGGGTGTATGAGCCACCCATGGCCGGAATTTACCAGGCTGGTGTACTCACACAAGTTCTCGATTGATCACAACAACCGAAGCTAACATAAACCCCTTCCATTTGGATATAAGTGAAGTATATACGGGATAAATCGCTTCGTCAAGGGTTTTCCATGAATGGTTGGCGCGGGGTAAAATACCCCATCATGACACTGCTAATCCCAGATGAAACCTCTACCAAAAGGAAACAAATTTATGAACCGTCTCACAATTTATGCTGATCAGGCTGGCCCCACCATCAGCCGCCATATCTACGGGCATTTTGCCGAGCATCTGGGCCGCTGCATTTTCGGCGGCATCTGGGTGGGCGAAGCTTCCTCGATCCCGAACACGCGGGGCATTCGGAACGATATAGTCGAGGCGCTGCGCCAGATCAATATTCCCAACTTACGCTGGCCGGGGGGTTGTTTCGCGGATGATTATCACTGGCGGGATGGCATTGGCCCGCGTGCCTCACGTCCACACCGCGTCAACACCAACTGGGGCAATATCACCGAGTCGAATGATTTTGGCACCCATGAATTTCTGGACTTGTGTGGACAACTGGGCTGTGAGCCTTACATTTGCGGGAACGTGGGCAGCGGCACCGTCCAGGAAATGCGGGACTGGTTGGAATATATCACCGCCCAGGATAGCGTGCTGGCCCAGGAACGCCGCGCCAACGGGCAAGCGGCCCCCTGGGACATCACCTATTGGGGCGTTGGCAATGAAAACTGGGGCTGCGGTGGCAATATGCGGGCGGAGTTTTACGCCGACGAATACCGGCGTTATGCCACCTACTGCCGCCATTTCAATAACGGCAAACTCTATCGGATTGCCTGCGGTCCGCACGACAGCAACTATCACTGGACCGAAGTGCTGATGCGGGAAGCCGCCCGGTTGATGGAAGGGCTTTCGCTGCATTACTACAGCATCCTCCAGTGGGAAGACAAAAAATCGGCCACCCAATTTGACGAATCCGAATGGTTCCTCCTGTTGAAAAAAGCCCTGTTGATGAACGTCTTCCTGGGGCAGCACAGCGCCATTATGGACCGGTATGATCCAGAGCGGCGGGTTTCCCTCGTGGTGGATGAATGGGGAGCCTGGCACGCATCCGAACCCGGCACAAATCCCGCCTTTTTATACCAGCAGAATACCCTCCGGGATGCGGTGCTGACCGGGCAGCCGTACTCGCTGTGGCAGTAGG
>CAYYNB010000002.1:32614-65033 GCA_964472565.1 uncultured Anaerolineaceae bacterium
ATGCGGTGCTGACCGGGGTAACGTTACACGTCTTCCATAATCACTGTGAGCGCGTCCATATGGCAAACATCGCTCAAATCGTGAATGTGCTCCAGGCGGTGATTCTGACGGAAGACGAAAAAATGATCCTCACGCCCACCTATCATGTCTTTGAGATGTTCAAGGGCCACCAGGATGCGACCCGTCTGCCGATTTTGTTAGAGGGTGCGGATTACACCTTGAACGATGACGCTATTCCCCAGATAAGTGCATCTGCTTCCCGGAATCAGAAGGGCGAGATTCTCGTTACGGCCTGCAACCTGAATCCACATCAATCCACCGAATTACACTGCAATCTGCACGGGACAACGGCGGCGGCGATGTCGGGGCGGGTACTTACCGCTCAGTCGATGAACGCCTACAATACCTTTGATGCGCCGAACACGGTCATCCCGGTTCCATTCGATGGGGCCATGCTCGATGGCAGCAACCTGAAAATCACCCTCCCCCCCATGTCCGTGATCGCCTTGACGATCCACTAAGATTTATGCGCCCCCATCCGATGCCGGTGAGGGCGCATGTTTGATCAGATCGTGTCGCGCTGTTGGCGATAATGCGCCTGCAAACTGCGCACCCGCAAATCCTTAACGCGCAGTGCCCGAATACCGTTCACTGCTGCCTGCGCTGCGCTGAGGGTTGTCAGCAGCGGCACGTTATAGCGAATCGCGGTGGTGCGGATCAGCATGCCGTCGTCATGTGCTCGCGGCCCCAGCGGGGTATTGATAATCAGATCGATGCCGCCCTCTCGAATAAGGTCCACGACATGCGGGCTGCCTTCGCTGACTTTATTGATCGGCTGGACATCCAATCCCGCGTGGATGAAAAATTCAGCCGTGCCGCGTGTCGCCACCAGCCGAAAGCCCAGCCGCTGCAAATCGCAAGCCAGTTTGAGCGCCGCGCTTTTATCGTAATCATTGACGCTCAGGAAAACGGTTCCATCGAGCGGCAGACGATCCCCGGCGGCAAGTTGTGCTTTGGCGAAAGCATGTCCAAAATGAGCGGCATGGCCCATCACCTCGCCGGTGCTGCGCATTTCCGGCCCCAGCACGGTATCGACTCCCAGGAACTTTTTGAACGGCAGCACGGCTTCTTTCACAAAAAAGCCATCGACGCGCGGCTCCTCGATCAATCCGAGATCGGCTAAGGTTTGCCCGGTGATGACAAGTGTCGCCATGCGGGCCAGCGGGACGCCTGTAGCTTTGCTGACATAAGGCACCGTCCGGCTGGCGCGCGGGTTGACTTCCAGCACGTACACAATATCATCCTTGATCGCGTACTGCACATTCATCAAGCCTTTGACGCCCAGCGCGAGGCCCATCCGTTCCGTATACTCGTGGATATGGGCCAGATGGTAGGCGGAAATTTTGTAAGGCGGGATCACGCAGGCCGAATCCCCGCTGTGGACGCCTGCTTCCTCGATATGCTGCATCACACCGCCGATCACCACACGCTCGCCATCGGCTACCGCGTCCACGTCCACTTCATAGGCATCTTCCAGGTAGTGATCGATCAGAATCGACTGGCCCGGCACCACGTTTAAGGCCGTGCGGGTATACTGATCGAGCGCCTGTTCATCGTACACAATCGCCATTGCCCGCCCACCCAGAACATACGAGGGGCGCACCACCACCGGATATTCGACCTGGGCCGCGACCTGCCGCGCCTCCTCGATTGAATTTGCCATTCCATAGGCCGGACTCGGTATTTCCAGTTCGGCCAGCAGCGCCGCGAATCGCCCGCGATCTTCCGCAATCGCAATCGCATCAGGGCTGGTGCCCAGAATCGGGATACCATACTGCGCAAGTTTAGCGGTGAGATTGAGCGGAGTTTGTCCGCCGAACTGCACGATCACGCCCTTCAGCGGTTGTTCACGCGCAGCGATATTCAGCACGTGTTCGAGTGTCAGCGGTTCGAAGTAGAGCCGGTCCGATATATCGTAATCGGTGCTGACCGTCTCCGGGTTGCAGTTGACCATAATCGCTTCGTACCCGGCTTTTTGGACGGCCCACGCCGCATGGACACAGCAGTAATCAAACTCGATCCCTTGCCCGATCCGGTTAGGCCCGCCGCCGAGAATGATCACTTTTTCGCGTGCGGTGGGTGGGGCTTCGCTCTCGGATGCATAGGAGCTGTACAGGTAGGGGGTATACGATTGGAACTCCGCCGCGCAGGTGTCCACAACGTGATAAGTCGGGAGGATGTTCTGCTCCAGCCGCTGCGCCCGGACATCCGCCTCAGTTGCGGTTTGTGAAGCGGAGCGTAACAGCCACGCGATATGCCCATCCGTGAACCCGGCTTGTTTGGCTAAACACAGCAAATCGGGGGACAACTGCTCCGCCTCGCGGATGATTACCTGTTCCAGCTTGACGATCTCCGCCAACTGGGTGACAAACCACAGATCGATCTGGCTGGCCTGGACCAGTTCGGCGGGCGTATGTCCGGCCCGCAGCGCTTCCCACAGCGCCCAGATGCGTTCGGCGCGGGGGTGGGCCAAGCTGGTTAATTCCCCATCCCAAACGGCGTATTCCGGGGTGGGATACGGCGGGCGGGCGAGTTCCAGCGAGGCCAGCCCTTTGAGCAGCGCTTCTTTAAACGTGCGCCCAATCGCCATCACTTCGCCCACCGATTTCATCTGCGGGCCGAGGCTGGGATCAACGCCGGGGAATTTTTCGAAGGCCCAGCGCGGCAGTTTGGTCACGACATAATCAATGCTCGGCTCGAAGGCGGCAACGGTGGTCCGCGTAATATCGTTGTGCAGTTCATCCAGTGTGTAGCCAACCGCCAGTTGGGCCGCCAGTTTCGCAATCGGGAAGCCGGTCGCTTTGCTCGCCAGGGCCGATGAGCGGCTGACGCGCGGATTCATCTCGATGACCAGCACCCGCCCATCGCGCGGGTTGACCGCAAACTGCACATTCGAGCCGCCCGTTTCAATGCCGATGGCGTGGACCACCACGTGCGCCATATCCCGCAGCCGCTGGTATTCACGATCCGTGAGAGTCATCGCCGGGGCCACCGTGATCGAGTCGCCCGTATGCACGCCCATCGGATCGATGTTTTCAATCGAGCAGATCACGATAAAGTTATCCGCCCGGTCGCGCATCACTTCCAGTTCAAATTCTTTCCAGCCGAGCACACTCTCTTCGATCAAAACAGTTCCAACCGGGCTTTCGCGCAAGCCAAACGCCACTTTATCGTTAAAATCGTCGGGCTGGTAGGCAATGCCACCGCCGCTCCCCCCCAATGTAAAAGAGGGCCGGATCAGCAGAGGATACGATCCGATCTCGTCCGCAATGCGGCGAGCCTCCTCCAGCGAATGAGCCATTCCGCCGCGCGGCACCTCCAGCCCGGCCTGGATCATCGTCTCCTGAAAGAGCTGGCGGTCCTCCGCGAGCTGCATCGCGCGCAAATTCGCGCCGATCAACTCAACGCCATATTTTTTAAGAATCCCGCTTTCGGCCAGCATCACCGCCGCGTTCAATCCGGTTTGCCCGCCAACAGTGGGCAGCAGCGCATCGGGGCGTTCCTGGTCAATGATCAGTTCCAGCACATCCGGCGTGATCGGTTCAATATAGGTCGCGTCCGCCAGTTCGGGGTCGGTCATAATCGTGGCGGGATTACTGTTGACCAGCACGACCCGGTAGCCCTCCGCCTTAAGCACTTTGACCGCCTGTGTCCCGCTGTAATCAAATTCGGCGGCCTGACCGATCACAATCGGCCCGGCTCCGATCACCATAATCGTCTGAATATCGGTTCGTTTAGGCATAGGTCACCGCCATCATCTTCACAAACTCCGCAAACAGGGGATCGCAGTCATGCGGGCCGGGCGCGGCTTCGGGATGGTATTGGATACTGAGCGCTGGCAGGCTGGTATGGCGCATTCCTTCGCAGCAGCCGTCATTTAAGTTGATATGTGTGACCTCGACTTCCGGCGGCAGGGTGGCTGGATCAACCGCGTAATTATGGTTGTGCGCGCTGATCTCCACCCGCCCGGTGGGCAGATACTTCACGGGCTGGTTGCCGCCATGATGTCCAAATTTGAGCCGGTAGGTTTGGCCGCCGAAGGCCTGCCCCAGAATCTGGTGCCCCAAACAGATGCCGAAGATCGGCACGCGGCCCAACAGATCGCGCGTCGTTTGTACGGTGTCGGGCAGCGCCGACGGATCGCCGGGGCCATTGCTCAAAAAAACACCATCAGGCCGCAGCGCCAGCACCTCCGCGGCGGATGTCATAGCCGGGACAACGGTCACATGGCACCCATAAGCAGCAAAACGCCGCAGAATATTGTGTTTGATCCCAAAGTCATACGCGACCACATGCAGTCTGCCCGCTGGCACCTCAGGTTTGGCCCATTGGCGAAATTCCCAGTCGGAACTGGTCGGGTTATCCCAGTGATACAGACTTTTGCACGATACGGCGCGAACCATATCAATCCCGTCCAGCCCGTTCCAGCCCTGCGCCTGCGCCACAAGATCATCATCCGACAGTCCGGTTTCTGTCGAAAGCACACCCTTCAGACTGCCCCCATCGCGCAGGCGGCGTGTGAGCGCCCGTGTATCAATCCCGCTGATGCCGATCACCCCCTGGGCCTCCAACCAGTCACCCAGGCTCCGCGTGGCACGCCAGTTCGACACAACCGGGCTGAGTTCACGTACAATAAGCCCGCTCAAAAAAATCTGGCGGGCTTCATCATCTTCATCATTAATGCCGGTATTGCCGATCTGCGGGGCGGTCATGACCACCAATTGCCCCGCATAACTGGGATCGGTGAGAATTTCCTGATACCCGGTGAGGCTGGTATTAAACACCACCTCTCCGACCTGTGTGCTACCTGTGCCAAACGCTGTTCCACGCCACACGCTGCCATCCGCCAGCGCTAATCGTGCCGTTCTGTCCCTGATGATCATGGCCCACCTGTTATGATTTGAGAATTCGTTAATACATAACGTGATCTCCCCCAATCGACTAGGTGTATTTTGACTAAACATCCGCGGGGGTGTTTATTTGTATGGAATTGAGGTCATAGGTTGGCGCGCAGCCGGTAGCCGACGCCGGGTTCAGTGAGGATATACTGCGGGCGCGCGGGTTCCACTTCCAGCTTGCTGCGTAGATTGCTCATATTGACGCGCAGCAGATGTTTTTCTTGCTCATAGCCCGGTCCCCAGACTTCTTTCAGCAACTGGTGGTGGGTCAGCACTTTTCCGGCGTATTTGATGAGCACGCGCAGCAGGGTATATTCCGTCGGCGTAAGCTGCACTTCCTGGTTTTTTAGCTCAACAACCCGGCGTGCCAGATCAACTTTGAGGTCGCCCAGGGTAAAGATGGCGGTGTCATCCTGCTGCGATACCACATGCCGCAGCGCCACGCGCAGCCGGGCCATGAGTTCACCGACACCAAACGGCTTGGTCAGGTAATCATCCGCCCCCGCATCCAGCGCCGCGATTTTGTCTTCTTCGTGTTCTCGAACCGAAAGGATAATGATGGGGATTTCAGTCCATTCGCGCAGTTGTCGGGTGACTTCCACACCATCAATATCAGGCAGCCCCAGATCGAGAATAACCAGATCAGGATGGTGAGCGATCACGGCTTGGAGCGCCGTCTGTCCGTTTTCCGCCTCCAGAATGAGATAGCCGTGTGCGGTTAAAGAGGTTCTCAGGAAGCGTCGAATAGCGCGATCATCATCGACCACCAAAACATGGGGTTGTGCTTCTGCCATCGAGGATGAGCCTCCTTCAAACATCCCGGTTACTTTAATTCAAGCGCAGCTTGGTTACACACGCAAGAGCCGGATGGACTGGATTCAGCCATCCGGCTCATTCTATCATCCTGAGAGAACCGGCGAATTACGCTTTTTGCTCCACAGTTTCTTCAGCCAGAACACCATTCCGCCGGATTTGGTAGGGAACACTCGTGATCACGACATTTTTCATCCGGCTTAATCCCAGGTTGAAAAGCACGGCTGTGTTTTGGTGGAGTGCCTGTTCCCAGAAGGTATCCATCGCCAGATGTCCCATGATGAGGTGTACAAAACTGCCCGGCACCTGCTCTTGCAGCTCTTCGATATACTGTTTCAGCGGTTCAGCCAGCAGCCGGTAAGGTGAGGGGATAATCACGAGTTCCCCTTCGCCAACGCGCTGTTCCCACTTGCGGCGGACCGCCTCAACCTTGTCCGGGTTGACAGCGATATGTACCGCATGCCAGGGATGGTCCATCGACTTGGCGAAGTTGACCATCTGCGCGGTTTCGGCGTGGACATCATCCACCAGAATAATCGTCTGGACCGCGCGCTTCTCCACATCCACCGGCACACCTTCCAGGCTGAGTAGCCGGGCGACATCCCGGTAATGATAGTGGATGCGGAAGAAAATATACACCAGGGTCGGTATCAGGAGGCACACAAACCACGCCCCGCTCGTGAACTTGGTCACGGCGAACACGATCATGACGATGCCCGTGCAGACGGCACCAAATCCACTGATAAACATCTTCAACCGCCAATGCGGATCGTAACGCATGACGGTTTCACGTCCAGGCACTTCCTCGCCGGGTCGAAGCTTGCCAATCTTCCGCATTCGAATGACCATCCCGGCCTGTGACATGGTAAAGCTCAGAAAAACGCCAATCGCATAGAGCGGGATAAGCGAGGTTGTACGCGCATTCCCTACAATCACTAAAAGGGATGCAAACGTGGCTAAACCCATAATACCCCAGGAAAAAACGAGGCGACTCCCGCGATAGGTAAGCTGGCGTGGCAAGAAACCATCGCCAGCGTGCAGCGCAGCCAAACGCGGAAAATCAGCATAGCTGGTATTCGCGGCCATCAACAGAATGAGGGCCGTGCCGACCAGTACCATAAGGTATATCGGACTGCCTTCGCCGTAGATGGTGCGGCTGATTTGAGAAATAACCGTTTCTGTTTCACTTGGCATCGCATGAATTTGATGCGCCAGGAAAGTGATGCCTAAAAACATGATGATGAGTGAGCTGCTCATCCACACCAATGTAATCGCAGCGTTCCGGCTGCGGGGTTCTTTGAATGCCGTGATCCCGTTTGAGATGGCTTCGATCCCCGTCAAGGCCGTACACCCACTGGAAAAGGCCCGTAAGACTAAAAACAACGTCAGCGCTTGCCCGCCCTCATGCATCATTTCAACGTCAACGACGTTCGGGAGATCGCCCATCGCATACCGGATCGCGCCCACGATCAGCGTCAAAAACATCGATCCCAGAAAGAAAAAGGTGGGAATGGCGAAAATACGCCCACTTTCTTTGACGCCGCGCAGATTGACGAGAGTCATCACACCAATCACGCCAACCGCAAGCTCGACGCGGTAAGGATACAAGCCATGAAAACCGGATGTGATCTGGGCCACGCCCGCCGAGATACTCACGGCTACCGTCAAAATGTAATCGGTCAATAAGGCGGCACCGGCGATCTGTGCCGGAAGTTCACCCAGGTTATCACGGGCGACGATGTAAGCGCCGCCCCCATTGGGATAAGCAAAAATCGTCTGGCGATAAGAAATCGTCACAATCGTCAATAGGATAGCAATGGCGATAGCGATGGGTAGTGACAACCCTAATGTAGCCGCACTCGTCCCCGCCAGCGCAAGGATAATGAGAATTTCTTCTGTCGCATACGCCGTCGAAGACAATGCATCCGACGCAAATACGGCCAGTCCAATCGGGTTACTCACCACCTGATGCGGCAGCGCTTTGGTTTCGAGCGGTTTGCCAATGAGTAAACGCGATAACGATATGCGCGATTTTGTTGCAGTTGGTGTTGCCATGGAGACAAGTATCCCTTGTATCTTGTATCTTGCACTAAAGAGGCCCGAACTGCTTCGGGCCATCTCTGCCTGTTATGCTGATCTGTTGGGTAAATTCCCGGACCGGCAGAGTGGCACGGCTCCGAGTGATGACTGATTATCCTATAAAGCCAATCAAGAAGGGTTCAAGAAACAGCCCAAAGGTGTCAAGAAAATATCAAGAAGATACGGCGTTTAGGTTTACCCACCTGTCGCTTCAGACTCAGCAACCGGCAAGGTAAACGCAAATAGGGTTCCGCCCTCCACCCGATTGTGCGCCCAAATCTGTCCGCCCAGCAGTTCGACAATACCTTTGCTGATCGACAGCCCCAGCCCTGTCCCGCTCGAATCATTGGACTGTTGAACCCGGTAGAATTTGTCAAAAACGAGTTCTAATTCAGATGGAGGAATACCAACCCCTTGATCAATCACCTCGATAACCACATGGTGCTCATCGGTATAAGCGCGAATCTCAATCGGTGTATCCGGCGGTGAATATTTCACCGCGTTATCAACCAGATTAACCAGCGCCTGTGCGCCCAGAACGAGATCAATGGCAACCGGTGGCAACTGATGAGATACATCCATTCTAATCTCGCGGTGGCGTAAACGGCTGGACATTTGCGTGAGGGTCACGCCAACCAGGTCCTGAACATCACACGCTTCCAGCGACAGTTTGATGGCTCCCGATTCCAGGCGAGTCATGTTAAGCAAATTGCTCACCAGCCGGTTTAAGCGCTCAGCTTCTTCTAAGGCCATACCCACTAATTCCTGACGCGCATTCGCCGTCAGAACAGGATCATCGTCTCGTAAGCTGCTCAACGCGCCCGTAATCGAGGAAAGCGGCGTGCGCAAATTATGCGAGACGGAATTCAGGAGGGCGGTTTGCAATTTTTCGGCTTCGCGCAAAAGTTGAGCCTGCCGCGCATTATTTGCCAGTTGGACCCCCTCAATGGCTAAGGCCACCTGACTGAGCAGCGCTTCCAGCAGCCGCTGTTGATCACGGTTTAAGGCTTCGTTATTTGCCTTGAATCCCATCACCCCAATCACGCCTTGTGCGGTTTTGAGTGGCATATAACGGGCTTCCACTGACGCTAAGGTCGTGGTGCCTTGCCCCGCGATCTGCCCGCGTTTAAAGACCCAGTTGGCTACCTCTTGATCAACCGGAAACTGTGGGCTGCGCGAGCGAAGGATAAGGGTGTCCTCCTTTGGCAAAAAAACGGCAATGTCACAATGGAAGAGTTCAATCAAATGGCGCATCGCGATTTGGATCACCGCCTCCAGATCAACCGCCGTTGTCAGATCGCGGCTCAGATCATACAGCGCCGCCGTATGGATTTCACGGTGTTTGGCTGCTTCCGCCTGCTCACGCTCACGGACCGCGAGGGTGCTGATCACCAGGCCCACCATGAGCAGGCCGAAAAAGGTCAAAAAATACTGGGCATCCGAAACCGAGAGGGTCAAACGCGGCGGCACCATAAAAAAGTCGAAAGCCAGCACACTAAGCACCACCGTGAGAACTGATGATCCCCGTCCCCAGCGCGTGGCGGCGACCACCACCGCCAGCAAATAAAGCATCACCAAATTCGTCGGATCGAGGATCAGGTGGATGGGCTGTCCAATGACCGATACGAATACCACCAATCCAATGCTGTAGAGATACTGCCTCCAGGCATGCGCGGCTTCCGCTGTCGAGCGGGGCGCATTATATTGTGTTTCTGGCGTTGCACTGATCACATAAACATTGATGTCGCCGCTGTGATGAATAATCCGATCAACCACCGTCTCCCGAAAGATATGCGTCCAATGCAACCCCCATGATTTCCCAACAATGATCTGGGTGATATTGTGTGATCGGGCGTACTGAAGAATGGAGTCGGATATGGTTTGTCCGGGTATCGTCACCGCTCTTGCTCCCAGTTCTTCTGCTAAACGCATCGTTTTCATCACTCGATCTCGATCCTGATCCGACAACCGGGCAGCGCGAGGCGTTTCAACATGGAGCACAAACCACTCTGCATTTAATTGATTCGCGAGGCGTCGTCCGGTTCGTACCAACCGCTCGCTGAGAGGATTCGGGCTGATCGCCACAAGCAGACGATCCGTTGCGGCCCACGTGTAAAAAATAGAATGCGCTTTTTTGTAAGCCCGCATTTGTTCATCAACGCGAGCCGCCGTGTGGCGGAGCGCCATCTCACGCAGCGCGATCAGATTGCCCGCGCGGTAAAACTTTTCTGCATCTTCAGGGGGACAAACTTTGCCTTCGCGAAACCGTTGAATGAGTTCTTCGGGCGGTAAATCAACTAACTCAATCTCGTCTACCATGTCGAGGATACGGTCAGGCACGGTTTCATACACAATCGTGCCGGTAATCTGAGCCACAACATCATTCAGACTTTCCAGATTTTGGATGTTGACGGTGGTATAGACGTTAACGCCTGCGGACAGAAGTTCTTCAATATCCTGATACCGCTTTGCATGGCGTGCCCCCGGCGCATTGGCATGGGCTAATTCATCAACGAGCACAAGCTGCGGCTTGCGAGCAAGGATAGCATCCGTATCTATTTCGGTTTGTGCCGGTCCACTTTGCCGCTGGGGAATGACCTCAAGCCCTCGCAGAAGCGCTTCTATCTCCTGAGAACCGTGTGTCTCCACATAACCAACCAGCACATCAACTTTTTCCTGGCGGCGCTGATGGGCCGCTTCTAACATCGCGTAGGTTTTACCAACACCGGCTGCATATCCCAGGAAAAGCTTTAGCTTGCCGCGCAGTTGTCGCTCGCTCATGGGGTTTGTGTTCCTTTACATACAACGCTCCTTCTACTATTTTATCCGGCCCGCCCCAATTTAGTCGTTGCCAACTTCATGCTGAAGTATGCTTGTTCGGCCAGCGCTATAACTCTGAGCTTGGGGCTGCGGCTCTGGTTTTACAGCAGTGGTTTCATCTTCCAGCAGCCTTGTATTGGATTGAACCCACAGAGCGACCAACGTATAAATGAGTCCCGTGACGACAAGCAGCGCGACTTTATGCCCGGCGGGGCTGAGATGAAGCGCATGCTGGATGAGCAAAAAACCGATTGCCAACGGCAGTATGACATACAATCTGGTCCACGATTTGGATAACATGGCGTTTTTTCCCGTCTAAATCGCAAGTGCAGCGTGCCAGAATCTTAGCCAGTCTTGCGTCAAAGAGGCGTCAAAATAACGGATAGACGGGTCAAGGAACTATCAAGTTTTGCGAAGCGGGCAAACGCTCAGTTCAGCAGAAATGGCCGGAGCAGGACCTGAAGGAGTTCGGGTATTGCGTGCTGCGTGATCAGTGTGCCGGGGAGTTGATTGCCTAACCAAAGCTGGACAAACCCATGAATGCAGGCCCACATGCTGACGGCGATCAATTCAGGATCGCCCGGCGCTACCCGGTTTTGGTTTTGGCAATCGATGACAACCGCCACCACGAGCGCAAAACTCCGCTTGGATTGTTCCACATAGTCAGGATAATTCTGTTCGGCTTCGACAACGCCCGCAAAAGTGATCTTAAAGTGAGCAGGCTCGTCCAGCGCAAACTGAATATAAGCTTGTGCGACGGCGAACAGGCAGTCAGCCGGATCAGGCTGGCTGTTCTGCGCGGCGGCAAGCTGCTGGTACAGCTTTTTATAGCCTTCCGTCGCAATGGCCGCAATGAGCGCTTGTTTGTCTGTGAAGTGGGCATAGGGGGCCGCATGGCTGACTCCCGCTTTTTTGGCAACGTTCCGCAGCGTGAGCGCCTGCATCCCCTCTTTAGACAGAATCTCGATTCCGGCCTGGATTAAGGCATTTTTGAGATCGCCGTGATGATAGTTGCTGTTCATAACGTCAATCCTAGCGTAATATCTTGACGCTGTAAAGTTTTGATCCTACAATCTTTACAGTGTAAAGTTTTGCGAAATGTGGTGACTATGAGTGATTACGATGAGGTCCGGCAGCAGGTTTTAGACTATAGCTGTAAACTGGTCCAGGAAGGCTTTCTCAAAGGGACCGGGGGGAATGTGTCGGTTCGTGTCCCCGGCCAAAACATTCTAGCCATTACCCCCTCGAACCAGGATTATCTCAGCCTCAGTGTAAACGATATTTGTGTCTACAGTTTTGAACATGAGCCGGTTGAAGGCACACTGAAACCCTCCATTGAGATGGATTTTCACATCGCGGTCTACGAGAGCCGCTCCGACATAGGGTGTGTGATGCATACCCACCAGGACTTTGCCAGTGCTGTCGCGCTGATTAACAAACCGATCCCGGCTTTGTTCGATGAGCAGGTCCGTTTTTTGGGTCGTCAGGTAGACATCGTTCCGTATGCGCCATCAGGTACAGGGATGCTGGCGAAACAAGTGCGGAAAGCGGTCAAAAATCATCATAATGCCTATCTCCTGAAAAATCACGGCGCGTTATGCCTGGGATCAACTCCAGAGCGGGCCTATCACAATGTCCTGCTGTTAGAAAAAGCGGCCCTGGACTACCTTTTGGCCCTCTGCACCGATGAGAAGATAAGCAAAATTCCCCTCCCGATTCGCGAAATTGCTTTTGCAAAATTGCGCAGTGAACAGAAAAAAATCGATCAGCGGCTGGCAAAAAAGGAATAAACAATGGAAACACCACAATACGCGATTTCGAAGTGGCATGATACAGATGAAATCAATGCGCGCTTAAGCCAGCTTGTCAGCCAGCCAATGCGCCCCATCCGGCGTGATAAAATGCAGGAATTTCTGGCCTACTTCGACGAGAAGTGTAAGCGCTCCAAAGCCCTGACCGATGAAGCCAAGCAGTATATTCCCGGCGGCGTACAGCATAATCTGGCCTTTAACCATCCGTTTCCCATCGCTATCCGCAAGGCCGAAGGTGCCTATCTCTGGGATGAAGATGGTAATCAATATATTGACTTCCTTCAGGCGGGCGGGCCGACCGTCTTGGGCAGTAACTACGCGCCGGTACGCGAGAAACTGATCGCGCTTATTCAGGAATGCAGCCCGGTGACGGGCCTTTTCCACGAATATGAGCTAAAGCTGGCGAAAAAGGTCAACCAGCTTATGCCCAGCGTGGAAATGTTCCGCATGTTGGGGTCGGGCACCGAAGCGGTGATGGCCGCGATCCGGGCCGCCCGTGCGCATACCGGCAAGAAAAAGATCATCAAGGTCGGCGGAGCCTATCACGGCTGGAGTGATCAGATGGTGTATGGGCTTCACATCCCCGGTACGCGGCGGAAAGAAGCAACGGGCATCCCGCGTGCCGCCAGCAAACACACCCAGGAATTTTATCCGAATAATCTGGACCAACTGCGCCGGATGTTACAGTTAAATCGGGTTCAGGGCGGCACGGCGGCGGTTATTCTCGAACCGGTTGGCCCCGAAAGTGGAACACGCCCGATCCCCTTTGACTTTAATCAGAAGGTGCGCGAATTGTGCGATGAGTTCGGCGCGCTGCTGATCTTTGATGAGGTGGTAACGGGCTTCCGCCTCGGCCTCGGCGGTGCGCAAGGATACTTTGGTGTCCGGCCCGATCTGACCATCTTTGGCAAATGTATCACCGGCGGTTATCCGATGGCCGGTGCCGTCGGCGGCAAGAAGGAAGTCATGCAGCATTTTGCCGCAGGCATCGGCGGCACAGGTGAGCGGGCCTATGTGGGGGGGACACTGTCCGCCAACCCCCTGAGCTGCGCGGCGGGCTACTTTGCGCTGGAAGAGATGGAACGCACCAATGCGGCGGTGTTGGCGGGGCGGGCCGGAGATCGCATAACCGCCGGTCTGCAAGCGATCATCGAGCGCTTACATCTGCCCTTTGTCGCCTATAATCAAGGCTCGATTGTCCATCTGGAAACATCCGGCGTGATGCTGCTGGACTTCAAGCACCCCCTGCGGCTGCTGCGTGAACTTAAACCGCGCAAACATATGATCGAAGAGATGGGGGCCGCGTATATGGCGCAGGGTATCATCTCGCTGGCGGGCAGCCGCCTCTATACCAGCATGGCTGATACCGATGATATTATTGATGATGCACTCAATCGTTTTGAATACGTACTTTCCTGCGTGGAAGGCGTCAAATGAATATCCTGGTGTACGATGTCGGAACCACCAGCGCGAAATGCTGTCTCTACCGGCTCGAAGACCGGCTTGAAATCTGGGAAACCGCGCTGGAAGAATATCCCCTCTACGTCATGGATAACGGCGGGGTTGAGCAGGACCCCGATCAGTGGTGGGATGCGGTCTGCCGGGGCACACGCCGGGTGCTCCAGCAGACCCAGGTTTCGCCCGCTACGATCCAAGCCGTTGCTTTTTGTGCCCAGATGCAGAGTTTTATCCCGGTCGATCAGTCGGGCAAGGCGCTGCACCGCGCGATGGGTTACATGGATACGCGCGGCACTGCCCATCGCAAACAATATCTGCAAACCGGCCTGATCAAAATTGAGCAAATGAACGCTTTTAAGCTGCTTCAATCGCTGCGGATCACGGGGGGTGCGTCGGCCTCGGTGAAAGACCCCGTGTGGAAATACTTGTGGCTGCGCGACGAAAAACCGGACCTCTTCGCGGCCATGCGCTACTGGATGGATGTCAAGGATTATCTGGTCATGCGTTGTACCGGGCAGTTCACGCTGGGCCTGGATTCGGCGCATGCCACCTTTTTATTTGATACACGCCCCGGCAAAATGTGCTGGCATGAAGGACTGTGTAAAACCTACGATGTAAACCCGGCCCATCTGCCGCCCGTCATCCAATCTACCGCTCAAGTGGGCGGGTTAACCCCACAGGCCGCGCAGTCGCTGGGGCTGCCTGCCGGAGTGCCCGTTTTTGGCGGCGGCGGTGATCTGTCCCTGATCTCGCTGGGGGCAGGCCGTCTCGATAATAATGCCATGCATATTTACATCGGCACATC
This sequence comes from uncultured Anaerolineaceae bacterium, assembly GCA_964472565.1. Classification (GTDB taxonomy): domain Bacteria; phylum Chloroflexota; class Anaerolineae; order Aggregatilineales; family Aggregatilineaceae; genus DATAMF01. The sequence goes on from CAYYNB010000002.1 coordinate 47,359, forward strand.
AGGCTGGGTCTGTGCGACGGTCAACCGGCGCATGACGGATGTCAATGGCATGGTCGCCTCGATCCTGGCGGCAGTTCCCGGTAAATATAACTACATCTCCGAACAGGAAACCTCAGGGCGCTGTTTGCAGTGGATCCGCGATCACATTGCCCTGGATGAAATCGGTGTCTACCTGGAACAGAAGACGATAGCCGACAAGGAAGATGAGTATAAATCGCTGTATGACTATATGGGCGAGGTGGTCGAACAGGTCGAGCCGGGCGCGAATGGGATCATTTTTACGCCCTGGCTGCATGGCAACCGCTCGCCGTTCGAAGACCCTTACGCGCGGGGGATGTTCTTCAACTTAAGCTTGCAGTCCGGCAAGCGCGACATGATCCGCGCTGTGCTGGAAGGTGACGCCTATCACAAGCGCTGGATGCTCGAAACGGTTGAGAAAAAAGTTCCGCCGTGCGGTACGATCCGCCTGGTAGGGGGTGGCGCGCGTTCCAACACCTGGGGCCAGATTTTGGCCGACATTACGGGCCGCACCATCGAAGTCACCGCATATCCCGAAAATGCAGGCGCAGCCGGAGCCGCTTTAGTCTGCGGTGTGGGCCTCGGTGCCATTCGCTTTGAGGATGTCCAGCGCATCATCCATGTCGCCCGCACCTTTACCCCGCGCCCTCAATATAAGGCGTTGTACGATAGGCAGTATAAGGTTTATCAGCAGCTTTACAAGCGCAATAAAAAACTGTTCAGACTACTAAATACTTAGACTGGAAAAGCTCATGTCTGACAAAAAGTACCCCGTTTATAGCTACCGCTGGATCGTTCTGGCGGTATTTATGTTTGTGAACCTTACCATCCAGATTCTCTGGATCAGCTATGCGCCCATTACCAGCAGCGCCACGGATTATTATGGGGTGGACGATCTGGCGATTGGGCTGCTGGCGATGTCCTTTATGATCGCCTTTATCCCGCTGTCCATTCCGGCATCCTGGGTCATTGATACGTATGGCTTTCGACGCGGCGTGGGCCTCGGTGTCGTGTTGATGGCAGTGGGCGGCCTCGCGCGCGGCTTGGCCGGATCGAGTTATGCCATTGTGCTGCTCGGTACGGTTGCGGCGGCAGTCGCCCAGCCCTTTTTGCTAAATGCCTGGACCAAAGTGCCCGCTAACTGGTTTGCGATGGAAGAACGGGCAACCGCCGTCGGCCTCGTGACCCTATCGAACCTCGTGGGTACGGCTATCGGCATGGCGCTGACCCCTGTTTTAGCGGATAGCCTCTCTATTCCAACCATTCAACTCATCTATGGCGGCGTAACGGCCCTTTCGGCGGTGCTGTTTCTCATTTATTCGCGCGAAAAACCGCCCACGCCCCCCTGCCCCCCCGACATGGAAGCCCGCGCCCGGATGCTGGATGGTCTAAAAAATGCCCTGCACCAGCGAACCGGTGGGCTGTATCTTTTGGTGTCGTTTATCGGCATCGGCATCTTTAATGGAATCAACACCTGGATTGAGGGCATTGTGCGGCTGCGCGGCTTCTCCTCGACAGATGCGGGCACACTGGGCGCGGTGATGCTGGTCGGCGGCGTGTTGGGCGCGGTGATTATCCCTCCATTTTCCGACAAGCAGCACAAACGCCAGCCCTATCTCCTGCTGGGCATTCTGCTGTCCATTCCAGGGCTGATCGGTTTAACCTTTTTCACGACCTTTGGGCTGCTCATTGCTTCCGCCTTTTTGCTGGGCTTTTTCCTGGTGAGTACCCTCCCCATTGGCATGCAGTACGCCGCCGAAATCACTTATCCCACCCCGGAAGGCACCTCGAACGGCCTGATTCAGCTTTTCGGACAGGGATCGGTGGTTTTCGTTTTGGTGATGGACGTGCTGAAAACCTCCGACGACTCGTTCACGCCATCCCTTGTGCTTGCCATACTGCTGTTATTGATAAGCGCAGGGGTGATCACCCGGCTCAAGGACCCCTCAACCCGCTTTCCACCAAACGAATTTGGAGCTATAAAAGAGTGAGATTATCTTTCCCGTGGAAATGATCCTGTGATGCATAAACAGTTATTTCTGATCCTGCTTGTTGTGCTGTTCTGTTTTGCTAGGCCTGCCACCGCCCAGGATGATTCGCTTCCTGAACCCCAGAAAATCGAAATTTCGGCTGCCGATGGCACACGGCTGGTGGGCGATTATTACGCCCCCTCGGAACCCGGCGCGCCGTCCGTTTTGCTCATGCATATGAACGGTCAGATCCGGCAGTCCTGGCGTTCGACGCCGTTGTTAGAAGCGCTGTATGACGCGGGTTATGGCGTTCTCGTTGTTGATCTGCGCGGACACGGCGCAAGCGGCGGGCGTGGTACATGGCCGCTGCATCAGGCCGATATGCAGACCTGGATCGCGTGGCTGCGTGCCCAACCCGACCTGGACCCAGAGCGCGTCAATTTGTTAGGGGCCAGTCTCGGCGCAGTTTTGGCGATTCGCGGGATGGCGGACGATGATCGCGTGGTGACGGCGGTTTCCCTCTCTCCCGTCGATATTTCGATCAGCCTGAATCTGGAAGAGGCTGTGACCACGATTGCAGATCGCCCCCTCTTCCTCGCCGCCTCGCAGCAGGATCACAGCGCGGCCCACGCCTGCAAAGTCATGATCGCACTGGCGCAGGGCGACGCGCTGCTCCGCCTGTATCCCGGTTCGGCGCACGGAACCGCCATGCTCTCGCCGAGGTACGATCTGCTCCCCTCGATCATCGCGTGGCTCGATCAGCACAATGAGCGCTGACATTTATTCCTGATGAATGTCCCATATCCGAAGTTCACCATTTCCACTGGCCGATGCTAACTGCTGCCCATCAGGGCTAAACGCAACGGCAACGACCCACCACTCATGGCCCGTCAACACGTCCAGACATTCCCCGGTAGCCGGATTCCACAGCCGGATGGTTTGATCCCGGCTGGCCGACGCAAGCAGCGTCCCATCGGGGCTGAAGGCGATTTGCTCGACATCATCGGTATGTCCTTCCAGCGTGCGCACGTTTTCTCCTGTTTGAGGGTTCCACAGTTGGATAACGGCTTCTCGGCTGGCTGACGCAAGCAGGGTTCCATCCGGACTGTAGGCCACACTGTTTACATGCGCCCTATGTCCGCGCAGTGTAGCGCGTTTTTCCTGAGATGTTATATCCCATAGTCCGACGGTAGCATCATAACTGGCAGTTGCCAGCAGGGTTCCATCGGGACTAAATGCGACTCCCATAACTTCTTGGGAATGCCCACGCCAAGCAGCAAGCAGTTCCCCGGTTGCGGCGTCCCATAAACGGGCCTGGTTATCGTGATAACCGGCTGCGAGTATTGTCCCGTCGGGGCTGAAAGCAAGATCGCCAACCCAAAGTGTGCGCGCTCCTCCATCCAACGTCAGGCGGGTGTCGCCGGTTTGCGTATCAAGGAGATGGATCAGCCCTCCTTGGCGGGATTCGTCCGCCGCCAAGATAGCCCCCGCTGGATGATAGGCCACGCTGTATACCAGTCCATCAATATCACCTAAGCGGCGTGGTGCGGTCTCTGGGTTATTGGCATCATACAGCCAGATGCCTTGCGAACCAGCAGCAGCGATAGTATTGCCGTCCGGCGACCAGGCTATCTGTGTAATCGTTCTGGGTGGAACCTGAGCCGCGTGTGTTTGTGCATACCCCGGCAGTACTCCAATCAGCAGCATAACCAGCATCGTGAATAGGCGGTATTTCACTTGTATCCTCTCCGGCACAATTCCTCAACCGCCTCGATCTCGCGCGGCGGCCCCGCCAGAATTTCGTGCCCGGTTTCGGTGATCACCACACCGTCCTCGATCCGAATACCAATTCCCTCATCCGGCAGCATCAAAAACGGCTCGATCACCACCACCACGCCCGGTTCAAATACCTGCTCCCGATCATCCGCATACCGTCCATTTGGATCGTGGATACTCAGCCCGACCGGGTGCCCGCAGTTGCCATAACTGTACTGCGCAACATCGTACCGTTTGAACACCTCATACACGGCTTGATGCGCATCGAGCAGAGTCGAACCGGGTTTCATCGTCTCAATGGCGGTATAGAGTGCTTCCAGCACCATCGCGTAGAGTTCGCGCTGGCGCGGCGTGAAGCGTCCATTCGCCGGGAAGGTCCGTGTGATGTCCGAAAAATAGCCTTCGACGCTCACCCCGGAATCAATAAGCACCAGATCGCCATCCTCGATGGTACGCCGGTTATCCATGTAGTGCGGAATAACCGCGTTCGGCCCGCTGCCCACGATGATGCTGGCGGCATAATGTTCGCTTCCCATCGACGACACCCGTTCGCCGCGAAGCTGCACTTCATAATCAAAAATAGCCTGTCCCATCGCCTCATTCACACCGGGTTTCAGCGCCCGCATCACCGCTTCATAAATCGTCGTGTGGATTTCAAACGCTTCGCGCAAACACTGGATTTCATAGGAGTCTTTAATAAAACGCATCTGGTGAATGGTCGGCGCAATATTTTTGAGCTGAACCCAGTAGTAACGCTGCCGGATGCGCTCGATCAGCGCCAGGTAAGCCGTGAGCGGTTGCCCCAGCCGGGGCACGCTGGGCGAATTCAGCCACAGCGTAGTTTGGTCGGCCAGTGCCCCTTCCAGCATGCTGTCGAAGCTCGACAGCTCATAGACGCGATCCACGCCCGTCTGCTCGCGGATCAAATCCAACGTGAACCCACCGCCATCCATAAAGGCTTCGCGTGCGCTGGGCTTGCTGACAAACAAAATTTCATAGACGCGCCGCCCGCGCATCAGTTCCGGCCCGCTGCGCGTTTCCAGCCGCTCGACCATAATCCCCTGCGGAGCCAGCAGCAGGTACGCGTTCCGGTCCGCCAGCCCGGTCAGATAATACAGATTTCGATCATACAGCGCCGGGTCAGGGGCCAACCCTGACGCATCGATCAGAATAAGCCCTTCACCGGCCTTTTCAGCCAGTCGCTGCCGCCGCGTGGTATATAAAGCTGTCTGATATGTCATAGAATTTCCCATTAAAATGCCTGATGCTCGGTCCGGGCAATAATCTCATCTTGCAGCGTGCGGCCCAGATCACAGAAATAATCACTGTATCCCGCCACCCGCACGATCAGATCGCGGTACTGTTCTGGGTGCTGCTGGGCGGCGCGCAGCGTATCCGCATCCACCACGTTAAATTGGATATGGTGCCCATCCAGCCGGAAGTAAGCGCGCACCAACTGAACAATGCCGTCTAACCCCGCCTCATCCGCCAGCAGCCTCGGCGTAAACTTTTGGTTGAGCAGCGTCCCCGCCGTGCGAGTGTGATCCATTTTCGCCGCCGATTTGAGTACCGCCGTTGGCCCGTGACGATCCGCCCCCTGGACCGGCGAAATACCCTCGGAAACCGGCATACGCGCATGCCGCCCATCGGGGGTCGCGCCCAGCACCGATCCGAAATAGATATGGCAGGTGGTCGGCAGCAGATCAATATGGTAGGTCCCGCCCCTGGTATTCGGACGCCCGTCAATCGCATCAAAATAGGCATTAAAGACTTGCACCATAACGCCATCCGCAATGTCATCATCATTGCCATACCGGGGTGTTTGGTTGACCAGCATCAGGCGCTCACGCTCATGTCCGGCGAAATCTCCCGCTAACAGCGCCAGCATCTGATCCATGGTCAGCGTGTGACAGTCAAAAACATGATGCTTGAGCGCGGTCAGCGCATCGGTGATCGTGCCTAACCCCACGCCCTGAATATAGCTTGTGTTATAACGCGCACCGCCGTCGTGGTAATCCTGCCCCTTGGCGATACAGTCATCAATCAGCAGCGACAGGAACGGCGCAGGGAGATACTCCGCGTACAACCGCTCGATCACGTTGTTCCCGCGAATTTTGACATCGACAAAATACTTGATCTGCCGCTTGTAAGCGTCGAATAACGCCTCAAAGGACTGGAACTCACGCGGATCGCCGGTTTCCAGTCCGATCCGCTGCCCGCTGCGTGGATCAAGGCCGTTGTTCAGCGTAATTTCCAGCACTTTCGGCAGGTTGAAATACCCCGTCAGGTTGTAGTTCTCTTTACCGAATGCGCCCGTTTCCACACAGCCGCTCGTCCCGCCGCACCGCGCATCGTCGAGTGATTTCCCCTGGCGGATCATTTCCTGCACGACCACATCCGTATTAAAAATCGAGGGCTGTCCAAATCCGGTGCGAATGATGCGCGCCGCGCGCTTGATAAAGCGGTCTGGATTCTTCTTGCTGACCTGGATCGATGAACTCGGTTGGAGCAGCCGCATCGTTTCGATCACATCCAGGATGAGGAATGACACCTCATTCACCGCATTCGAGCCGTCGATCTTCACCCCGCCCGTATTAATTTGAGCAAAATCGGTATAGGTATTGCTCTCTTCTGCCGTCACGCCAACTTTGGGTGGGGCCGGTTGGTTGTTGAACTTGATCCAGAAACATTGCAGCAGTTCTTCCGCCTGCTCGCGTGTCAGCGTATCGTCGGCCAATCCCTGCTGGTAGAACGGATAGAGATGCTGATCCAGCTTGCCGGGGTTGAAAGCATCCCACGGATTGAGTTCAGTCGTCACCCCCAGGTGAACAAACCAATAGTATTGCAGCGCTTCCCAGAAATTGCGCGGGGCGTGGGCCGGAACGTGCAGGCACACGTCGGCTATCCGTTCCAGTTCCGCCCGCCGCACCGGATCGGATTCGTTTTCGGCCATCTGCCGCGCTAGTGCGGCGTGCCGCTCAGCAAAATGAATCAGCGCCCCCGCCGCGATCCGCATAGCGCGGAGCTGTTCCTGTTTACGATAGGCCCCCGGATCGTTCAGGAAATCGAGCGCCGCCAGGCGCTCATCAATCTCCGTCATAAAATCCAGCATGCCTTTATGATAAATTTTATCGTCCAGCACGGTATGTCCCGGTGAGCGCTGTTCCATAAATTCCGTAAAAACGCCCGCCTGATACGCGCTGAGCCACGCGGGAGACATCTCTTGCAGAATGCGCTCACGCATCGTCTTTCCACGCCAGAACGGAATGAAACAGTCTTCATAGCGGCGGAAGGTATCCGGTTCAACTTTGAAGGAGACTTTTTCCCGGCTGTCGAGAATTTCCAGGTCTTTCAGCGAATGGCAGCACAACTCTGGATAGGTGGGCGTCGCTTTGGGAGCCGGTCCCTTTTCCCCGACGATCAGTTCGCCCTCGTGAATACAAATGGTTTTGTGGGCCAGCAGATATTCAAAGGACCGCGCCCGTTCTACCGGAGCCGACATCCGCCCCGTGTTCTCCTGATAAAACCGGGTCATCAGTTCGGCGCGTTCCGGTGACAGCGTGGGGATCGCATCCAGACTTTGTTTCCGCAAGCGCGTTACACGTTCACTCATTCCCATACCATTACCCTCCTAGCGTGACCTTCAGGCCAAAACTTTCCAATAAAGACTTAATCGCTGCCATTTCATCCGTAGCGGGGGGTGTGGTCTCCGGCATCGGATTCTGGCTGTTCAAACGCTCGTGTTTTTCGATACCCAGCTTATGATAAGCGAGAAGATCGACCCGGACGACAGCCGGTAACGTGCGCACGAAAGCACCAAGCTGCCGCAGATTTTTTTCGTCGTCATTAATCTGGGGGATAATCGGCACACGCAGCACAACGGGATGATGGTTCGCCGCCAGCCGCTCTAAATTTTCCAGAATCAGCGCATTCGACACCCCTGTTACCTCGCGGTGGCGCTGCTCGTCCATCAGCTTTAAATCATACAGGAACAAGTCCACATAAGGCCGCACCCGTTCCAGTATTTCAGGGCTGGCAAAGCCGCAGGTATCCACTGCGGTATGCAAATCGTGAGCCTTGCATGCCCGCAGCAGATCGAGCAAAAACTCATCCTGAAGCAGCGGCTCCCCGCCGGAAAAAGTGACGCCGCCGCCCGACTCATCGTAAAAAACCACGTCCGTCAGAATGTCCGCCATCACCTGCTCGACGGTCATTTCCCGCCCGACGATCTCGCGGGCCTCAGCCATACACACCGTTACACACGCCCCACAGCATTTACAGTGCTCCCGGTGGGTAACGAACTCATGAATAGCCCCTTCTGGACACTCGTTTATGCACGCCCCACACCGGATACAGCGTTCCGGGCGCAGCAGCAGTTCCGGCTGGCGGCGTTGGCTTTCGGGGTTATGACACCACCAACAGCGCAGCCCGCATCCTTTGAAAAACACGGTGGTTCGGATTCCTGGACCATCATGCAGCGAGAACTTTTTGATATCGAAGACGATGCCGCTGCTCATATTGATTTCTGCTTCTCCTGCCCCTAGTATAGCGCGCGCATCCGGTTTCGGGATGCGCAAATTCACAGTATAGTAAAGGATACAATATCCCTCAGGTGCTTTATGTTTTACCAGCGGTTGATGAAGTATTTAAATCGATACTTCTGGGCCTTGATCCTGGGAGGTATCTTTTATACCCGGTTTACCTATTCCAAACTCGCGCCCGACGATGTGATGTGGTACCAGGGGCAGGCGGCGACGGTTTTTGATCAGTACCGTGTCATTCCGCTGGCCTGTTTCCGTCTGCTCAATGTGCTGTTTGGCCCCAGCGTTCCGGCGGCGCAGGGTATGATCTTCCTGTTTCACACCCTCAACGTTACCCTGGTTTACCATCTCAGCCGCGCCCTTTTGTCAAACGAGATCGCGGCGCGAATAAGTGCGGTAGTCTTTTTGATTAACCCGGTGACATTAGGGGCTTTGACCTGGATTTCGTGCTTTTCCTACATCATCGGCACCACGTTTGCGCTGGCGGCGCTGCTCGCCTTTGTACACTCAACCACAACTCGGCCCGCTGTCTGGTCCCTGACAGCGGTGGGTTGTTATACGGTTGGCCTGTTTTGCTCCCACGAGTTATTTGCCTTGCCCATCGCGTTTGTGCTGCTCGGCTGGCTGTCTAGTCCTCGTGCAGCCCAGCGCGGCTTGATTCTGTTCGTGTTTTCCATGCTGATTGCTGCGCCAGTGTACTTGTTTTTCTACAATTTTGACCGCTACGGTATCGCTTCCGGTAACATGCTGTCTGTCGGATTCATTTCCGCCCTTGTGTCATCCGGCCTATCGCTCTGTGTGAGCCTGCTGGTCGCCTACCCACTCTCATTTGAGATCAAAACCTACGATTTTTTGAAAGCCTGTTTTTCCGAAACGGCGCGCTGGCTGCTCGCGTTTGTTGCCCTGAGCGCCATCGTGGTAAGTTACCGGATGAACTGGCGCTGGCGGCTGCTCACTGTCCTGGTGTTGCTGTTTGGCGCGCTGAGCATTCCCTACGTCTCTCGCCTGTACTTGATGTCCGGTGCGATCAATTACCATCCGTCCTATATGCTGGGCGGGCGCGTGTTTTATATCCCCTTTATCGCCGTTTCATTGCTGGCCGGGTATCTCCTCTCCAGCCTCATGAGCAATCCCGGCTTCAGCCTCGGCCTGCTCATAATCGGAATGATTTACTATATTCATGCGACGTTTTTTCTCTACACGCCAACCGACTTTATGGGGCTGGCGGTCAGTAAAAGCCCGCTTCCTTTCGCCCCCCCGCCCTGGAATCCTTACGCGGACGATCATATAGCGTGGTTAGTTGTGCTGGGGTTGGTCGTGCTGCTGCTTTTGATTTTTTATCTCATATCGCATTCGAAACCGGGCAGAACAGCCGCAATAGTCGAGACTTAAGATGAGCACCTGGGTTATTCCCTACATTGATCAGGATTTGGCCTTCTGGCAGGACATCGCTGCCCGGTTTGGCCCCCATATCAAAGAAGTTTACTTTCCCCTGACCAACAGGATCACGGGAACAGGCCGCAGTCCGCAGCCGGACCGCCATACCGTCGATTTTTTGCGTCACGCGCCGCTGCCCAAGTCGGTGTTAGTGAATCCGATCATTTTGCCCCGTCCGATCCATGAGATCGGCCCCCATATAATGACGACTCTCCGACAACTATATGATGAATACGGCGTCCAGAACGTGGTGCTGGCCAATTTAGCACTCGCGCGGCTGATCCGCGACGCGCTGCCCATGTTCACGATCACCGCCTCGATCCTCATGGGTATCAGTACCCCGACCCAGGCGCTTGTGGCGCGGGATGTGGTGGATGTAATCGTGCCTGACAACCGCCTGCTGCGTGATCTGGTGGGGCTGCGGCGGCTGCGCGCAGCCTTTGCCGGACGCTTATGTTTGATTGTGAATGAATCCTGTATTCCGGGCTGTCTGTACCGCACCCAACACTTTTATGAGATGGGCTACGGCGATTGGTTCCCAGAGTCGTTATGCGGCCCCATGCTGGCGGAACACCCCTGGCTGCGCCTCACCGGGGGCTGGATTCTGCCGCGCCACCTGCACTACTACGAGGGGGTGTACGACAACTTAAAGCTGGCTGGACGGGTGACATTATGCAATCCGCCGGACTATTTTCACGTGCTCGATGCCTATATCCACCGCCGCGACCTGCTCCCGCGTGACATTGGGGGTGGTCCTGCGTCGGTCCTGGAGCCGATCACCATCTCCGATGACTTGTTCGAATATACGTTGACCTGTGACAAAAACTGCCCGGCTTGTTTGAGATGTAAAACCTATTATGAACACGCCGTCACGCTTAAACGGGGGGAGCACAATGTTTGTTCCTCTCCCTGATTGTACGCTTCCCATCTTTTGGGAACCCGGCGCGGACTATACGCTGTTTTATGCGCCCGGCTGTCTGGTGATCACCGCTCCGTCGGCTGCCGCAGCGGTTGCCCAGGAAATGATTCAGCAGACCCCTTCTCAGTTCTGGTCCGAAAGGCTGATCCTCTACGCCAAACACGCGCTTCAGGTCAGTGAAAAGCAGCAAACAGAGCCTTTCCAGCCCGAATGCCTGACCCTGTACCTGCACAACCAGTGTAATCTCAACTGTGAGTACTGTTATGCGGAACCCGATCCCCGGCGCGATGAGCATCTTTCCTCAGATGCCATAGTCGCGGCGGCAGATCTGGTAGCCGCCAACTGCTTCATCAAAGGGTTGCCGTTGACGGTGGTGCTGCATGGGGGCGGTGAACCCTCTCTTTTTCAGGAAGAAGCGGAACAGGCGCTGCGTCTGGTCGAAAACGCGGCGCAGCGCTACGAACTGAAACAATTTCGTTATATCGCCACAAACGGCGTGTTGTCCGAAGCCAAAGCGCTCTGGCTGGCCGCTAATTTTGATTTGATCGGGTTGTCCTGTGATGGTCCGCCTGATATTCAGGATCAACAACGCCCGCGTCGTGGCGGGGGCACAACATCGGATGCGCTGGAACGGACGGCGGCCATCTTAAGTCAGTCGCAGCGAGAATTTCATGTCCGCGCCACCATTACCGCCTCGACCATCCATCGCCAGTCTGAAATCGCCGACTACATCGGTGCGCGCTTGCAGCCTACCGAAATGCATTTTGAACCTGTATATGCGGGCGGGCGAGCATCCCAGGGCAGTGAGCCGGACCTTGCCCACGAATTTGTGACGCATTTTTGTTCAGCCCGCGCCGTCGCACGCCATCACGGGATCAGGTTATCCTATTCCGGGGTTCGCCTTGAGACGATTCATGGCCCCTACTGTCATACTTTCCGCCCGGTGCTGAATCTGGTTCCGCCTGGGGTGGCAACCGCCTGTTTTAAATACACCACTGCCCTCTCGGCAGAGCAGGCGGGCGTCATGATTGGCGCATATCAGGCGGGGGCATTGGTGTTCGATTATCAACGGATCGAGCAACTGCGCCAGGACATACGCGCAGGTGACGCCTGCCGGGAATGTTTCAATCGTTATCACTGTGCGCGGGCTTGCCCCGACGACTGCAAAGGCGCGGCGGGGAGTTTTCGCTGTGCCCTGAATAAGCAGTTAGCTACGGTGCTGCTGCATGAGCGTGCCCAGATCTTATGGACCGCTGCGCAGGATCGAGGAATGGTGGTGCATGGAACGACTCTTTGACTCGTTTTTTCAGGATGCCCCGCCCGAACTCGATCTCGTCAGCATCCGGCATGAATGGGACGCGCTGCAAACTTCTCCCTACCATATTGCAGACCGCCATCCCCCCATTCCGGTCTGGGCGCAGCGTGGCCTAAGCGAAACAGGGCCGCAGGCCTGGGCCATCCTGCGCGCTGAAGTCTCCTGCATCGATCCTTTACGCCCCCTGGCGATTTACATCCACGTGCCATTTTGTGCGCGGCACTGCCATTTTTGTGACTGTTATTCGTTTAAACTGCAAAGCCACCGGGCCGCGCATATCGAACGTTATACCGCCCTGCTTGAGCAGGAAATGCATCTGTGGACCCAGCTCGGAACGCTGGCCCACCGCCCCGTATCTACGGTACATTTCGGCGGTGGCACACCCACCTTTTTAGGGGCTGCGGCGTTCCGCCGGGTGGTCGAATGCTGCCGCGCCTGTTTCAACACCACCCCTCAAACCGAATGGGCGCTGGAAGCAACGTCTTCCGAACTGACCGGCGAAATGTATGATCTCCTGGAAGCGCTTCATTTCACCCGGCTGCATATCGGCGTGCAAAGTCTCGAAGACAGCGTTCGCCACAACATCAACCGCCAGGAATCCGCTGCCCAGGTGCTGGATAAAATTCAGGCTGGGCTAAAACGCGGCTGGATCGTGACGGTGGATCTGATCGTTGGCCTGCCCGACCAGACGTTGGCGGGCTGCTTAAACGATCTCACCGTCCTTTCCCAGCTAGGCGTTGATGGTTATTCGTTGTACGAATTGCAGTCCTCTTCCCGTAATCGCTTGTGGATCGAGCAGCACCATCTCGACCAGCGCCCGCGCCTGGTTAACTACTTTTTCGCCCAGGCGGGTGCCTGCTGGCTGGCTCGGCTGGGCTATCGTAAAACGCTGTTTAATCACTGGGCGGGCGAACACGATACAAATCTCTATTTCACCTTTCCCGAACGCGGCGAAGACCTGTTAGCGCTCGGCACGATTGCCGATGGCGTGTTTGGCGATTATCACTATCGCCACCTGACGTACGCGCCTTATGGCCAGAATATGCATGATGTTCCCGGTTTACAGGGAGGGCTTCGCCGGACCCCCCTCGAAAACCGGCTGCATCCGCTCCTGACCGCCTTAATGTCGGGCACAATTCCGGCTGCGCTGCTGCCCACAGAGCTAATCCGGCGTTGGCAGGCGGCGGCGTTGTTAAGGCCCAATAATGGGGCCTTTGAATTGACCGGGAATGGTACGTGGTTTGTGGGCAATATGATCACGGAGTTGCAAAAATATGACGCTGCCCCAATTACCTGATAATGTCCTGCTTCTGCGCGTTTTTATCAGCTATTCGCGCCAGGATAAATTGTTTGTTGACGCGATGTATGCCAACCTCGCCGCCTGTGGCGCGACGCCTCACCCCGGTTTGTCCCTGACCCACATCTGGTACGATCAACGCTCCATCCCTCCCGGCCAGGAATGGGAAAAAGTGCTGACCGAGGGCTTGCGGTCAACCGATCTCGTGCTTCTGTTCGTATCCCCCGACTCGATGACCTCAACCTATGTCCAGCAGGAAATTGCGCTGGCCCGCCAGCATGACAAACCCGTTCTCCCGGTACTCTATCGCCCGGTCGAAGACCATCTGTCAGCCTTGAGCGACCAGGCGCGCGAGTTTTATACCGCTATCCGCCGCATCCAATGGATCAGTCTGGATGGCATCGCGGCCCCCTACACCGTCCATCCTCAGCTTCAACGGCTGGAATCCACGCTGGAAGAGGCGTGGCGCTCAAAAGTAGATCAGTTCCTCGCGAGCGCACATGATGTAAAAATCGAACGGAGTTTAATTTGTGCGCTCTATAAAACCGATCATCCGTGGGCGGTGCGCTTCCTCGATCAGCACCTGGAAATGCTCATGCGCCAGTCCCCACCCAACGAACGCCGCGCCCAGTATTTCGCTCACGCCCTGGCCTGCATCCGGGCGGAAAATGGTCCTGCGGTCTGGAATGCGCGTATCAACTGGTGGCGGGCTGAAATTCCACCAGTCCACACCCAATTACTTGAATATGCAGTGCGCAGCCCTACTCCACCCTGTTAATGACACTTTACCCATCGTTTGCTATTCTATTATTTTCTTAAACATTATGAAGTTAATATACCAGTGCAATATTATGCTATACTGAAAATTACGTAGGCCATCCCAGAAAATAGGGATGCAGCCTTATTAAAGAGGGGGAATAACCGATGAAAACCGGGCACAGGTTTTTGATCGTTGTATTGATTCTTGCACTGGCAGGTTGGTCGAGACCGGCCAGCGCACAGCGTAGCTATGACTACGATGCCATCACGGCGGGTGTGGGCCGCTATGATTTTCTTACCCCGAATACCGCTGAGCCGCGCGTCTTTTTAGTCCAGGAAAATCACCTCTATGTCAGTGGGCAAATCGAAAGCGCCGTGATGATTCACCGACTGGTCCGTGATTATGACCTGACTCTCGTTGGTGCCGAAGGTGCTTTTCCAGGCACACCCTTTGACACAACTTGGTTTAATGCGGGCCTGACTCCCAGTCAGGTACGCAACCAGGCCGTCGAGCTGTTAGGCGAAGGTGAAATTAGCCAGGCGGAACTGGCGGCAATTGTGTATCCAGATTATGCCGGTGTCACGATCGCCGGCGACTTTAGCGTGTTCGGCATTGACGACGAATCATACTACGCGGCGTCCGAACTGGCGGATGAAGCGGTAGGTGAGTTCGATGTTGCCATGCTCTACACCGCGATTGCCCTGCTCGATACGACGGGGAAGGAGCAAATCCTTGCGCTTTTCGACCGGATGCCCGAAGAGGAAGGCCCGGCGCTTGATGCTTGGCGCGAAGAACTGTTAACCCTGGTTTATGCCAACCATCCCGATCAGGCCATCCGCGACTGGTACGCTTCGACGATTCCTGAACTGGCCCCCTGCATGTCGTTGGGTGTAATAGATGAAATCGCCTATATGGATGTTGGGCTGCAAATCATCCAATCGCACCAAACCACCACCGAGAGCAGTTGGGGCATTTCCTTAGCCGAGATGATCGATCATGCTGAGGCCCAGCGTGAATTTTATGTCAATGCGCACGAGCGCGAGATCACAATGATCTACGAAATTGAGGGCTGGCTGGCCGATCATCCCGATCAGATTCTTCTGTCGGTAATCGGCGCGGCTCACACGGGCTGGATGGAGCAAACCCTCGAAGCGGACGGCTACAGCACAGTGGTGTTATCATCCGAAAGCCTGTGCGATCCGGGCATCGCAGTCGGCCTCAGCGATCAGGCCTATATCAATAAAACGCAGAGCCAAAGCGTGGATACATTCAGCGGCCTCGGCGGATTGCTCAGCGGTACCGCCGCCATCACGGGTATCAAACCGGGGAACGTGCTTGAACAGCCCTGGTTCCAGGCCGACTCCGAAAGCCGCAAAGCAGCCCTGCTTGCCACCGAGGGCTTGCGCGCTAATCCCAACGCCACCTTGCAGGACATTTTTTCGGGTGTGCCCTTCATTCCCGGCATATCTGTTGATCTGAACTCGTGGGTGCCGGTGAGTCCGGGGCGCGGCGTCTTTAGTATCAACATCAACATCACCGGTATCCCCATTGACACGATCCATGTGGGAGTCTTGACCGACTTTAACCAATCAGAGCCGGACGATCTTGATCTTGAAACCCTGTTGCTGCGTGAACTTGACCAACTGCGTGACCGTAACGAGCCGCAGCACACGGATCCCACCACGAATTTAACCGAGGTTGCGCCGAATGTCAGCGCCGTGTTCGGTTCTGACCGCAACGCCGTAATCAACACCGTCACCAACAGTTAGGCCATCCCAATCCCATCCCCAGGACGGGCAACCAACCGAGAAATAAACCCCATCCGTAGGGGTGAAAGATTTGGTGTAGGACATGTTTTATGGATGACATCTTCGCCGTTCCCATTGTAGACAAATTGTTGCTGTATGCACCCTTACACAACCTCACCGCCCTGGTTAACCGGAGCGCACTGTCTCATATCCAGCGCAATCAGACCAGCCCTCTGTTGCAGCCGCTGATTGATCGGCTGCGCACACCGGCAAAAACACCCCCTGCCGCGCGAACTGGCCCCTTGGATAATCCGTTGTTTTTGGGCATTATCCCCACCCGCCGTTGTAACATGGCCTGTCGCTACTGCGATTTCGCCGCCCCGAAACAGACTGGCCCCGTGATGGATTTAAACTTGGCACGCCGGGCGGTGAATGCCTATTTCGATCTGCTGGCAAACGCGGGGCAAACGCGCGGAGAAGTCCATTTTTTCGGTGGGGAGCCGTTCTGCGCCGAGTCGGTAGTTCATTTTGTGGTGGAATACGCGGCTTATGTGGCCGCTGAACGGGGAATCGAGGTCCGTTTTGAAGCCACGTCCAACGGCCTTTATAACGCGTCGCGCTGCCAGTGGATTGCCGATCATTTTGATACCCTGGTGCTGTCCCTCGATGGTCCGGCGGATATTCAGAACGCCCATCGTCCGGCGGCGAACGGGCGTGCCAGTTCCGAGCTTGTGACCCGCAGCGCCGCGATCTTCTCTTCCGCGCCACTCGAACTGGTCATTCGGGCCTGTATCACGCACGACACCGTGCGCCGGATGCCCGAAATAGCCGGATGGATCGCGCGTAATTTTCTCCCGGCTTCAGTCTGTTTTGAAACGCTGACCCCCTCGCCGCTGGCGGACCAGAACGGAATACGCCCACCCGATCCCTGGGAATTTGCGTACAACTTTGATTGTGCGGCGCAGATTCTTGCCGCGAACGGCATTGATACCGTTCACTCCACCGCCAATCTGCGCGACTGTCGGGCCAGTTTTTGTCCGATTGGTCGTGATGCGCTGATCGTCTCGCCCGATGGGATGGTCGATGCGTGTTATCTGCTCCACGAAGACTGGGAGCGTCACGGCCTGAACTTTCGCATTGGGCAGCTTGTGGGCAGCCGCTTTGAGATCGATCATGACCGGCTGCAAAAGGTGCGCGCCCTCACCGTCCATACCAAATCACGCTGCACGGATTGTTTCTGTCGTTATCACTGTGCCGGAGGCTGCCATGTCAATCATACGGCAAGCGGGCATCCCGGCGACTACGATTCGCTTTGTGTGCAGACCCGGCTGATCACGCTGACCCGCTTGCTGCGTGACATCGGGCAGGGTGCGCTTGCCGCCGCCTGGCTGGCGGATCGTGCCGCGTGCGAAGCCAGCGTTTGGCAGTCAAGTGATCGCCTGGACATCAAGGAGGCGGTGCAATGAAAGCCGGTGTGGTCCTCACCTGCTCCGCTCACCTTCGCTGGGTTCACGATACCGCGTTGATCTGGATTGTTGACCAACAAACCGGCACCACCCATTGTTTAGAGGGCGCAGAAGCGGCGGTTTGGGGCTGGCTGATGTTGGGCTATTCCTACCCGCGCCTCGTGGACCTGCTTGGACCACTGCTAAACCTGGAACAGCGCGAAGCCCAACGGCACCTGAACACCGTGCTCCAGACATGGATTTCAGCCGGGCTGCTGGAAAGAGACGTGTGAACGGATGGTCAACATCATTGTCTCTAACGTCTGTAATATGCAGTGTGCCTGCTGTTTCGCTGAAGATCACATGTCCAATGGGAATAAGGCGTTTATCTCACTGGATGAGTTCGAGCGCCGGTTGGATTATGTGGATCAGTCCGCTATCAATGAAAT
>CAYYNB010000002.1:65043-98909 GCA_964472565.1 uncultured Anaerolineaceae bacterium
GTAATATGCAGTGTGCCTGCTGTTTCGCTGAAGATCACATGTCCAATGGGAATAGCAGCCGCCAGCAGGCGTTCATCTCACTGGACGAGTTCGAGCGCCGTTTGGATTATGTGGATCAGTCCGCGATCAATGAAATTCGTCTGATCGGTGGCGAACCCACGCTGCATCCCCAATTTGATACCCTCATCCAGCAGGCACAGCGGCGCGGCAAGCATCTCGTCGTGTTCACCCACGGCCTGCTCCCGGATCGGATAGTATCTGCGCTCGAAGCCATCCCGCCCGATGCCTGTACCATCCTGGTGAACACCAATGCCACGCGCCATTCCGACGGTCCGACAAAAGCCGAACAAACACGGCGGCAGGCCGTCCTCCGCCGCCTGGGATCGCGTGCGCTTCTCGGCTTTACGATTGTCACGCCGCGCCCCGAACTGGATTTCCTGCTGCCGCTCGCACAGGGATGCCAGCCCAAGATTCGCCTGGGTTTGGCTCAACCGATCCTGGGGGGCAGCAATCGTTATCTCCATCCCAAACAGTATCCCCAGGTGGGGCATCCCATCGCGCGTTTCGCCTATACCGCTGCCCAGCACGGCCTCACCGTCGAATTAGACTGTGGGTTCGTACGCTGCATGTTTTCTCAGGATGATCTCGAAACGCTGCATGCGGCGGGCGTTGATCCGGCGTGGCGCTGCAATCCGATTGTAGACATTGGGATTAATGGCGAGGCGTTTCACTGCTTCCCGCTGGCTAATCAGGCTGTTGTACCGGCGGCAGACCTCGCAGCCAATCTGCGGGCCTCACTCGCCGCGAAAGTCCAACCCTATCGAGTGGCCGGAATTTATAAAGAGTGCTCGTCCTGTCGGTTTAAATTAATGGGCGCGTGTACAGGGGGGTGTTTGGCCGCCACGCTCACACGGTTCCACGACACTCAGGCCGCCCGCCTGCTGGTGCCAAAGGAGGTGTTGGACGCATAAAGTACAGGCTCCAATCGTATCGTTGCGCTCTTATTCTTAAAAAAAGGAGACTTTCATGACCGACGACCGGAATGTACCGGAAAACGAGGAAAAACCGGAAATCTTCGCCGTCAGCCGCGAAGAGAATAGTTTTAAGATTGACCGCCGTGCCTTTTTAGGTGCATCCGGCGTAGTTGCGGCAGGCGCAGCGCTCACTGCGGCCAGCGGTGCCGCGAACGCCGATGCGAATATCGCGGCCACCCGCACCCCGCGCCCCACGCGTACGCCCGCGGTCTCGCCCACGCCCGGCGCGCCCTGTACCGTCAGGACTTCGGAGCAGGGCATTTATGTTTACGTTGGCCCCGGACGTCATCGTGGCATCCGCGCCTTTATGCCCGTCAATGAGGATGTCCCTGTCATCGGCAAGGGCAAAGACCCCAACGACGTATACTGGTGGCAGATTGAACTGCCCGACATTGACCAGGCTTGGGTGGACCCCGAAGATGTCGAAGTCGATGGAGATTGTGAAGCGGTGATCGACGTGGACGCGCCCCCCTTTGTTCCCGAAAAGCCGCGCGCCACTGCCGCCCCGACAGGTACGGCTGCGCCGACGGCGCTTCCTGGTGTGCCGGGTCAGGTGCAGCCCGGCCAAACCGGAATCAACTATCGCGCCCCTGACGGCACGATCTACACCCTTCCCTGCGGATCAGCCATTCCCCCAGGCATGGTGTGCGTCTGCAACTGCGTGACGGTGCCCGCCCCCTGCTCCTGCGACGGATATTGTTCGTGTGCCGGGGCATCACACTATTGGTACCCCAACTAGTTCGCGCCCAATCGATCTTCCAGGCTTCTCCCAAGCCTGGAAGTTGATCCGCACCTGTACCCTCATGGAGACTGGCATGGACGTTCGTATCATCCCTATAACCGGCGCATCCGAAGTGATCATCTACCGTCCACTGGCGGGGCGAGCGTTTGTCGGCAATCGCTCAATGGCGAACCTTGTGCTGGCCCTGACCGACGAGGTGACATCCCCCAAGCCGCATGTAGCCCCCGACATCCTGGAATTTCTGTGCTCTCACGGCTTTTTTGATCCCGATCCGCCGCCGCCCCTGTGGACCACAACCGGCTTCCATCCGACAATGGCCGTGCTGCTGCTCACGAATCAGTGCCAGCTTCGCTGCACCTATTGTTATGCCGCAGCGGGAGAAGCGCCCCGCCAGGAACTCGCCCTCGAACCCGGCTGCGCCGCCATCGACTATGTATTCGAGACAGCCGTTGAGTTGAACCGTCCCGAATTTGAGGTGTCCTTTCATGGCGGCGGCGAACCAACTTATGCCTGGCAGGTTCTGCAACAATGCACCGCTTATGCCCGCCAGAAGCCCCTCCCCGCCAAGATCACGCTGACCTCCAATGGTGTGTGGTCAGAAGCGCAGTGTGACTGGATCGCCGCCAATCTGGACGGTTTAAGTTTATCCGTCGATGGCGCGCCCGCGACTCAGGATCGCCAGCGTCCGCTGCGCTCCGGCCAGGGATCATCCCCCTACGTTATGAACACGATCAACGCGCTGGATCGCCGCGCTTTTCCCTACGGCATCCGCTTGACCGCAACGCCCCCCTGGACTCTGGCCGACGATGTGCGCTTTTTATGCACTGCAACCGGCTGCCAGTCCATGCAGGTCGAACCCGCTTTTAATACGAAGCGCGGCGGCCATACGGAACCGGATGCCTCCGAGATTGAAGGTTTTGTTGCGGCCTTTCTGGATGCGTTCGAAATTGCCCAGCAGTCCGGGCGGCGGCTGCTCTATTCAGGCGCGCGCCTGGGGCTGGTCACAACCGTCTTTTGTACCGCGCCCTACAGCGCCCTGATCGTCAACGCCAATGGGGACTTGGTGGCCTGTTACGAAGTCGCGGGTGATACCCATCCGCTGGCTCAAATGTCCGTCATCGGGCATATTGAGGATGGTCAGGTGAACATCGATCACGCCGCCCGCACTCATCTTCATCGTTTAATCGCCGAGCGGCAGGCCACCTGCCAGGACTGTTTCTGCTACTGGTCCTGTGCCGGGGATTGTTACCCGCGTACCTTCAGCCTGGGAGAAGGTGGACATTTGCAGCACAGAGGGCGCTGCACGATCAACCAGCAGATCACCGAAAAGCTCCTGCTGCGGCGAATTGCCGATGGCGGCGGCGTGTGGTGTGCCCCACCTCAGAAAGACTGACACCATGCCCATTCACAGCGCGCTTGTCGTGATCTCCTGGTGGTCCAACTGCCTCGGCCTGGACTGTCTTCACCGCTTGGCGCAGTCCGCCCAGGATCGTGAGTTAGTGGTGGTGCAGGTCGGCAAATCGCCGGAGCAGAAACAGCGCTTCCGCGCGTTTATGCCCGCCTCTGTCACCGAGCTTTTTTATCCCGACGATGCCCCCGGTGAGCACAGCCGGGTGATCCAAAATATTGCCCTCCAGCAGATGCGCGCCGCATCCGGCCTCTGGTTCATTGATCACGATGTTTTCGTTCACGAAGCTTGCACCCCCTGGTTAGCGCAGGCCGATGCCATCTTCAGCCAGCGGGATCTGTGTTTGGCCTTGCATGCCGCCCCCGCAAACAGTCCGGCCATCACCCAGCCCGCCTTCTGGCTCTCGCCCCTGCGTTGGCCTGCTTCGTTAAGCTCCTTCGACGCCATCCCCTTCCAGCCCCAGGCCAGCGCCCGCCGTCCCGATCTGTTCCGTCACAATGGCGCGATGCAGATGCCGCTCCAGGACACGCTCGTTGAGGCGCGTGACATCCTGGATCGTGCCGGGCGTGTGGCACGTTTTGCCCTCACCGCCGGAGACAAGGCCGAACTACCCGCGTTTCCCAAACATACCCATTTAGGCGGCTTATTTTTATTTGCAGGGCCGCTTCTGCCGCCCGAATTCGACGGCTGGATGAAAACGACGGTGGCCCACTTTACACAGTTTTTTGCCGCCTGTCCCCCGCACTGGTTGGAGATCGAAGAGCCGGAACTGCTGCGGCGGTTAGCCGAATTTTCAGGAGCACTTCATGTCTAAGAGTGAAGACGAGCGGTTTGATTTTGAAAAAGTACCCTACCAAAAATTGGATTTCTGCCTGACACGTCGTCAATTATGGTCGTCGTTATCCACGAATCTTCAGGTCTACAGTGGCAAAGGGGAAGGCGGCAGCGCGTATAAGCTGGCCGACTTGGGCGATCTCCCGCCTGAAAAGTTAGGCGCAGTCATTCCCGAAATCGTACCCGACTGTGAAATCACCGTCAGTGAGGGATTCGTGTGGGGTAAACCGCCCGCTAAAGAACAGGCCTTTAAACTGTTTCCGCTCGCTTCTCCGGCGCTGACAGCATTCAACCTGTTTAACGGCGAAAACGCCCTGCTTGAGATCAGTCGGCGTTTATCCGAGAGCAGCGAGTGGGATATGGTCCACAGTTTCGCCTATGTGCGCGGGCTGTTCCTCTGCTTGGTTCTGATCGGCGTGAGTCTGCCCCGCCATTTTTCGTAGAGAGGCTGCTTTGCTGCGCCCGTCTTGCCCCTCATCCCTGATTTATGGGTAATGTATGGTCGGCTAAATAAAATAGTGGCGCAGCTTTATCAATTCTATACAGTGAGAGTGACATGGTTGAACAATGGGCTGTTTTCGAACTATCGCTGAAGGGGCCGAGCGATGGTAATCCGTTTACAGATGTGGCCTTTGGGGCAGAATTCAGGCACGAAGGCCGGTGTATTGAAGTCAATGGGTTCTATGATGGGGCTGGCTTCTACCGGGTACGGCTGATGCCGGATCAGGTGGGCGATTGGCATTACACCACCCGGAGCAATATCCGTGAACTCGCCGGCGTTGAAGGTTCATTCGTCTGCACGCCGCCGGGCAGTTCCAATCACGGGCTGGTGCGCGTCCAGAACACCTATCACTTCACCTACGATGATGGAACACCCTATTATCCCTTTGGCACCACCTGTTATGCCTGGGTGCATCAAGGCACTGACCTTGAAGAGCAAACCCTGAACACACTGCGTACTGCGCCCTTCAACAAGCTTCGTATGTGTGTTTTCCCCAAGCATTATCCCTATAACGAAAACGAACCGGTCTACCATCCCTTCGAGCAGAATATTTCAGGCGAATTCGATTTTACGCGCTTTAATCCGGCCTTTTTCCAGCATTTCGAAAAGCGTGTCGGTGATCTGCGCGATCTGGGTATCGAGGCGGATGTTATTTTATTCCATCCCTATGATCGCTGGGGCTTTGCGCGGCTGGATGAAGCGAGTGATATTCGTTATTTGCGTTATATCATCGCGCGCCTGTCCGCCTACCGGAATGTCTGGTGGTCGCTGGCCAACGAATATGACTTTCTCCTGAAGGACAAACCGCTTACACGGTGGGAACGTTTTTTCACGCTGCTGCGCACCGAAGACCCCTACCAGCATTTAAGGTCGATTCACAATGGCGACACGCGAATGAATTATGACCACACCCGACCCGATGTCACGCATGTCAGCATCCAGAACTGGGACGTGCAGCAGGTCAACCAGTGGCGTACAACCTATCACAAGCCCATTGTTAACGATGAACTGGAATACGAAGGCAACATTCCTTTTCCCTGGGGCAATATCACCGCCCAGGAACTTGTTCACCGGTGCTGGATCATGGTCACAAATGGCGGTTATGCCGGGCACGGGGAAACCTATTCCCATCCCGACGATCTGTTATGGTGGTCCAAAGGGGGCGTGCTCCGGGGCGAAAGCTGGAAGCGTATTGCATTTTTGAGACAGATCATCGACGAAGCACCGCCAGGCGGTCTTTCCCCCCTCGAAGACTCCTGGGTCTGGGGCCGCGTAGCAGGCGGCATGAATGGCGATTACCGTCTTTTCTATTTTGGCATCCACCAGCCGGTTTCCTGGTCGATAGGGCTGCCCGATCACGATGTCACTATCGACATTATTGATACCTGGAACATGACCATTTCTCCTGGCACGCTGCGCCCACTTCCAGCGCAAGGCCCAGAGCGCTCGCCAGTCCATGAAATCGTGCTGCCGGGGAAACCGTATCTCGCTGTACGAATCAGAAAACGGTAGCGGTAGGAACCGCTGTACTGGCGCGGTAAGCCTTTGTAGGGGCAGGTCCGCCAACCTGCCCCTACGCGTCATGACCGGACATCAATACCCCTGTCCGTTCCCCCATTCGCGCAAAACCTGGGCCTGCGCCAATAGATTCGCGTGCGGTGTCCGGTCAGGAATTTCACACCCCGCCGCGCTGAAATACAGGGCGCAGGCCTGTTTCGCGCAGTCGCGCACAGCCACGCGGACTTGATCAGGCGTCCCTTGCAGCATAACCCGCACCGGATCGAAATTTCCGCAAATCGCAATTTGACCGCCGAAGGTATCAACCGCCGCCGGAATCGATACCATCCAGTCCAGGTCGATAATATCCGCCCCACTTTGCCCCATATACGGCAGAATTTTGGTCGTATCCCCGCAAATATGCAGCCGTGCGATTCCGCCCATTTCATGAACCGCCTCAAAGATCCGTTTCTCATACGGCAGCGCGTATTTCTGGTACATTCGAGGCGAAATTTGCGAGGCAATCGCATCCCCCAACCCGATTATATCCGCCCCGGCGGCGATCTGAGCTTTAGCAAAGGCTATCGCCACTTCGGTGCAGACTTCCAGCACATCCAGCAGCCATTCCGGGCGGTCATACACATCCGTCAGAAGGTTACTAACCCCGCGCAGATCGGCAGCCTCAGCCAGCGCCCCTTCTACCCACCCCATGATCGGCATCGTGCCTCCAACCCGTTCGCGAAATAGCCGCACCGCGTCCAGGCGGTCCGTCATCCGCCGCCCCTGTGTGGGATCAATGGGGCGCAGCGAGGCAAGATCGTCGGGGTGTTCGAGCCGGTATTTTTGCAATACAGGCAGCCCATCATCAGGAAACTCAACCACCCCACCCAGATCAACCGTTTCCCGATACGGGTCGGAGATAGCCTGTGCAATATCCAGTTCAAAGACGTCAATAACCGCCCAATTCGCCTCACACAACACCCGGTAATCCTGGTAATAACGCGCGAGCGGCGCATTAATATAATGCGCGGCAAAAGTCATCATAATATCAAAATTGGGAATCCGATCCACTGCAAGGCCGTTAAGTGTCCCTTTGAAACGTTCATAAGCATTCATCAAAAAAACTCCTCCATACCCTAAACTTCTGTGCCTCTTCCGATATTATACAATGGGGAATCGCCAGGATATTTGTGGCTCCCCATGCGAGGCTGTACAATTTAGGCCGGTCCAAGAAAATAATGACGCAGCCTTATTATCTCATCTCGTTCCATAAGGTTCCCCATGCCCCGTAACGTCTGGATCGTCACCTTCACTAGTTTTTTAACAGATGTCTCCAGTGAGATGATTTTTAATTTGCTGCCGCTGTTCCTCAAAAACGTGCTGGGAGTCAAAACCAATATCATTGGCATCATCGAAGGGGTTGCCGAAACAACAGCCAGTCTGCTCAAAATCTTCTCCGGCTGGCTGTCGGACAAACTGGGACAGCGTAAATCGCTGACCGTTATCGGTTATGGACTGTCTGCCCTATCCAAGCCCTTCCTCTACATAGTCACGTCCTGGTGGGGGGTGCTCGCCGTGCGTTTCAGCGACCGGGTGGGCAAAGGTATCCGCACCGCGCCCCGCGATGCCCTGATCGCCGATACGGTTGCTGAAAATCGTCGTGGCGCGGCCTTCGGGCTGCATCGTGCGGGCGATACGGCGGGCGCTGCGCTGGGCATCCTGATCGCGCTGATCGTGGTCCTCGCCACGCAGCACGGCGGCTTGCACCTGGAACGTTCTACCTTCCGCACCCTGGTTTTGATCAGCATTATCCCGGCGGTACTGGCGGTCCTTATCCTCGCTTACGGAGCGAAGGATGTGCCCGTGACTAAAGTTCGTGCGGCCCCCCGACTGACGCTCAAAGGTTTTGATCGCCGCTTTCGCTGGTTCCTGTTGGCCGTAGCAGTCTTCACGCTGGGCAACTCGGCAGACGCGTTTGTGATCCTGCGTGCGCAGGATCGCGGCTTGAGCGTGGCGGGCATCCTCGGCATGCTGCTGACCTTCAATCTGGTTTATTCGACAATTTCCGGTCCAGCGGGGGTGCTCTCCGACCGGATCGGGCGGCACCGGCTGCTGCTCGGCGGCTGGACCGTATACGCCCTCCTCTATTTGGGGTTTGGGCTGGCCGCCGAAGCCTGGCAAATGTGGGTCTTGTATACGCTTTACGGCATCTACTACGGGGTAACAGAAGGCGCGGCGAAGGCCCTGGTAGCCGATCTGGTTGAGCCAGAGCAGCGCGGCACCGCCTATGGGGTCTATAGTGCGGCAGTCGGCCTTATGGCCCTTCCCGCCAGCGTGCTGGCAGGTGTGCTGTGGCAGGGCATGTGGGGCTGGAATGGCTTCGGCGCATCTGCCCCCTTCCTGTTTGGCGCGGTGCTGGCGCTGGGCGCTGCCGTGATCTTTATCGCAACCCAAATGCGCGCCCCACAAAATTAGCGCCTTAGCGCCAGAGGTTGTTTTTCGTAGAGGCGCTTCCGTTTTGCTCCCAATTTGCGTCAACTTAAGCCGTTTTTCGGCGGAAAATATCCCGTTGGCGAACAGGGTGGATTGAATGGCGGACCGTTGTCGATACCGTCTTTCCCGCCACACCCGTTGACGTGGGCTTCCCCCTCTTCCAACTCGGTTGGAGAGAGGGACCGAGGGGGTGAGGTTCGTCGGAGGCAATTCACGACTTGCCCCTACTGTGTAACCCCCACATTATTAACCATCCAAGTTAGCCATCCAAGTTCACCATCGAATGACTATACATCTCCGAACATTCGTGCTATCCTGATTCTCAGATAACACCGCACCTTTAATCATTTTTCCCCGTCTCGCGTCGCCAAATACCCTTCCACGACGCGAGTTTTCCCCTCAAACCCGCATAAAGGGGGGGGGGTCAAGAAAATATTGGCGCAGCCTTACTGGCAAAAAGTGGCACTTCCTGCCAGGATCTCGATCCACTGGCGAACGGTTTTCCCCTCAAATAGTCCAAAACAGGCGGTCAAAGGGGGGGCGGGGGTCGATGCTCACAAAAACCTATGCGACAGGTTCTTTGTCCCGGCTGAACTGCGTCTCATACAGTTGCGCATACAGCCCACCCTGCGCCAGCAGGTCGTGATGAGTGCCGCGTTCTACGATCTGGCCCCGATCCATCACCAGGATCATATCCGCCGCCAGAATCGTGCTCAGCCGGTGCGCGATCACGATGCTCGTCCGTCCGGCCATCACCGTCTTCAGCGCATCCTGGATCAGCGCTTCCGATTGGCTGTCCAGGTGGCTCGTCGCTTCGTCCAACACCAGGACTCGCGGGTCTTTGAGAATCACGCGCGCAATCGCGACACGCTGTTTTTCGCCGCCGCTCAATCGATACCCGCGTTCGCCCACAATCGTATCGTAACCGTTCGGCAGTCCCGCAATAAAATCGTGGATATTCGCCGCCCGGCACGCCGCTTCGATCTCATCGGGTGTCGCGTCCAGTTTGGCATAGATCAGATTCGTGTGAATCGTATCGTGGAACAAATGCGTTTCCTGCGTCACCATCCCGATCTGCGCCGCCAGCGAATCCAGCGTCACTTCCCGCAGATCACACCCATCGATCAGAATCCGCCCTTCATTCGGATCATACAATCGCGGAATCAGGTACGTCATCGTGGTTTTACCCGCGCCGCTCGGCCCCACCAGCGCCACGAGCTGCCCCGGCTGAATATCAAACGACACGTGTTCCAGCGCCATTTCACGTGCCTGGCTGCTGTGTTCTTCTTTTTCATTTTTTTCGTCTTTGGCTTCTTGATGCTTGTCGTTGACCTTCGCACCTTCGCCCGACAGCACCGCCTCGACGCTTTCCATATGACCGTGCCGCACGACGTTGCTCAATGCGCTCATTTCCCCCGCGCGATACGTAAATGTGACATCCTCGAAGGTCAGCCGCCCTTTCACATCCCGCAGCACCTGCGCGTTTTCCTTCTCCGGCACATCCAGCGGCAGATCGATCACCTCGAACACGCGCTCAAAGCTCACCATCGACGTGGCAAAATCCACTGGCGCGGTAGACAACCCTTGCAGTGTTCCGTACAGCTTGGTCAGGTACGCGCTGAACGCCACAATCGTACCAATCGTGAACACCCCTTCCAGCACCAGGTAGCCGCCGACCCAATACACCAGCGCTGTGCCAACCGCCATCACCATCCCCAGCAGCACAAAAAATTGCATGCCCGCCACTGCCTGCCGCACGCCGGTATCGCGCACGTTCGCCGCCCGATCCTCAAACCGTGCGATCTCCGTTTTTTCGCGTCCAAACAGCTTGACCAGCAGCACGCCGCCGATGTTCAGCGTTTCATTCATCATCGCGTTCATCTGCGCGTTGTAGCCCATCGCTTCCCGTGCGATAGTGCGCAGTTGTTTTCCGGCCCGCCGTGCAATCGGCACAAACAGCGGAACCAGCACCAGTCCCATCAGCGTCAGCCGCCAATCGAGCGAGAACATCACGATCAGAATCGCCACCGCCTGGATCACGCTCGTTACAATATCCACCACCGTATTGCTGATCGCCCGTTGTGCGCCGATCACATCGTTATTCAACCGGCTCATCAGCTCGCCCGTTTTGGTGTTGGTGAAAAACCGGATCGACATCCGCTGCAAGTGGCTGTACAGCCGCACCCGCAGATCGAAGATCACCCCTTCGCCCACCATCGCATTCACCCGCCGCTGCAAAACGGTGACCCCGCCCCGCACAACCGGCAGCAGCACCAGTCCCAGCGCCAGCCAGTTCAGCCGCCCATAATCTTTTCCCGGCAGCGTGCGGTCAATCAAATCACGCAAAATCAGCGGTTGCAGCAAATCCAATCCGGTGCTGATCAAAATCAGCACCAGCAGCATCCCAATATGCACTTGATAGGGTCGCGCAAACCCCAACACCCGTTTGAGCAGCGTCCGGCTGACGTGTGGTTTCACATTATCATTCTGGATATACGCCCACATGCCATGAAAACCCATAGCGTTTTCCTTCCACGATCAATACTCTATTCTCAATCCTACCGGGTAAGTTCAGCGCTGCCTACTGCCCATTCAGGCAGGTAGAACTGGACAATTTTCTGGGCAATCTCAATGATATTCTCCCGCAGTTCGAGCGGTTCCAGCACCTCGACCTGCGCCCCAAATCCCAGCATATGATGCTGGGCAGCGTGAATGTTATCAAACGTCAGCGGCATCGTAATCCATCCCTGTTCATCCGCCGGCCCCGCCCGTTCGATTTCCCGCTCAATACTCTCGCCGAATATCTCCGGCAGAATTCGGACAATCACTGGCGCAATCCGCGCCCGCACCACATACTGCGCTCGTGTATTTTCAAACTCCATCGAACTTTCGCGCCAGAACGTCGCCAGATCAAAGTCACTCGGACGCGTAAATCCTTCCTCGCCAATCACCGCGTTCAAAATCCGCGACACCCGGTAAACGCGCAGCCCTTCCGCCGACGCCCCCACCAGGTACCAGATGCTGGTTTTTGCCACCAACCCATACGGATCAATCGTCCGCTCATACTGCACGCCATCCGCCCGCCGGTACTCAATCCGCAGCTTGCGTTCCGCCCACACCGCCGCTTGCACCGTCGCCAGGTGCGTCACATCTTCGCGGTGCTGAAACCACCCCACTGGGTCCAACAGAATCCGCTCACGGGCATGTTCGGCATGCTGCTGCTGTACCGACGGTAGCGCCGCCAGCAGTTTGAGCAGCGCATCTTCCAGCGCCTTGCCCAGGCCCAGGTCGCCCATCGGCCCGGCCAACGTCGAGATAAACAGCGTCCGCGCTTCAGCCTCGGTCAGCCCGGTTAAATTCGTGCGGTAGCCTTCGGTCAGCGTGCAGCCGCCGCCTGGACCCCGCTCCGCATATACCGGGATTCCCGCCGCGCTCAACGCATCCAGATCGCGGTAAATCGTCCGCTCCGACACTTCCAGCATATCCGCCAGTTTGCTGGCCGTCACCCGTCCGCGTGTTTGCAGCAGCAGCAAAATCGACAGTAACCGGTCCGCGCGCATCCCATTTTCTCCCAATAAAAATTCCTGACACTCAATTTCAAGAATAACATGAATACCTGACAGAGGGTGTCAGCTATGAATGTTATGCTGGTAAATGGTTCACGATGAGGAGACAGTTATGCCCAAAGCAACATCCAAAATTGATCTGTTAAACCAGATCGAATCCGAGCGTGTGAAGCTCGAAAAAACGTTATCCGAGGTCAGTGATAATCAGATGAACATACCCGGAGCCTGTGGTGAGTGGGCCGTCAAGGATATTCTTACCCACCTGTTCGATTGGGAATGCCGCTTCCGCACCTGGTACGAAGCCGGGTTGCGCGGCGAAAAACCCAAAACGCCCGATGAGAACTTCAACTGGCGTGAACTGCCCACGCTCAACCACCAGATCTATCTGAAGCATCATGACCGCTCCCTGGATGATATTCGCGCGGAGTTTGCTCGGTCCTACACCTTGACCCTGGACATTCTGCGCAATTTGCCCGAAGATCAACTCTTCGCGCCTGGCCTCTATTCCTGGTTGGGCAAATGGTCGCTTGCGCAGTATGCCACCTCCGCTACCAGCAGTCACTACCGCTGGGCCAGAACTGAAATCCGCAAATGGTTAAAAGGAGTCAATCATGGCTGAAACATCGGCTAACCCGCTCGTCTACTATTCCTATCCGGGCCTGATGACCGATCCCGGTGAGCATGTCGGCCTGCTCAAGGGTCTGCCCGC
Organism: uncultured Anaerolineaceae bacterium; assembly: GCA_964472565.1. Taxonomy (GTDB): domain Bacteria; phylum Chloroflexota; class Anaerolineae; order Aggregatilineales; family Aggregatilineaceae; genus DATAMF01. The sequence continues at coordinate 77,829 of CAYYNB010000002.1, forward strand.
CGAAATTCCGGCGCTGGCCCGCATTGTGCATACCAATCTTTTGCACATCTTCTGGGCGCAGGCCTACAACCAGGAACTCTCTGATGAGCGTAAAGCAGGCGTCCAGCTTCGCCGCGTCTCGACCAAGCTGGCGCAGATCAAAGCGATGGATGATCGCCTGTTGACGGTGCCCCGTTCGCCCGAAAAACGGCTGGTGGGCAACTGCCGCGACTTCTCCGTGTTGATGGTTGCGCTCTTACAACATCAAGGGATTCCCGCCCGCGCCCGCTGCGGTTTCGGCACCTATTTCGTGCCCGATCACTTTGAAGATCACTGGGTTGCCGAGTACTGGAACGCCGACGAACGGCGCTGGGTGCTGGTTGATGCCCAGTTGGATGAACTTCAATGCAAAGCATTGAACATTACCTTTGATCCCTGCGATGTCCCGCGTGATCAGTTCATCACGGGCGGCCAAGCGTGGCAGATGTGCCGCAGCGGTCAGGCCGACCCGGACAAGTTCGGTATCTTCGACATGCACGGTCTGTGGTTCGTGCGCGGCGACATGCTGCGCGATCTCGCCGCCCTCAACAAAATGGAACTGCTGCCCTGGGACTCGTGGGGTGTCATGATTGCGCCTGATGCGGATTCCGACTCGAACATGACCTTGATGGATCGCGCCGCCGAACTGACCCTGGCTGGTAATGAAGATTTTGCCGATCTGCGTGCGTTCTACGAAGAACAACCCGCTGTGCGTGTTCCCGAAGTCATTCACACCTATCCCAACGGTCCCACCCCGCTCCAGTTTAACGTTCTCGCCGACGAAATCGTGTCCATCCCCACCACCTAAGACGTTCATCCGGGGCGATCATGCGAACTGATCGCCCCCGCTACCAAAACATCCCCATCATCGCATAGTACCCGGCCCCAATCATCACCACCGCTGGAATCGTGATAAACCACGACAGCACAATCCGTGTGACCGCTTCCCAGCGCACCATTTGCACCCGATCCGCGCTGCCCGCGCCAATAATCGACGAACTCATGATATGCGTCGGGCTGACCGGGCCGCCCAACAGTCCAGCCGCCAGCAGCACCCCACTCGATGCCAGTTGGGAGCCAAAACCATGTACCGGACGCACGCGGTAAAACTTCGCGCCTAACGTTTGGATAATTCTCCGCCCTCCCAGCAGCGATCCAAGAGCCATCGCCCCCGCCGCCGCCAGCAGCACCCACAGCGGAACCTCAAATTCATCGAATGAACCGGCGGCCATCAGCCCCAGCATGATAATTCCAATCGTTTTTTGAACATCATTATTAGCCTGGGTAACGGCCAACAGAAAAGCAGTGATCACTTGTCCCCGCCGGAACCAGTTGTTGATCCGCGGCGATGCCCCTCGCGCCAGAAAATAGCACAGCTTGACCATATAAAACCCGGCGATCAGCCCGATAAAGGGTGACACAAAAAGTGTCAGCCCAATTTTCAGCAGCCCGTCAGCCCGAATCGCATCCAGTCCGGCTCCGGCCCATGTCGCCCCCACCAACCCGCTGATGAGCGCATGTGTGGTGCTGTTCGGAATGCCCAACAGCGAAGTAATCCCAATCCAGGTGATCGCCGCCAACAGCCCCGCATAGATAATGGGGTTGGTAATGGCGTGTTCGGCAATCACACCCCGCCCAATCGTGGAGGCAACGGCCAATCCAAGCAAAAATGGGCTGAGCATCGTCGCCACGGCGGTCATCCATACCGCTTTTCGCAGGCTGAGAGCATGTGTTGAAATAACCGTCGCCAGAATATTCGCGGCAGCGGTTCGCCCATTCAAAAAGCCAAGTGTCAAAGCACATAAAACAACAAATCCTGCCTCTACTGTCATCGTCTGCCGTATTCTCTCTGCTGGCTGTATAATTAACCTTCAACCCTTTGACTTCGGGAGGTCTATCGTGCTGCGAATGTTCTCTCTTGTGCTCTTTGTCTGCACCGTGCTGGCGTTCATGCTCGCCCACACGGGCAGCACCGCCTACACACCCACCCCCACCCCCTTTGTTGAGCCGCAAGGCTGCTGGCAGCCGCCCAGTGACTATACGCGCGAATGGGTCAACGGCCAACAGTTGAACAAGCGCACACTGGCGATGCTCGATCATGCCCAGGCAATTTACACAGCACAAGGTGGCGTTCTCGATTTCCGCTTGGGTCTGACTCAAGGCAGTTACACCGGAGCCTTAGCCGCCAGCTTTGGCACGCATGATGGCGGTGGTGCCATTGATCTATCGGTCCGCAGTCTGGGCGATTTTACGATCATGACAGCCGAAATCGAACCCATGCTTCACGCGCTCCGGTTGGCTGGTTTTGCCGCCTGGCTGCGCGACACCGGCGATCTCTATCCCAACTCGCCTATTCACATCCATGCGATTGCCATTGGCGATCTGGACCTCTCCGTCATGGCACGTGCGCAGATTGACGGCACATTCGGCTATCTGCGCGGCTTTGATGGCCTGCCCCAGGTCGATGGCATCCCGCAGCTTGACCGGCATGGTGGGCCAATTCTCTGCCAGTGGATGCTCAACCAGGGTTTCTACGATCTCCGCGGCCAGCCCGTACCCTTTGCTACCGCCGGTGGCACCACTCAGCCCTTGCCCAGGTTGCCTTGATCTTGGTCAATTTGCTGAGTGCCGACAATTAGTTGGGCAGTATGATAAGATCATCTCAATATCTATAAAACTTTCCCGAATCTACATGAATCTAGAAACCACAACCCCCCGGACAGCTACCGTCCGGCTCCAACTTTTCGCTTTTTTGGTGGCCCGCTTGGCTCTCAACACCGGCCACCGGATGATTTATCCGTTTCTGCCCACTTTTGCACGCGGCCTGAACGTCGAGCGTTCATCGATTGCCCTGGCGCTGACGGCGCGTTCTGCGATGGGCTTCTTTGGCCCGTTTTTTGGTGCGCTGGCCGATTCGCGCGGACGCCGTATGGCGATGGTTTTTGGCATTTCCCTCTTTGTGACCAGCATGATCTTAGTGACCGTCTGGCCGACCTACCTCGCCTTATTAGTCGCGCTGCTGCTTGCCAGCGCGGGCAAACAGATTTTTGAACCGGCCATGCAAGCCTACATTGGTGATCGGGTGCATTACACCCAGCGCGGCCAGGTGCTCGCCATCACCGAACTCAGTTGGTCAACCGCTTTTTTGCTGGGCATGCCGCTGGCCGGTTGGCTGATCGCGCGCTCAGATCGCTGGAATGCCCCTTTCGCGCTGTTGGCCGTGATCGGTGTGTTCGCCGCCGTGCTGCTGTGGCGCATCCTGCCTCCCGATTTGGCATCAGTCTCACAGCGCCCTTCCTTAGCCGCCGGGATTCGTCTGGTGTTGGCGCACCCTTCCGCGCTGGCCGCGCTCGTCGTCACCCTGATGATCAGTCTCAGCAACGAGGTAATCAGCATGGTGTTTGGCTCCTGGCTCAAGGATGACTTTGGGTTCGAGGTCACAGCGCTTGGAGCAGCAGCGGCGGTAATCGGCTTCGCGGAATTAGGCGGTGAAGGTCTGGTGGTGGCCCTGGTAGATCGCCTCGGCAAACGCCGCGCCCTCAGCCTGGGCATCAGCGCCAACATTGCCGCCAGTCTCCTGCTGCCCCTGCTCGGCTTTAGCGTCATCAGTGCGCTGTCAGGCTTATTTCTCTTTTTTATCACCTACGAATTTGCGCTGGTCAGCGCTATTCCGTTGATGACCGAATTAGTACCCCGCGCCCGCGCCACGTTGATGGCCGGAAATGTGGCCTCGATTTCATTAGGGCGCATGCTTGGGACTTTAGCGGGTCCGTTTTTGTTCGAATGGGGCCTGTTAGCCAATGGGTTAGCAGCGGCGGCTTTCAGCGGGGTTGCCCTGGTAGCGCTGCTGTTTGTGCGGCAAGAATAACCCTCTTAAGGGTAAGAAGTCGCTGAGAGGTGGAAAGCTTTTATGAATACGCCACACATCGTCGCGGGCCGCTTTCAGATTGATACGCTGATCGGGCGTGGCGGCATGGGCGAAGTTTTTCGCGGCATTGACCGGCAGACAGGCGAAGCGGTTGCCGTTAAATTACTGCGCCCCGACAATTTGAACCAGGCCCCCAGCGCTGTGGAACGCTTCCGCCGTGAAGGTGAAGCCTTGGGGCGTTTGAACCATCCCAATATCGTGAAAATGCTGGCGACTGTCGAAGAAGACGGTCATCACTATATTGTCATGGAGTATGTGTCGGGTGGTTCGCTGCGCGATCTCTTAGACACTCAGCCCCTGCTTCCCCTTGAACAGGTCTTGAATATCGCGCTTGATCTGGCCGATGCGCTGACTCGTGCCCACCGCCTGAACATTATTCACCGCGATCTCAAACCCGCCAATGTGTTATTGGCCAGCGATGGCACCCCGCGCCTGACCGACTTCGGTATTTCCCAGATGGGAGATCGCCCGCGCATTACCCAGTCCGGCGTCGTGGTGGGCACCGATGCCTATCTCAGCCCCGAAGCCTGCCGGGGTGCCGAACTCGACACTCGCACCGATATTTGGTCCTTTGGTGCCATGCTGTTCGAAATGCTGACCGGACGCCGTCCCTTTGACGAACTTCAGACCGTAGCGATGTTGTTTGCTATTCTGACCAAACCCATTCCCGATCTGCTCGCGCTGCGGCCCGATCTCCCCATTCCCCTGGTCAACCTGATTTATTCTATGCTCGAAAAGGATCGCACCCTCCGCATCCCAAGTGTGCGCCGCGTCGGTTCCGAGATCGAGTCCATTCAGCGCAGGCTGCCGACCAAATCCCTGAACGGGGTGTCTCGCTTCCAAACGCCGACCCAGCCTGAACCGTCGCTCCATCCCAACAACCTGCCGACTCAGCCTACTCCCTTTATCGGACGGCGCGAAGAACTGGATGAAATTCGTATTCTGCTGCAAAGTGGCGACTGCCGCCTTCTGACCTTGGTTGGGTTAGGCGGCAGCGGCAAAACGCGGTTAGGCATTCAGGCCGCCACCGAACAACTCGAACGCTTTGTGCATGGTGTCTATTTTGTGCCGCTGGCGTCGCTCAACTCGCCAGACCTGATCGCCCCCACCATTGCCGAAGCCCTCCAGCTTCCCATCGCCAATCAAGAAAATCTGCGCCAGCAGTTAGCCGACTATCTGCGCGAAAAGCGGATTCTGCTCCTGCTCGACAACTTCGAGCATATCATTGCCGGTGCAGACTTGTTGGGCGATCTGTTAAACGCGGCTCCCAATCTGAAAATACTGGTCACATCCCGTGAACGGCTCAATTTGCAGCAGGAATGGGTTTTCATTCTGCAAGGCATGGCTTATCCCGATAACCCCAACGTTGAAAATTTTGAAGAATACCCTGCCATTCAGATGTTTTTGCAAAGTATGCACCGTGCCCAGGCCGGACTCACGCTGTCCGAAAGCGACAAACCCCACGTCCTGCGTATCTGCCAGCTTGTCGAAGGCATGCCGCTCGGCATCGAACTCGCTGCGGCGTGGGTCCGCACCCTATCCCCACATGAGATCGCCCAGGAAATTGGACGTAATGCTGAGTTTTTAGCAACCTTCATGCGCAACCAGCCCCAACGCCATCGCAGTATGCGCGCCGTCTTCGAATATTCGTGGCATCTGCTTTCCGAACCGGAACGCGACACCCTGCGGCGGCTGTCCGTTTTTCGCGGCGGCTTCTGGCGCGATACCGCCGCACAGGTCGCCCAGGCCACGCTGCCCCAGCTCTCCGCCCTGCTCGATAAATCCCTGCTGCGCCGCGACACGTTAGGCCGTTACGAAATCCATGAACTGCTGCGCCAGTTTGCGGCTTCTCATCTCGCCGCCGACCACACACCCGAACTCGAAACGCGGGATCGCCACTGTGCTTACTATGCGGAATTTCTGAACCAGCGGGCGATCCTCCTTCGTGGTGGACGCTCCCAGCGCGAAGCATCCGAAGAAATTCGCGAAGAGATTGAGAACATCCGCGCCGCCTGGAAATGGGCGGTGAATCGGGAAAAAATAACCGAGCTGGGCCAGATGCTGGACAGTCTTGCCCGCTTTTATGACATGCGCAGTTGGTTTCAGGAAGGCTGCGCAACCTTTGGGCAGGCGGTGGCACAGTTGCGCGGAAACGACGCGGCCCAGCGGCTGTTTGCCCGCCTGTCAGTCCGGCAGGGCGAAATGTGTTATCACTTAGGGAACTATGCCCAGGCCCAGCACATCATCGAAACCGGCCTGCATATTCTCCATACCCTGAATGACCCGGATGAAATGGCTCACGCCCTATTGAATTTGGGCACGCTGAATTATCTGATGGGGAATCATATCCGGGCCACACAGAGCTTGCAGGAAAGTCTGAGCCTTTACCGCGCCTTGAATGATCAGTGGGGTGTTGCGCACACACAAAGTATTTTAGGGCTGGCCGCCAATACGCGCGGTGAATACGCCGCTGCCCAGAATTATTTACAGGAAAGTTTGAATCTGTATAAAGAATTGGACGACCGTTGGGGCGTAGCGCGCCTGCTCAATATGTTAGGCGTGGTGCTGCAAAAAACGGGCGACTATGACCAGGCCAGGCATTTGGGGCAAGAAAGTCTGGCCCTGAGCCGCACAATTGGTGATTTGCGCGGCATCGCCTATGCCTTAGGCAACTTAGGAGTTGTGTCCGGTGCTCAGGGCGAGTTCCACGCAGCGCGTACCCTATTACAGGAAAGCCTCAAAATCCGCCGCGAAATTGGCGATCTGCGCGGCGTTGTTTTTTCATTGACGGATCTGGGCGATATTATTTGTCAGGAGGATAATGTGGATGCTGCCGAGCCGCATTACCTGGATGCACTGCGTTGTGCGGTTGAAATTCAGGCTCAGGCACTCGCCCTCTGGGTGTTAGTGCGTATTGCCAGGGTCCGCTTGCGGCAGGGCGAAGCGGCTCAGGCGGCGGAATTGGTGGGTCTCATTCTCAATCACCCGCGCACCAACCGCGAGACGTATGAACTAACCCGTCGGCTGTCCACCGCTCTCGAACAGGCGATTGCCCCCGCTGCGCTGCGTGCGGCCCAGGAACGCGGCAAAGGACAGCCGCTCGATCAGGTCGTCGAAAAAATAGCTAAACGGGCCGTATAGTATAAGTATATTTGCTGCATCGTTAAAGGATTTAAAATGTTGCCCTTAAGATTAGCTCTCATAGGTGCGGGACAGCGCGGCGCAGATGTGTATGGCGCTTATGCGTTACATCACCCCGATGAAATTCGTTTTGTGGCCGTTGCCGAACCGGTCTCCGAACGGCGTGAGCGTTGCGCGGAACAGCACGACTTACCCGCGGAGAATGTCTTTCGCTCCTGGCAGGACCTGCTGGCGCGTCCCCAGTTAGCCGATGCGGTCATTGTTGCCACCCAGGATCAAAACCATGTTGAGCCAACACTGGCCGCCCTGCATGCCGGCTATAACGTGCTGCTTGAAAAACCGATGGCAACCACGTTAGACGGCTGTATCTCGCTGGTCCATGCCGCCGAAGCCGCCGGTGTTGTCTTGCAAATCTGCCATGTGCTGCGTTACACACCGTTTTTCTCAACGATTTACGATATTGTCCAATCGGGACGGCTGGGTGACATCGTGACGGTTGAACACCGCGAAAATGTCTCCTACTGGCACATGGCGCACAGTTATGTGCGCGGCAATTGGCGCAACAAAGCCTTGTCCAGCCCGATGATTCTCGCCAAATGTTGCCATGATCTGGACCTGCTCTACTGGATTTTGGGCCAAAACGTTACCCGTCTGAGTTCGGTGGGGTCCCTGCGTCATTACCGCGCGGATCAGGCTCCTCATCCCGATGTTCCGCTGCGCTGCACCGATGGCTGTCCGGTGGCCGATCACTGCCCCTTTTATGCCCCCAGCATCTATCTGGAGCATCGCCCCTGGGGTAATCGAGAAATGAGTTGGCCGATGTCCACCCTCGCCAACGGTGATTTAAGCCACGCCGCCATCCTGCAAGCGTTACAGGAAGGCCCGTACGGTCGCTGTGTGTATCACTGTGATAACGATGTAGTGGACAACCAGATTGTGACCATGGAAACTGAAGCGCATACATCTATCGCGCTGTTCATGCACGGTCACAGCCACGAAGAAAGCCGGACCATGCGTTATGATGGCACCCGTGCCACGTTAAGCGGTCTTTTCACCAATACCCGCAGCGAAATTCGCGTCCACGATCACCTGACTAATCAGGTGGAGATCGTCCAGCCGCTTGAAATCGAAGGTGGGCACGGCGGCGGTGATACGGGTTTGATAGCGGCTTTTATCCAGACCTTGCGCGGGAACAATGGACATCCGGCGCTCACGTCGGCTCGTGCGTCCCTCGAAAGTCACCTGTTGGCTTTTGCCGCTGAACAGGCGCGCCAGGATGCGACCGTCATCGATATGACTGTTTTCCGTGCCGCTGCCTTATAAGGATGTCAAATGAGCCAACGGGTCGCGCTGTTCGTAACATGCCTTGTGGACCAGATCATGCCCGAAGTGGGCGTCGCAGCCGTCAAACTCCTGCGCCGTGCCGGTTGTCAGGTCGATTTTCCATCCGAACAAACCTGCTGCGGGCAGCCTTTTTTTAACAGCGGGTTTCGTGATCAAGCCGCCAAACTCGCCCAACGCACTATCGCCATCTTTGAGGACTACGATGCCGTAGTCCTCCCCGGTGGTTCCTGTACGGCCATGATCCGCCAGGAATATCCCCATTTGCTCGAACCCTGGCCCGGCTGGCGCACCCGTGCGGAATTGTTGGCCGCGAAAACCTTCGAGTTGGGCGATTTTTTGGTGCATCAGGCTTCCTGGGAACCACGCGCCGCCGCCCACGCGCCCCATGTCACTTACCATGATTCCTGCCACATGAACCGTATGCTGCACCTCAAACAGGAGCCGCGCACGCTGTTAGCGGCGTCCGGCTGCACCATCGTTGAGATGGATGAATCCGAGCGCTGCTGTGGTTTTGGCGGGTTGTTTTCCGTTCGTATCCCCCAGGTATCGAATGCCATGACCACCGAAAAACTGCGGCGGGCCAAGCTCACGGAGGCCGATATGCTGGTCACGTCCGATCCGGGCTGTCTCATGCAGATGCGCGGGCTGGCCCGTCAGATGGGCGTGCGCGCCGAACATCTGGCGGTTGTGTTGGAGGAACTCACTCGATGACCACCTTCCACGCTTTCCGCGCCAGTGCCGAGCGCGCCATTCACAACGCAACATTACAGCGCGCGGTGGACAATGCCACCCTTCGTTTTCGCACCCACCGCGCCGAAGCGTTGGCCGAACTTCCCAATGCGGACGCCATGCGCGACCATTTGAAGACGATTCGTGCATCCATCCTGGCGCATCTGGCCGATCATCTGGAACAGTTCGAGCGTTCGGCAGTCGCCGCCGGTGCCCAGGTGCATTGGGCGCATGATGCCGCCGAAGCCTGCCAGATCGTGACCCAGATCATCCACCAGCACGGCGCGACGTTGGCCGTCAAATCGAAGTCGATGGCGACTGAAGAAATCCACCTCAACCGCGCGCTCCGCGCCGCCGGAATCACGCCCGTTGAAACCGACCTGGGCGAATGGATCATTCAACTCGCAGACGAACCCCCATCCCATATCGTTGGCCCGGCGCTGCACAAAACCCGCCAGCAAATTGCCGAAATTCTGAGTAAGGAAACCGGCGAAACCCTCGACCCCGACGACATCCCCGGCATGACAGCGTTGGCCCGCCGCGTCCTGCGCGAAAAATTTCTGGCGGCAGGCGTCGGCATTTCCGGTGCCAATTTGGGCGTCGCCGAAACAGGCAGCATCGTTTTAGTGACCAACGAAGGCAATGGCCGCATGGTGACAGGCGCACCCCCGGTTCACATTGCCGTGATGGGCATCGAAAAAGTGTGCCCCACCTGGGACAATGCCGCCGTCTGGTTATCGGTGTTAGGCCGCAGCGCGACAGGTCAGCCCCTCTCTATCTACACCAATGTAATCACCGGCCCCGCCCGCCCCGCTGATCCTGATGGCCCCCGCGCGGTTCACATTGTCCTGCTGGACAATGGGCGCAGCCGCTTGTTAGGCACCACCTATGAAGAGGTTTTGCAGTGCATTCGCTGCGGCGCATGCCTGAATGTCTGCCCGGTCTATCAGGAAGTGAGCGGTCATGCCTATGGCAGCGCCTACAGCGGCCCCATCGGTGCCGTGCTGACTCCGCTGTTGTACGGCCTGAAGGAATATGAAGCGCTTCCCCACGCCAGTTCGCTGTGCGGCGCATGTTTGGAAGCTTGCCCCGTGCGCATCGACCTGCCGCGGATGCTGCTCGACCTGCGCACCGAAGAGGTCCATCACCGGGTGCTGCCCTGGTACGAACGCTGGCTGGAATCGGGCGCGGCGTGGGTGTTGGGCCACACCCGGCTTTACCGTATCCTGACCGCTGCCGGGCGTATCATGCAGCGTCCGCTGGCCCGAAATGGATCACTGCGTTTACCCCGCCGCCTGAACCCGGCCCAGGAACGTAACCTGCCATCCCTCGCCCAACAATCGTTTCGTTCCATGTGGGAATCCGATCATGACAACTTCTCGTGATAAAATCCTATCCCGGCTGCGCGCCCAATCCCGCGCCGGTCAATCTCCGCCCTCGGTTTGGCGCTCCCGCCGCCAGTTTGACGATCTGATCGCGCGTTACGCAACCGCGCTGAAAAAAGTCTATGGCGAACCCTATCACGTCGCCTCTCTGGATGCGGCACTCGCAAAGTTGGATGAACTCCTGCTCGGTCTGGCAGCGGAAAAGGTCGTCGTGAACAACGAGCCGCCCTTCAATACGCTCGATCTGGCTGGTCGCTGGCCCACCATTGATTGGCACATTGTCGATCACACCGCAGGCGATCTGCGTGCCTTCTGCGCCGCCGCCGATGTCGGGATCAGCAGCGCGGAAGTTGCCTTGGCCGAAACCGGATCGCTGCTCGTGACCAGCGGCCCCGGCCAAAGTCGTCTGGCAACCCTGCTGCCGCCCGTTCATATTGCGCTTGTCCCCACAGATCGCCTTGTAACGGATATTTTCGCCTGGATTTCTGCCCGTAGCGCCCCGCCGCCCGCCGCCATGACCCTGATCAGCGGCCCCAGCAAAACCGGTGACATTGAGCAAACCATGTCGATTGGCGTGCATGGCCCCAAACGTTTCATTGTGATTCTCTACGCCCCCTGACAAAAAAAGGCTGACCCAATCAGGCCAGCCCTCTTTATTTCACCTTTATTTCGCTGCCAGCGAATAATTACGCCGCGTGTTCAGCAATTTCCCGCGACTTCTCGATATACTCCAGCGACTGGTGGCGGAAGTAGGTATTATACAACTCCGCATAGTAGCCATTTTTGACCAGCAGTTCGTTGTGACTGCCTTCCTCGATGATCTCGCCATCGCGCAGTACGATGATCCGGTCCGCGTTTTTGATCGTAGACAGCCGGTGTGCGATCACAATCGATGTGCGGTGTTTCATCACCAGGTCCACACTCTCCTGGATCAGCGTTTCGGTCAGCGGATCGATGCTGGCGGTGGCCTCATCCAGAATGAAGATCGACGGGTCCTGCAAAAAGACGCGCGCCAACGCGACCAACTGCCGTTGTCCCATCGAAAGATTGCTGCCCCGTTCCCCAACTTGCGTATCCAGCCCGTTCGGCAGGCTGTCCAGCCAATCACCGCCGCCTAGCTGCCGCGCCACGCTGAGCACATCGTCATTCGTCGCTTCCTGGTTGCCATACCGGATATTCTCTGCCACCGTGCCATCGAACAGAAATGGCGTTTGCGTTACGATGCCGAGAAAGCTCCGGTAGCTCGACAAATCGAGTGTCCGCATATCGTGCCCATCCACTAGCAGTTCACCGCCCTGGTACTCATAGAACCGGGCGATCAGCCGTGCAATACTCGATTTACCCGACCCGGTATGTCCCACCAGCGCCAGCTTTTCCCCGGCTTTGATCTTCAGCGAGAAGTTCTCCAGTACGGACTCTTTATCGGTATACCGGAAGTCCATATTTTTGAATTCGATCTCGCCGTAAAGCTGTTCGATCTTCTGGTTGCCCGTCTGGACGACCTTCGGTTCCGCGTCGATCAAGGCAAACACGCGCTCACCTGCCGCCAACCCCAGTTGGAACTGGCTCCAGAACGATGCAATGCTGGTCAGCGGGAACCAGAACATATTCACACCCTGGATAAACAGGAACCAGTCGCCCGCCGACATACCGCCCGTCTGCACGTCCCGCCCGCCATAATACACCAGCGCTGCCCCGCCGAATCCCGCCAACAGGTTAAGAATCGGGAAGATGCTGGAGAAGACATAGCCCGTGCGCAGATTGATCCGGTACGACTGTTTATTCACATCCAGAAACTCCTTATAAACGGTATTTTCCTGGCGGAACGTCTTCGCCACGCCAATACCACTCACCGTTTCCTGGATATGTGAACTCACTTCGGCGTGAATACGGCGCGACTGTGTAACCGTATTTCGCGCGATCTTTCGGAACCCCAGCGCTGTCACCACGATAAATGGAGCCAGCAGCAGCGTCATCAGCGTGAGTTTCGCATCAATGAAAAACAAATAGCCGACCAGCAGGATAACCAACAGTACCTGACTCATCAGGTCTGTTACCAGGCCCACCACTTGTGAAAACTGCTGTGTATCCGACGTCACCCGGCTGACAATCTTGCCGGAGACATACGTGTCATAAAAGGACAGATCGCGCCTGGTGACGGCGTCGAAGGCGTCTTCGCGCATCGTCAGCACGACATTACCAATCGCCACCGCCGAATACCACCGCCGGACCGCGTTAAACACCCATCCGAGCGATCCCAGCAGCACAAGGATCACCGTGATAGTCGCCAGTTTTTCAGTGGAAGAATCCTTCTGCAAGTCGTCCAGTGCGCGCGAGATATAAATCGGGATAGCCGTGTTTGCCAACGACGAAAGCACAATCGTCACGGCCACAATCGTCATCCGCCCCATTTCCGGGCGGAAATATTGGAGAATGCGGTTAACAAGGACACGATCACTATACTTGCGGTCGTATTCTTCCGCGTCCAGTCCATCCATAATAAAGCCCATAACGTTTTCTCCTGCTGCTGATTAGGCGACTTCTGCCACGGCTTCTTCCAGCGGCGGCAGTTCAACGTCATAACGCGCAAAGATACGCCGGTACGGTTGCGAGGTGCGCAGTAGTTCTTCGTGTGTCCCCGCCGCCACCAGTTTGCCCCGATCCAGCACCAGAATCTTATCTGCCCACCGAATCTGGGACAGACGGTGTGTGATCAGGATCGTCGTGCGCCCTTCCTGGGCGCGCCGAATCGCCTTTTGGATTTCGTCCTCGGTAGCGCTGTCAATCGCGCTGGTCGAATCGTCCAGAATCAGAATGCGCGGGTTGCTCAAAAAGGCGCGCGCCAATGCGATGCGCTGCCGCTGTCCGCCCGACAAGGTGACGCCGCGTTCCCCCACCTTCGTCGCGTAACCTTCCTCAAACGACAGGATAAAGTCATGCGCTTGTGCTTCGCGCGCCGCCTGTTCGATCTGTTCTTGCGAAGTTCCCGGCGCGCCAAATGCGATATTCTCCCCGACGCTGCGCGAGAACAGGAAGATGTCCTGTTCGATCTTGGAAATCTGCGAACGTAGTTTCGTAAGGTCCCACTCGCGCACATCGATCCCGTCGATCAGAATTCGTCCTTCGCTGGCATCATACGTCCGGTTGATCAACTGGACGAGCGTGCTTTTACCCGATCCGGTTTGTCCGACAACCGCCACCGTTTCACCGGGTTTGATATGGAACGAGATATTTTCTAAGATAGGGGCATTTTCCTCTTGCTTACCTTCATAGCGGAAGCTGACGTTCTCAAACTTGATCTCCCCCCTAATGGTCTGCCCATAACCGCCCTGATTTTCATCAAGTTCAGTCTCGGCCTTGATGATCCGCAGGATACGATCAGCGCTTGCAACCCCCAACTGCACCAGCGAAAACGAGAAGATCGACATGAAGGTCGGGAAGCGCAGAATATTCATCACGCCAATAGCCGCGATAATCTCCGCGATAGACATATCGCCGCGCCGGTACAGAATCATCGTGTGTAAGAAGAACAAGCCAAATGCCAGACCATAGACAAGTAGCGGCAGATAACGCGCTTCGAGTCGGCCCTGTTCCACAAAATACTCCCGGTATCGGCGCGCATTTTTGCGGAACCGTCCCCGTTCATAGGACTCCTGAACGCTGGCCTTGACAATCTCGATCCCCGAAATGACTTCTTCCAGTCCTGCGTTGAGCGTACCAAATGCATCGCGCTGATCCCGCATCACCGGATTAAGTGTGCGAACATAGCGCCGCACAATCACGATAAAAACGAGAATGAACAACACCGGGACCAGCAGCAGTTGCACCCGGATCAGGCCGATATACAACAGCGGCACGACAATTCCGATCAGCGTTTCATAGATGAAGCGCAGGCCAGGGCTGAACATCCCGTTCAACTGCCGTACATCATCCGTCGCGCGCGCCATAATATCGCCCACCCGCTGCCGGTCATGAAAGGTTTGGCTTTTGCCGAGCAGACTCACATAGAGTTCATGCCGGGCGTCCGCTTCCATATGCTGCGCAATGGTTTCCATCAACAGGCTGCCCGCAAAGAAAGCAAACGCGCTCATGGAATACATGGCCAACACGCCTAACGAAATTCTCAGCAGTCCCGCCGCTGCCGACGAGTTGAGAATTTCCTCCGCCGCATCACCCACTAAGACAGGTGCGAACGTGTACGACGAGAAGTCGATGATACTAAACACGAGAGAGGCAAAGAAAAGCCACTTGTACCGGAACAGATGCGAGATGATCCATCGCCATGTGGATTTGAGGTTATACTCGTAGCTGTTCTCTACTGTAAATTCGCTTTTGGCTGTACTAGACATAGATTCTCCCAGACACTAAAGCGACTAAATGCCAGAACGCACGTTCTAGACCTGCTTAGTCTAACATGGGATTCCTGACAGCTTGTGTCAGAAATGAGCGATTAAACGGGACGCAGGAGAAGCGCCAAGAGCTTGAAGAAGGGTTTTTACCCGGCGGTATGTACGCGAATCATGAAGTAACCTCGCTCATCTAGTGAGGAAGACCTTTCGATTATAGACCTTTCCAGGTTATCAGACAAGGCTGGGAATAAAATTTCGAACTTTTGGTCGAATCATCGTGTTTGGATTCATCGACTTTCACAGTTAGCCACCGGCAGCACTAATTCCCCATAGTTGGTAAAAGCTCCACCAGCATCCTGTTCATACAGCCCCAGGCGCACCATTGTTTTATCCGGCAGACGCGGCAGCGTGTAATCATCGCGCACAATTTCGCCCGGCTCAAACTCAGTAAATGGGTACAGTCCATACACTGGATAACGGCTGTCCGCATTCACCGGATTAGGCGCAGGCTGATCGCCCGTGAGATGAACAAAAATGCTCGGATTACGGGACGGAATACTGTCCGCCTGCCAGATCACGTGCAGGTAAATCGCGTCCTCGTCGCAGGTCAGCCACGCCCCACGTCGGACAATCCCATCAACAATGGGTGTAGTTTCTGGATAATCGGGCGTATCAGGTCCCTCAATCGGCGGCGCGACCTGAAGTTGGACAAATGCCGGTGCCCTGGCCGTCAGATACACTTCCCCCAGGTGTTCATTCCACCACATAGACGGCGCTCCATAGGGCGTCTCCCACGGCAGGCGAAATGTATAAAATGTTTCATGTTCTGTATACAGATCGTATCCGTCCGCCAGTATCTTCCGATAATTAGCCTTGTGGTCCACAATCACCCAATCGGCGTTCTCTTCTGTCACCAACCGCGAATATGATGCGGCAAAATAGCGCGGACCCCAGGGATACATCACCGCCACCTGAGCATCATCGGGAAGTTCGGCCCGCAGTTGTTCCAACCGCTCGATGGTCTGGAGGCCGGTTGGCTCATCCACCAGTTCCTGGATGTAATCGCCGTTTGAAAACCACAAGACCAAAAACCAGATCGCTGTTCCAAGAAGCACTAGTGTAGCCCTGCCTGCATGTTTTTTAGCCAAAGCGTCCACGCCCAGCGCGACACCCACAACCAGGATCAACACCGTCGGCATGAGAATCGCCTCTGGCAAAACGGCGGTATGGTAAGCTACCGCGAACAGCGTAGGTCCCGCCGCACACAACACCAACACTTGTGCCGTGCGGCGGTAGGATGAACAGATCAGCACCCCAACCAACGCCGCCATACCCAGGATAAGACCGGGCAGCGATATTTCGGCAATCAGAATTTCAACAACATCCCGCGCATTCTCCATCCAGCCGTTAAGATCAGCGGGCAGCTTGACCAATCGATCCGCTTCCCGCCCGGAAAACTCCGTCCAGAAGCCGTGCCAGGTACCCGGCGCCCCATACACCCATTCGCCCCCCTGCCATTCCCGCAGCGGCAGGTACACATAGGGCAGAAACCCGATCAGTCCCAGCCCCATCGCAGGCAGTACCATCTGTTTCCAGGCATGGCGTTCGGCCCACACATGCGGCCAAACCGCCCAAATCAACCCCGGTGCGACAAATACGAGAGCCCGGTGATGGGCCACACCAATCCCACCCAGCAAGGCGAGCATCCACACCCGCCGCCGCGTGCTCCATCTGCCCACCCACGGATCAGGCCACAAGGCGACCACCAACATCAGCACCGTGATCGCCAGCGACATGCTGTAAACTTCAGCAATCACATTATGAATCCAGATCGAGCGTGCCAGCGCGAGAACCGTCACGAACATGAAGACCAGTCCCATCTTCCTCGTCATGCGCCACAGCAGCGCCCCGATTCCAGCCAGCGCGATCAGACCCCATGCCATCGCGTACAGGCTGGCCGCCGCTGCCGGTTCGACCTGAAACATCCGCAGCACCGATGTGAACAGATTGCCGAGCATCGCAAACAGCGGATACCCCGTGTGATGCACGGTCCCCCAGGTATTCAGCGCCACCTGAATCTCGCCCACATCCTTAATATATTCATTCTTAAGCAGCAGTTCTTCGGATCGCCCCTCTGCAAAACTACCGGCGATATGCGTTTGTAATGTCGTCGCATAGGCCAGCATCGTGAGCAGGACAAATGCTCCTATGTTAATTTTGACGAGATGTTGTTTTGCTGATCGTTTGAGTTTCGGCATGACAATTTCAAAATGAATGGTAGGATCAAGGTGAGCGCATTATAACGCGTTCGTGCTTAAGCTTGGAGTTTTAGGAGTTGGCTATGTCAAACGCGACTCAATCTCGGCTGGCCGCCGTACCGCTGCTTGCCGGGTTATCTACTGAAGAATTGGCGGTTTTAGATCGTTCTCTTCGCACCGTGTCGCTCAAAGAAGGTGAAACGCTGTTCCATCAGGGCGATCCCGGTGACGCCCTGTATATCATCGAGTCGGGCCAGTTAAAAGTATGTACGCACGGGACCGATAACCAGGAAATTGTGTTAAATATCATGGGAACAGGAGATCGGTTCGGCGAACTGGCGCTGCTCGACGGCCAGCCGCGTGTTGCTACTATCGTTGCGCTTACCGACTGTGAACTGCTGGCGCTGGATCGTGCGCCATTTATCGGTTATGTGTGGCAGCGGCCTGAAATGGCAATCCGCATGTTAGCGCATGTCAGTAATCAACTGCGCCAGCGGGTAGTGATGCACGAAACCCTCGACACGCGCGACAGTGTATCCCGCTTGGCCCAGGTCGTGCTGTTTTTGGCTGAACGAGATGGTAGTGTTGAACCGGGTGTCGTCACATCGACGCTGAACAAAAAGCAGATGGCCGAAGCCATCGGGACCAGTGAGGAATGGGTTACGCGCATGCTCGCCGAATGGTCACAGGAAGGCATTATTGGCATGACAGGGCCGCGCCGTCTGATCCTGCACGATGTTGAGGCCCTGAAGCGATTAACTCAGCACGAAGGTTAGGGCTGATACCCCCCACAAACACGCGACTCCTGGTAGCAGGAGTCGTGTTGCAAACACGTGATTTTCTAAACAAGAAATTTTGGGGGCTGCCGAATGATTCTTTAACGCGGCTCGACAACCATGCGGACCGCAGTACGTTCCTGGTCCTCGATCAATACTTCCGTAAAGTAGGGGATCACAATGACATCAATATGATCCTCGGCCAGATACCCGCGGGCAATCGCGACGGCTTTGATTGCCTGGTTGACTGCGCCCGCACCAATAGCCTGAACTTCGGCCCGGTTGTGTTCTCGGACGACGCCGGCAATTGCGCCTGCCACCGCCGTTGATCGCGAGCGTGCGGATACTTTAATGACATCCACGCCTGAAGATATATCCGCAGACAAATCATCAGGAGCTAAGTGTGACGAATGGATTGGTTGCATTGTATGGTCGCCCCGTGCCAAATAATAAACGAAAAGTACGCGCAGCCTCATTGTACTCGAATTCAGATATTAAGCCAACCAGTATTCGATGATGTATTTGCGGGGAGTGACACGATTGCATCAATTTTCACTTATAGAAATTTCATAAAATATTTATAAATTCCCGTTTTTGACCTTATTTAAGACTATAATAAATATAAGTCGAAAGTTCAACATAGTTGCAAGCCAGACTGGTTCCGGGTATTATTTCCTTAGATTGTTGGATCAACCAATTAACTCATTTATCCATTCGGCCCAACAATTCATCGGTCTTATCATTGAGAGGAATAGTATGGCAAACGAGCGTTTCTACGGCACTGTGAAGACCTTTGATCGTTTTGGCGGTTCGGGGACAATCATGATGCCAGATGGCCGTGAAGTGAATGTACGCTACTCATCTATTCGAGGCGAAGGGGTCCGGCGGCTCAATGAAGGTGCCCCCGTGTCATTTATGATTGAAGAAAAGCGGCGCGGTTTGTACGCAGTGTGTGTGCAACCCGAATAACGATCCACTTCTACAACCTCATATTCCTCGTTTCAACAGGTCCGCGCGCGTGTTGTTAGGTGGTCGCGGGCTGTTTTTTATACACTGCGCTAAAATCTATCCGATTGTTAAGGTCGATCCAAGAAAATAATTCCCCACATTCTGTGGGTTTGCCTCCCCTTCCCTTAGGGAAAGGGCAAGGGGAGATGGGTAAAGAAAATGTTGGCGCAGCCTAAGGCTATAATTGCGAAGCCAGACTGGACTTCGTTTGAAAGTTGAATGTTTTTTGCACAGGGGCACGCTGCGCCCCTAGAGGAGTTTATGTCAATGGAGCAAAGCGCATTACGCCTGATACCACTGGGTGGTTTAGGCGAAATTGGTAAAAATATGCTGCTCATTGAATATGATCGGTCCGCCATTATCGTGGATGTGGGAATTATGTTCCCCGAAAACGATATGCTGGGCATCGATTATATTATCCCCGACTTCCGCTATGTCGTAACCGAAGTCGAGGAAATGGGATTGCAGATTCTGGGCATTATTGTGACACATGGGCACGAAGATCATACGGGTGCAATCGGGTATGTCTTGAACTCGCTGCACGCGCCGGTGTATGCCACGCCTCTGACTGCCGGGTTACTCGAAATTAAAATGCGCGAGGCGGGCCATGTGGATCATCCCCTGCATGTGTTCCATGCGGGCGATGTCATCGAACTCGGCCCCTTCCGCATCGAAACCTTCCATGTGACGCACAGCATCCCCGACTGCGTCGGGCTGGGTATTAATACACCTGTCGGGCTAATTGTGCATTCGGGTGATTTTAAATTTGATCACACCCCCGTTGATGGCTGGCCGCCCGATTTTGCCAAGTTGGCTGAGTTTTCTAAACGCGGGGTCTTGGCCTTGTTAGCAGACAGCACCAATGCCGATCGAGCCGGGTGGACCCCCTCCGAAACCACGATTGAACAGGCGCTGGACGATGTATTTCACGCGGCGAAGGGACGAATCATTGTCGCTACGTTTGCGTCGCTCATCTCGCGCATTCAGCAAGTCGCCACTGTCGCGCAGAAATATGAGCGGCGGCTGGCAATTGCCGGGCATAGTATGACCGAATACATCAAAGTAGCATCGCGGCTCGGTTATATCGACTTGCCTAAAGATTTGTTGGTCACGGTTGAGCAAACGGCCAAGATGCCGCGCGATAAGATTGCCATCATGGCAACCGGCGCGCAGGGTGAACCCACAGCCGTGTTGGGCAAACTGGCCTGGGGTAACCATCGCCAGTTGGAAATCGAAGAAGATGATACGGTGATCATGTCGGCTCACGCGATTCCGGGTAACGAGGAATTGGTACACCGCACCATCAACAAGCTGATCCAGCGAGGCGCACATGTAATCTACGATTCCGTATCTCCGGTACACGTCTCAGGTCATGCCAGCCGTGAAGAATTAAAACTCTTGATT
Organism: uncultured Anaerolineaceae bacterium; assembly: GCA_964472565.1. Taxonomy (GTDB): domain Bacteria; phylum Chloroflexota; class Anaerolineae; order Aggregatilineales; family Aggregatilineaceae; genus DATAMF01. Next base: position 98,169 of record CAYYNB010000002.1, read on the forward strand.
AACTTGATCCGGCCCAGGTTTTTTATTCCCGTACATGGTGAACTGCGGCACCTGATGCAGCACAGCATGTTGGCCCAGGAACTAGGCATTCCGGCCCAAAACATTGCCGTCGTGGAAAATGGCACGGAGATTTGTATCACCGCCGATTCACTCCAGGTAGGCGGGCGCGTACCCGGCGGTTATGTGTTTGTGGATGGTGCAGGCGTTGGTGATGTCGGCCCAATTGTGATGCGGGATCGGGAGATTCTGGCAAGCGATGGCTTTGTGATTGCGCAGGTATTGATTGATAAGGAAACCGGCTTATTGCTGAAGACGCCAGAATTGATTTCGCGCGGATTCGTATTTTTACGCGAAGCAGCCGAACTGATCGAAATGGCGCAGATAAAAATTATGGAAGTGGTCGAGTCTCATCCAAAGGGAGACTTAACGGTTGCGGTGCAGGATGCGCTGTCGAAGATGTTCTATAACCAGACCAAACGCCGCCCCATGACCTTTGCATTCGTGACGGAAATTTAAAGTGGTGGAATTCGGGTTGTTGCACCTTAGGCTTTATGGCGCTTTATGATACAGGTCGATTTAACTGGAATCACCCATGATTTAGCCTAAATCTTGAGCCATTTAAGTTAAATCTATCCCACATTTATCCCAATTAAGGCTACTTTTATCCCAATTAAGGTTAAATAAGTAGCCTACTTTTACCATATCCTAACCTGCTGACAGTTTGAAAAAGGTTATTTTGCC
>CAYYNB010000003.1:0-77929 GCA_964472565.1 uncultured Anaerolineaceae bacterium
CATTTCTGTCATGGATCAAAACGCTCTCTTTGTTGCAATATTTCCAACAATCTAAGGTTCCAAAAGAAAATAGTAGGCGTCTTTGTTGACAATGCTGCACAATCAGTGTACTGCTTATTTAGCAGCCAGGCAAAAACTTGGACAGGATTCCCCCCTTGTTTGAACCGTCCTCAACTGGCAAGTTCCTTGACAGCAAAAGCGATAGCACAGGTAATATCCGCTGCGTAAACTGAATCCACGATGGTATCGTTTCCACAGTGATTATTCGGATTTCGCGCTGCTCCTGGTTCGCACAAAAAATCTCCCGATACGATCACTGCCGGATACCCCTGCTGCTGAAACGAAGCATGATTGCTGCGGTTGATAGCGCCATCATATAGATTTCGATCCGGACCGCCGCTGTTGCTCGTTCCCTTGTAGATGTGTGCTGGCGGCAGCTTATCAATACATGCCGCCCAGGATGCAATCGTTTCCGCCAGCGGAACACTGGCATCCCGTATCATGGGATCGGTGTATCCGGCATGAATCTTGAAACTGCGCTGAAGATCGTTCTTATATCCGATCATGTCGTTACAGATCACAGCTTTCACAGGTGCGCCTGTTGCTTTGAGCATCGCCGCATACGCACTGCTCCCGATCATGCCTGCTTCTTCAGCATTAAAAAAACAGAACCGCACGGTGTGCGTTAGTTTTCCCTTAAATTGAACCAAATAACGTGCAACTGCGAGGGTAGCCGCAATGCCCGACACATCATCATCCGCACCAGAAGCCAGATCAACTGCCGGGTTATACTCGCCATCATCGTCAGATGTGGAGTCCAGATGGCATCCTACGATCACAAGCTGCGCGCCTGGGCCGGGCTGAGAAGGTTTTAATTCTAACAGCCTCTCAATTTGACCCCGTAATTCTATCGGAGATATTTCTCCAGATTCGGCGGTTCGCATCACTTCTTCCCCCAGTACTTCTTGCAATGGTTTGAGCCAGGGATATTTGATCAGAATCGGGCGAAATTTTTCTGACAGATCGAGCGAACCTCGGAAGTACCCCTGCCCCGGCAGATCTGCTATGACGTTATGAAGTGTTTTGCCGCCAAAGGTAAAGCTGTGCTTGTACGCGCAGTATCCCATCGCGTTCAAATCGTTGACCAGTGCATTCACCACTCGGATATTATCTGGATGGGCTTCATGCCGTGAAACAATAACCCCATTACCATCCAGCGGAATCACCCCACTGTAGCGATCCACATCCGCCTGAAATAAGGTAGCTGTAGTAGGGTATAGATTGGGCAGCAAATCACACCGGGCTGAGTTAATCAGCCCGTTCACGAATGTTCTGGGCCAGCGGTTGATGATGAGTTTGGCATTTCGCTGCATCGTATCAGCATCCAGCGCGGCACTGAGTAAATCAGGATTCGGCTGCAAAAACTGGAAATATCCGGGTGTCTCTTGAAGGTTAAGCTGTTGGTTGCTTTCCGATGGTCTTAGCGCGAGCAGAATACGGTGCCCATCATAATACAGCACCTTGTGCTGCTTAAGTTCCTCGGCGATTTGCTCATTGATGCAGTCGAATTGCACGAACAGCAGATCTTCGATAGATAAATCGAATGCCAGCACATCGACTCGTACCCGTCGTCCCAGAAATTCCGCCATCGCCAGATCAGTTACTAACGCCAGAAGAGTCCACAAGCCATCGCCATTCCGTTCACAGAAATAAGGTACCACGCCCGAAACATAATCAAATTGTTCTCGTGCGCCGGTGACTCGTACCAATTGAAGTGGATAATCCCGCATCATTAGCGCCGCAATAACCGGATGCGGCACCGCAAAATAACCGTGACCGGATGCTATTCCTCGCATCACCCGATCCGCGCTGACGAAGAGCACTTCTCGTCGATTTGCGGGCAAATACCCGGCGGCATCACAGAGCGCTTTCGGCAAATTCCCATCTTGAATCAGGATGTGATCAATCATAGGTAGAAACTTCTCTAGCTCATATACCGGTACTCCTGATAATTCCTGTGGAACAATCAGCAGCGTTTGAATTTTTGACCCGGCAAATTGTTCCAATGTGCGAGCCGTATCAGGTAACACATCTATGCCGAGTAGTGATTGTTGATGAGAATGTGATACGAAACGAGGCATTCCAAAGTGCTGATCCAACATCATAATGACTGATTTAGTCACGCTGGGCGATTTCATGGTGGGTCCTTTGGTTGTTATCTTCTGTTTAATCTATAAAGAGGGATTGCTGCCAAATCGGCCTGCTTGGATATACTTCCATGAATGCGTTCTGAAACCACTTATCACAAATAAATTCATGTAAGCTGAATTGTGATTCTGCGAGGATGCTGGTACTATAAAAAATGCTATAAAAGAATAAAAAGCGGCTCCTATGAACCTATCTATCCTGACGGTTGATGATCTTGCCTCTCATTGTGCTGGTGATACCCAGAAGTTCTACCGCCAACAGTCTTACGATCCACAGTTTTGTTTTGAACTCCTGCGCCGCGCACTAGCCGAAGAACAGGCCGAGGCATTCTCGCGTGTCTACCAAATCTACCAATCCCAGGTTCAAAATTGGGTTTATCATCATCCTCGTTTTATTCAGACGAGCGAAAATGCCGACTATTTTGCCAGTTTCGCCCTGACTAATTTTTATTTTGCGCTCCGGGGAACGAAGTTCGCGCAGTTCGCTGCTCTATCCCAGATCATGGCTTACCTCAAGCTGTGTGTACATACATCCATAGCCCAGTATTTGCGCACACAGTCAGTCGCGCGGTTGGCTGATCTGGAAGAGGCTCACTGGATTGGCGACAATGACTATATTGATTCAGATATGAATACAACAGACCTCTGGTTCCGCATTTGTGAACTCCTCCCCGATGCCAAAGATCGTTTGTTAGCTCATATCGTATTTGTCCAGGATCTCAAACCCGCTGAAATCGTAGATCGTTATCCGCAGCATTGGCACACGCCGCGCGAAGTATCGGTAGCTCTACAACGCATCCGGCGTATTTTGCGTGGTGATTCGGAACTTCAACAATGGGCAAAAGTGTGATAGCCCACCCTTTTTTGCATTCATACGATTAAAATACGTATCTCAGAGCCGAGGTTTTTTCGGATGTCATGCACAAATCCCCCCCCGCTTACGGAAGATGAAATCACCGCCGCATTAGATGGTGAAGCGGAATTTTCGGTGCAGCAGCATCTCGCCCTTTGTCCGGATTGCACCGCTCGGTTAACTCGCGCCAGGCAGATTGAACAGAAACTGAGAGTCAAGCTTCATCGTTGGAATTGCCCAACGCCGCAGGAACTAGGCAACTACTATTTCAAGCAGTCGTCCCATGACGAGGAGATTACGGAACATCTCAAGTTATGCGTTCGGTGTAGCGATGAATTGGCCGAATTACAGCGTTTTTTGGAAATCGAAATCACTGAATTCGTAAAAGTGCCACCCGAAATCAAACCTAAACGGATGCGGCCTTTCCTCGGAGAACGGATTGCCCAGTTACTGCCCAAAACGGCGGCTTTGGCCGTGCGTGGCGTAGACAAAGGGCCTTTGGTCGCCCAGGCCGGAGATATCACTATTTTTCTGGCTGTAGAATCAACCGCGCAGGGAACCCTGCTCACAGGTCAGCTTGCAGCCCCCGATCAACAGCTATGGTTTGGCGCAATTGTCGAAATTATGCAAAGCGACACCTTGCAAGCCGCCGTTGTCGTAGACGAATGGGGTAGTTTTCGTCAGGTTCCCTTCCAGCTTTATCCAACTAACTTTTGCATTACTTCCATCGGGGGACAAACCATTTTGCTGAAGGATGTGGTTTTTACAGACCTATGACGGTTGAAAATCTGGTTCAGACGTTGTTGGATGCCCCCTCATCAGTACGTGAACGTGCCTTGCTGTTCTCCCAGCAGGAAGCGGATCATCTCATCGATCATCTCAAGCGTGAAGCAGATCGTTATTGGTGGATTAACGCCAACCGCTCCCTTGAATTAGCGGACTTGATCGTGCAAATCGGTCAGGCACGCTGCGACCTGTATCAGGAAGCGCTGGGGCTGATGGCGCGGGGTGATGCACTCAAATTTCTCGGCCAAATTGAATCTGCCTGGGACCTGCTTGATCAGGCAGGAACACTGTTTCAAACGGCTCACAATCAGATTGGCTGGGCGCGTACTCGGATTGGTCGTTTATTAATTAGTGTCGATCTCAATCGAGTCCGCCAGGCGCTGGATGAAGGCGAACTGGCCCGTCAGATATTGGTTCAATCCGGTTCTGATGAAATTCTCTTGCGCCTGCATATTAACACCGCCATCGTCTATGACCTGCTGGGCGACCATCATCACGCACTCACACTCTACCACGACGCTTTAAAGATTTCGGAATCGCTTGGTGAACCAGGAAAAAATTATCTCGGCATGCTTTATACCAATATCGGTTATGCCTACAATTTTTTGGGCGACTTTCGTCAGGCGCTGGCCTATTATGAGCGTGCCCACCAGATTTTAACAGAACGTGGCGAATTGGGCGGCGCTGCGGTAGCAGAATTAAACATTGCTTATATTGCTCAATCTCAGGGCCGCTACCGGCACGCGCTGCAAATTTTACATCGCATCCAGAGTTTGTTAGTAGGGCAGTTCCCCGCCGAGTATGCTTCCGCCCGTCGCGTGATGGTGGAATGTTACCTTGCCTTAAATCGTTATCAGGAAGCCCGTGATCTCGCCCGTCAGGTCGCCTCAGATTTTGAAAGTCTCGGCGCGGACTATGAACGTGCCTGTACACTCGGCCATCTGGCGGCTGCGGAAGCTGAATTATTGAACCTGGATGCAGCCCAATCTGCCCTTGAAACCGCCGAAACTATTTTTTCCTCCCTGGATTCTGCGGCATGGAAAGGGACAATTCATCTCCGTCGGGGAAGAATTGCGCTTCAGCAAGGGGATTTGGATAAAGCGCAGCATGAGGCCCAACTCGCCGTGATCGATTTTGCGTCAGCCGGGCAGCGGACAAACGGTGCTTTTGCCTCCCTCTTGGATGCGCAGATTCTCTTAGCCAGTGAAAAATCTCCCGCCGCGATCCGGTCCGCGCAGGATATTTTGCGCACCGCGCGGCACAGCCGGGTGCCAGAGCTCGCGCATAGCGCGCATGTGTTGCTGGGGCAGGCGATGGAATCCCAGGGCAATTATCGACGCGCCAAACGTGAATATTATGCCGCCGCCGCGACCATCGAGCGGTTGCAGCGCGGTTTAACCATTACTCTTCGTCCCGGTTTTATGGAAGATAAGGGTGAGGCGCTCAACGCGCTGATCCGGTTGCATCTGCGCGAAGGTGAAACGCATTCTGCGTTAGAAACCCTGGAACGCGCCAAGTCCCAGGTTATGTTAGGGTATTTGTCGAATCGGGAGAGTTTGCGCTGGCCCATCAGTGATCCGGCGGCCCAGGCTTTGGTGGATGAATTAAATCAGCTTCGCGCCGAACATCATTGGTATTACCGCATTGCCTATGAACCCGAAATGAGCAGCGACCTCACGATTGATCAGGCAGTGCAAGCGGTCCAGTCCTGCGAACGGCGGATGCGTGCCATCACCGAGCAGCTTTATTTGCAAACCGAGTCTACCGCGCTGGCCCTGGCTCCCTCACTGGACGATATGCGGCATGATTTGGGTGAGAGCGCACTGCTGATCGAATTTTACAACGATGGTCAACACCTTTGGGCTTTTGCCCTCACCCAGCAGAGCCTGAATGTGTACCCACTGTCCATTACCGTCCAGACGCTCGATCAACTCATTAGCCAGTTTCAGTTTAATATCACCTGTGCGCTCAAGGTCGGAATTTCTCCTGCGTCGCGCCAGCTTACCCCCCTCGCGCAACAACTCGCCCAACGGTTATACCATGTGTTGCTGAAGCCCTTAGAAGCAGAGCTTATTGGTCGGCAGCGCTTAATTATGGTTCCCTATGGTGCGCTCCACTATTTGCCGTTCCATCTGCTCCATAACGGAACCAACTACCTGATCGAGCAAACCGAAATGGTTGTTTTGCCGGCAGCAGGGCTGCTTACTCACCGTTCACCGCAGCGATCCGGCGGCGCACGCGTATTTGCGCACTCCTGGGACGGCAAGCTGTCACAGACATTAGTCGAAGCCCGGCAGGTCAACGCGTTATTCGGCGGCGAACTCTACTGCGATCAGGACGCCAAACGCGTTTTTTTATCTGCTGAACCGTGCAAACTTTTGCATATAGCGGCGCACGGCGAACATCGGATCGACCAACCAGATCTGTCTTATATTCATCTGGCTGATGGGCAGCTCTACACTGATGATATCCTCCAAAACGATCTGAGTTACGAATTAGTTACGTTGAGTGCTTGCGAAACAGGTCGCGCCAATGTGGTTGCCGGAGACGAATTAATTGGCTTAGGACGTGGCTTTTTATATGCAGGTACCGGAGCGCTCGTGCTTAGTCTGTGGCGCGTGGACGATTTGTCTACCGTGACGCTAATGGAAACCATGTATCATGCACTTCAACTGGGAGCATCAAAATCCGCTGCCCTGCGTGATGCAGTGCTTGCGAGCGATTTAGATCAACACCCTGCCTTTTGGGGCGCTTTTCAATTGATTGGCGACGCCGAGCCTCTTTCGGCCCTATAGTGGTGAGGAGTAGATCATGGCACAACCCGGCTACGATCCCATACGTCCCGATTTTCGTTATTTTATTGAGGGCCAGTTGACAGTTTTGGCCGAACACGCCCCCGGTCTTGACCCGGAACAATTAACTGCTTTTATCAAAAATGAGCTTATCAGCCGAGATGATCGTTTGGCGAATATCCGACTCGATCCGGGCCGAGTTCAGATGTTTTCTTCCGTTTCTGGCTCTAAACAGTCTGTCAATGATTTTTCGTTAGTTTTTGCCGATCTGCCTGTCGATGATAAAACGTTGCTGAATGTAATCGAACAAACCGATACCCATATCACCGAGCAAGGGACAACACGCGCTTCAGGTTCCCTTGTTGCCCTGCAAGCTGTTTCCCCCAATTGGCTGGCATCTCCAGCCTATCCCCGCCATATTGGGACAGGTGGCCCTGGCGCGAAACCGGTTCCTTATGTTCCAGGCAATGGGGCAGCCCTGGCCGTTGGAAGTGTGCTTCCCTACGATTTCACCATCCCGATGTTAACCAACATCGAGCAGCGAACGGCATCCGAAACTGTCGAAGTTGCCATCCTGGATACAGCACCCTCACTTTGTGCGCTCGAAAAAGCCTACCAGTATTGGGGAGCCGAACACCCGCTGCTGCGTGAGTTATTGGCACCCAATGGCGTTTTTGCATTGCCCAATAACCAGTTCAGCCTTACCTATGCCGATCCTGCCCGGATGAATCCGCTCAATCACCCAGCTTCCTATTATGGAATTTCCGGGCATGATTATCCCATGACCGATCACGGTTTGTTTGTAGCAGGTGTTATTCATACCATTGCGCCCTCGGCCCGGCTCCACCTGATTCAGGTTTTGAACGACTATGGGATCGGCACGCTCGAAACCATTGCAACCGGATTAAATCAATTGGCAATGCGTGAGTCCTCCCTTCCGCTCTTGGTCAATCTGAGTCTGACTCTCAATCTTCCCCTCGATCCAGACCATGAAAACCCGGAATACAAATTAAACTGGCCGCGTTTAACGCAGGATAGAGTGTTCGCCTTGCGTTTAGCCTCCATGCTGGAATGGATCTGCAATCATCTGCAAAGTCAGAATGCCACTTTAGTGGCTGCGGCGGGTAACGACTGGCGGTCATCCGGCCCTCGTCCACAGGCGCGCGTTCCTGCTGGCTTTGATTGTGTGGTAGGCGTGGGTGCGCTGAACAAATTAGAATCCGGCCAGAAACCGCAGGTAGCCTCCTATTCCAATCTCTCCGATACCCCTGAGCGAACCGGAATCATCACCTTTGGCGGCAACGCGAGCCTCGAAAATATAACCGATTCGGAAAAAGGGATGTTGGGGATTTATATCGGCCAGTTCCCCGATGGACAGCTTAGCACAAACGGTTGGGCGCGCTGGGCGGGCACTTCTTTTGCTACTCCGGTTGTCAGCGGCATTTTGGCCCACTTATGTGCCACAGGTCGCTCTCTTGCGGATGCAATCCAGGCTATCTACGACGCCGAGCCGGAGTCGAGCCAAACGAGTGAGCAATTTTTATATGTAAGCCAGGGCGAATAATCAGCGTCTGGGGAGGCTGACCAAGCCTCCCCAATCTTCTGTTACAGTTGGGCCAGCAGACTTTCAACCAGCTCATCTGGTGTGATATCCATCTTTTGACCCCAAAATGCAAATACAACATCCAGCGGCAAATCTTTGGCCCATTCAATAGCTTCACTTGCCAGAACCGATTCGCCGAAGGTTTGCTCAATCGACTTTATGAACTGAGCGAGCGCCGCTTCGAGCACAACCTGTCCACGCGGATGATTCAACCATTCTTTCAGCGTGCTGTAACGCTGAAGAGAAGCAACCCTGGTCTGAGTCGTCTCGACATAGACACTTTCTTTTAAGTCAATGTCCGCCGAAGACTGCCCTACCCGGATTTCGAATTCGCCGCTTTCGACCACCCATTCATGGTACGCGGGATTGTAGTAGGCGAAGGCCCGCTCATCCAATGGGATGGTGACAGTTTTGGTTTCCCCAGGATTCAAGGCAACTTTGGCAAAGCCTTTGAGTTCCTTCTCAGGCCGGATCAGTTCTGATTCGCAGTCGTGTATATACACTTGCACAGTAGTTTTTCCCGCCACTGGCCCCGTATTTTTCACTTCAACAGTCACATTGAGGCCGTCTGTCGCCTTAATCGCTTTTTTCGATAATTGCAGCTTGCGGTATTCAAACGTCGTGTAGCTCAATCCATACCCAAAGGGGAACAACACCGGGACGTTTTTGGCGTCATAGTAACGGTAGCCAATAAACAGCCCTTCGCCGTACCGGACCTCGCCATTTTCGCCAGGGAAGTTAAGATATGCCGGTGTATCGCTCAATTTCAGGGGGAATGTTTCCGCCAGCCGTCCCGATGGGTTAACTTTTCCGAATAGGACATCCGCAATCGCGCCGCCGCCGGCTTGCCCCATCATCCACGCTTCCACCACAGCGCCCGCCCCGTCGATCCACTCGCTCATAGCAACCGCCGACCCATTATTGAGAATAACCACGCTGCGCGGCTGTACGGCTGTCACCGCTTTGATCAGCGCAACTTCTTGTTCTGTCAAATCAATATCAGGCCGATCATAGCCTTCCGATTCTTTGAATGGGGGCAGTGCGATATAAAGGAGCGCAACTTCGGCTTGTGCCGCAATCTTGACAGCTTCATCTATCAGCGTCTGATCGAACTCATCTTGCATGGTATATCCGTCTGCATAGCTGATTTCGACCCCGGTTGCCAGTTTCTGCAATTCATCCAGCGGAATATCAACTCGGGTGGGGTTGATATGCGAGCTGCCACCCCCCTGGAAATAAGGTTCTTTGGCCGCTTTCCCAATAACTGCCAGCTTCTTCACATTCCGCAGCGGTAGCAAATTATCATTCTTGAGCAGCACCATTGTTTCGCCCGCGATCTGGCGCGCGAGAGCGTGGTGTCCATCAATATCGATTTGAGTGCTGCCTTTTTTCGTTTGTTTTGCTTTGAATACAATACGCAGAATTCGGTCAACTGCCTCATCCAACACCGCTTCATCCAACTCGCCGTTTTGTACGGCTTCAACCACTCGCCGAACCCGTACTTCCTGTGGGCCAGGCATTTCCAAATCCAGCCCATTGACGAGGGCAGTCACGCGGTTATGGACCGCCCCCCAGTCAGACACAACCAATCCTTCAAATCCCCATTCTTCCTTTAAAATATCAACTAAAAGCCGGTGGTTTTCCGAGCCATAAGGGCCGTTTAAGCGGTTATAGGCGCACATAACCGTCCAGGGTTGGCTCTTTTTGACCGCCCGCTCGAACCCCGCCAGATAAATTTCACGCAGCGTCCGCTCATCAATTTGCGCATTAACAGTCATGCGCGCTGTTTCTTGATTATTCGCGGCAAAGTGCTTGAGCGATGTGCCGACCCCGTTACTTTGCACACCATCGATAAACGCCGCTGTCATTTCCCCGCCCAGATAGGGGTCTTCCGCGAAGTACTCGAAGTTGCGGCCACACAAAGGAGACCGTTTCATATTGTTGCCAGGGCCAAGCAAAACATCGACCCCGATAGCAATACATTCATCTGCTAGTGCTTGTCCCATCTGACGAATAAGCTCAACATCCCAACTCGATGCGAGTGCCGATGCCGTCGGAAAACACGTCGCGGGCAGGCTGCTGTCCGCAAGTTCTTGTGCCCGCCGGACTCCGTGCGGCCCATCCGATACCGTTATCGATGGAATGCCAAGCCGTTCAACCGCGTAGGTCTGCCATGCGTTGATCCCCACACATAGGGCGGCTTTTTCTTCTAAAGTCAATTGAGATACAAGTTTTGTTGTCATAGTCAAAATTCCTTAAGAAAATAAATCGCTCCCCAAAGATAGCATGTCGCGCACATCTCATCAAAATCAAAAAGGACCGCTAGCTCAACGGTCCTTTTCTGCACTGAACTGGTCGGGGATGGTGATGTCCTGGGGAAAGCGGGTGGTGGACTAGAAGCATTAGGACCAGTTCGATTAGTTAAATGATAACAAAGAAACATTACGATACACATTACGTTTTAACTCTTCTGGAGGCCGGCCTTGAAACTGACAAATCTCACCGAGTTTATCTGGTCGCTGTGAATCGCGCCGCTCCGACTCATCCGAACCGTCCCGTAATATAGTCCTCTGTCCGTGAGTCAACCGGGTGGTTGAACAACTTCTCGGTATGATCGAATTCAACCAGTTCGCCCGCCCGCCGTTCATTCGACAGCATAAATGCCGTAAAGTCCGACACGCGCGCTGCTTGCTGCATATTGTGCGTTACGATCACAATCGTATAGTTTTGCTTCAGCTCGCGCATCAACTCTTCAATACGCAGCGTCGCAATCGGGTCTAGTGCCGAACACGGCTCATCCATCAGGATAATTTCCGGCTCCACCGCCAGCGCCCGCGCGAGACACAGCCGCTGCTGCTGCCCGCCGGACAGTGCCAACCCCGACTTTTTCAGGTCATCTTTTACTTCATCCCACAAAGCCGCCTGCCGCAGACTGCGTTCAACAATCTCATTTAACACGGCTTTATCCCGCACCCCCAACACGCGCGGCCCATATGAGACATTTTCAAAAATCGACTTCGGAAAAGGATTCGGCTTTTGAAAAACCATCCCAATCCGGCGGCGCACTTCAACGGCATCAACTTCCTGATCATACAGGTTGATCCCACGGAACCAGATATGGCCTGTTGTTCGGGTATTGGGCACCAGATCATTCATTCGGTTAATCGAGCGCAGCAACGTGCTTTTCCCACATCCCGATGGTCCGATCAGCGCCGTGATCTTGTTGTGCTCGATTTTCAAATTCACCGCGTTTACAGCAAGAAAATTGCCATAATAGACGCTGAGGTCTTCCATTTCAATCGCATACTTGCTGGCCGTCATGAAAGTCTCCTGCTAAAGCGATTGCGCAGAACAATCGCAATTGAATTCAAACTCAGTAACAACACCAGCAGGACGACAATAGCGGCTGCGGCGGCGTTGCGAAATTCAGCTTGTGGATAAGTTGTCCAGCGATAGATAATCATCGGCAGTGCGGTGAAATTTGAAAACAGCCCTTTTGGATCCTGCGTTAGATAGGTTGCTGCTCCCACGAGAATCAGCGGGGCGGTTTCACCAATCGCGCGTGAAATCGCCAGAATCGTCCCTGTCAGGATGCCCGGCAAGGAGTAAGGCAAAACATGATTCCAGATCGTCTGCCACTGGGTCGCGCCCAGCCCATAACTCGCTTGTCGCAGTGAACTGGGCACAGCGCGGATTGCTTCCTGCGCGTTGATAATAATCAGCGGCAGAATCAGCAGTGCCAGTGTAAACGCCGCCGATGCAATCGTCCGACCATTTGCGGTCGAAGTTCCAAAGGCATTTCCACTGGTCAGCGATTCCAGTGACCGCACAAAAATCGCTAACCCTAACATGCCATAGATTATCGAAGGCACCCCGGCCAGGTTATTGATATTCGTCTGGATCAAACGGTTAAAAGCGTTATCCGATGCATACTCTTCCAGATAAATGGCCGCACCGACACCAATCGGAAAAGCCACGAGAATAGTAAACACAATGATCATCAATGATCCGATTAGCGCTGGGCGCAGTCCGGTTGCATCTGGGCGGCGTGGGTCCAATGCGCTTGTGACAAATCGCCAGTTCAACCAGGAATGCCATTCCAGTCGCGCCTTCGGAAAATCCTCCTGGATTGTCCTTTTAATGCCTTCCTTATGGGTCAGCGATTCCCACAGGGACCATCCCTTAACCAGTTGTGGTTGGACAATTTCGTCCATCACAATTGTTTTAAGTTCCTCTTCCGAAAGATTCGCATCCAGCAAAGATGCGGCCTGATTCGCATCCAGCTTATTAAAAGGCAGCTCGGCTAATTCAGCCGGATACTGTTTCCCACTTAGAACCGCTTTGATCGGCTCCTGGCTGAGACCGGCAAATTCATCTTGGCTGGCTCCTGTGACTTCTTGCAAGACAAAAACGCGTAATCGAGCAACTCGCACGCCTTCCGCTAATACCAGTGTCAATTCATTTTTGGACAGATCGTCAATCTTTCGCCCGGTTGGCTCACCATTGATCGTCAGGTCTTCAGGCTCAACAACATATTGTGTGGCAGTATATCCCACTGTTTTGTTTACAATCGTCCAGACCAATGTCGCCAGCGAAACCAGCGCTATAACAATAGATGCCACAAACAGCCCACGCATCAACCCGCCGCGTAGATGCCGTGCCAGTACATTGCGATGAAGCGCTTGTCCGTCGGGCAGCGCATTCTGTTGTAGTTCACGGGCTGGCATAAGTCGTCGTATAGCAGTCAGTGTGGCTAACCCGCCGACGACACTTCCAATCACGCCCACACCATCACTGGCGATCTGCCAAATCAGCAACGCACTTAGCCATGTTCCGGCGAACCCCGCCGCAAAGCCAGCGAGCATTCCAAGTTTGGGACTATATCCTCTTCTCGCAGCGATAACTGGAATCGATAGGGCACCGTTCAGTCCCAACACCAGGCAAAAAAAGACAACAGCAAAGAGTGCGCTAGAACTCGCCATACTTAATCGTAGACCTCACGGAAACGCGCCACCACAGCCCGGCTGATCACGTTAAGGATAAAAGTCATCGCAAACAGCAGCAGTCCCACCACGAAGATACTGTTATAATCCAAGGTGTCGTAACCCAAATCGCCGCCGCTGATACTGGCAATATAGCCCGTCATCGTCCATGCCGACTCAAAAGGATTCGCTGTCAGGTTTGGACGCGCGCCAGCCGCAATTGCCATGATCATCGTTTCGCCAATTGCGCGCGAAATCGCAATAATAAAGGCGGCAATAATGCCCGAAACCGACGCGGGCAGCACAACGCGAATGGTCGTTTCCAGCTTGGTTGATCCCAGCCCATACGAGGCTTCACGCAGCGAGCGCGGTACCGCGCTGAGGGCGTCCTCGCTCATCGACGCGACTAGCGGCAGGATCATAATTCCCATCACAACGCCTGCCGACGCCAGATTAAAGGTTTCCACCGTTTGGTTTCCAAACATGTCTTTCAACAGTGGCGTCATAAATTGCAGCGCGAAAAAACCATACACAACCGTCGGCACGCCCGCTAACACTTCCAGGATCGGCTTTAAGGTATTCCGTATACGCGGTGATGCATATTCGCTTAGATAAATCGCGGATCCCAAGCCGAGCGGGATAGCGACCAGCATCGCAATCAACGAACTAAGTGCCGTTGCAGCCACCAGCGGCGCTACACCAAGTTCGTAGCGGTGCGGCTGCCAGTGTGTGGTGTTTACAAAATCCAGCACATCCACTGTATGGATATTGCCGCTCCCATCCATATACTCAGATGTAATCAGCAGCAGTGATTCCCGACCCAGCACAAAAACAATGGCGAGGGTGGTAAAAATCGTCACAAATCCGCAAAAAAATAGGAACCCTTGAATAAAGGCTTCCCCTCGCCGAAACTGCTTCCGTAGCACCAGTTCTTCGCCACGTACACCAGCCAATAAGCTGCTCTTTTGCTGGATCAGGATGTCCATATTGTTTTCCTCAGATTTCTTCAACGGCTGTCAGGCTCGAAAATTGGGGAGGAGCTACCCCCTCCCCAACAACCTGCTGTTTATGTACAGCCCTAAACCCTACTGGACAGCTTCCACACCCATTGCATCCAGCCATGCCTGATTGGAGGCATTGAGGACTTCGACACTGACCGGGAAGTAACCAACTTCGGTGACAACTTCGTTGGCATTAGTCAGGTAGTAGTTGATATAGGCAGCTACCTGGGGCTTTTCAGCGAGGATGCTCGCATCACTGTAGATGAAGAGTGGGCGGCTCAGCATGTAGGTACCCGCTTCAGCGGTTTCTTCGTCAGGAATGATATATTCAATCGGTTTTTCGGCGGCGGCCCATTCTTCTTCGGGAACAACAACCAACGCTTCGGCTTCATCGTAGCTAATATCGTTGGCAACGGCGATGGCGGTCAGATTGTCTTGATTGGCGAGGTAGTAGGCGAAGCCAAAGTACCCAATCGCGTAAGGGCTGCCCAGTACACCTTCAACCAGGGTGTTGTCATTTTCGCTAACGGTGGGTTCAGCAGCCAGAAGAGCATCAGTGCGAGCTTCTTCTTCTGCATAAATGCCCTTGGTACCCAGAACAGCTTCACCAAAGAACGTGAACGTACCGCTGTCGGTGCCGGGAGTGTACAGTTGGATCGCTTCGGCGGGCCATTCAGGATTAATTTCGTTCCAGGCCTTGACTTCGCCGGTGAAAATCTTGATCAGGTCGCTGCGCTTCAACTCGGTTACAAAGTCGTTTTCCTTGTTCACAACGATAGTGATCGCATCCGTACCAACGCGGAACTCCAACACGTTTTCACGACCGATGGCAGCGCAACTATCGAGTTCAGAGTCCTTAACGGGACGGCTGGCATTGTTGATGTCGGTCGAACCCTCAACGCAGAAGCGCTCAAAGCCCGCGCCGGTGCCGGTTTCGGCCACTGTAATATTGCCGCTGAAGCCATCATCATTCAAACGAGCAGCCATTGCTACGGTAATCGGCTCCACAGTCGAACTTCCTGCGATGGCAATATCTCCGGTTACGCTCAAGGGATCAACTTCTGGCAGAACGATAGGTTCGGCTTCCCCACCATCTTGCGCAAACGCAGCGGACAAGGGAATCACGAGTGTCAGAATAAGCGCCAATCCCAAAACTTTCATCCAACGGTTGTATTGCATAGAGTTCTCCTCAATTGATTGCTCGTTAAGAATTAGGGCAAATTGACCCTGAATGACCAGATAATCACCGGAGTGTATAAAGATGATAGAAAGTGAGGTTTAAATCTTGGGAGCTAATACTTTAAACATCTTTAAAAAAAAACCCCTACACACAGGCAGGGGTTTTAAAATTTCGAGGGCTAACTCACTAAGCGTTTTGCTGGATTAGCTCCACAATTTCAGGGAAATCGATTCCCAATGCTTTCACTTTTTCCATCGTGGGGATTCCCTTCGCACTCCAACCACGCCGCGTATACACATTATCCACCAGCGTCTCATACTGCGCTTCCCGGTAGACTCGCAGTTTCGCCAATTTTTCTTCGGTGGTCATCCCGCTTGGATCAATCCCCACCAGATCGCGTAGTTGCCCATCATATCGTTCCACCCGTGACTCATACTCATCCACGGTCACGGGACCCATAGCGCGATACGGGGGATAATCATATTTCCGTGTCCCATATCCCATTCTTAAGTTAAATAGCCGCTGAAAATTATATACCCGCTCCGATTGCTGGATCAGATCGTCTGGCGTGGTCGGTTTACCCGACAGCCCTTCATACAGCCAGGTATAGTTTTCTACGTGTTCAGGCACTTTATGCGGTTCTGCGGTTTGGCTGTTATTCGCAGGCATAATATCGTTCCAGGGCAGCTTGCACAGTCCATGTAAGCTGAACCATGTCCGCCACAGCGGAAAATAATGCAGCGCTTCAGCTTTTGCTTCAAAGGTCGGAAGTTGCTTCCGCACCATATCCATAAAGATCAGCCATGCTTCGTCATGCTGCGGTCCCTTCGACGCCATCCCATAGCCGCCTTGCTGGGCCAGCGACTCCTTCGTCATATATTCCGAGATTTCCAGCCCCTTAATTTCCATGCCAATATCATGCATAAACTTGGGATCGCCGCCAAAATGTTCCGCGAAGTACTGCTTCATATATCGAATACCCTGTCCGACGATCACCCCCAAGCCCTCACCACGTGCCATCTGGTGAAGCAGTTCCAGTGCCGCCAGGGCATTCCCCCAATCCAGTTCCAGTCCGCCTGTCCGCTCTTTATTAAGGATTCCTTCGGCGTAGCATTCCATAACAAATGCAATCGAATTGCCGAGCGAAATCGTATCGATTCCATATGTATCGCAGTAGAAGTTCATCTCCAGAATCGCCAGCGGATCAAACATGCCAATATTCGATCCCAATCCGGCAATCGTCTCATATTCCGGCCCATCCACCAGCACGACTTCTCCTTTATACGGGCCTGTTTGCAAGTGGAAATGATCAACTCCATGCGCGCAGGCCAGCGTACACCCATACCAGCACCCATCCGGTATGCCGTGTGTGTACAGCTTATCCCATACTGCCGTATCCAGTTTTGCCGCATCGGGATGTGATCCATAGCGGTAGTTATGGGTTGGCAGCAGATCAAAGTGATCCATAATTGGCGGCAGATGAGCCGTCCCGACTTCGCGCATATTATTCTGCTTGCTGTCGAGATCCGAAATTTCCTGGTTAATTCGTTTCCCCGCTTTGCGAATCAGATCCATATCTGCTGGATTATTGCTGTCGCCCTTCATACTGCTGTAGCGTACCACCAGCGCTTTGATCCGCTTCTGCCGGAATACACGCCCACAGCCGCCGCGCCCCGCCTGTTTAACGCGGATTTCTTTTCGACGGAGATCATAGAAGCTGAAATTCATAATCGAGTACCGCACATATTCCGCCGCCTGACCCGCCGATACCACCGATACGTTTTTGCGATCCTTCTCGTCCGCCGAATACATTTCGGTCAGTTCGCGTCCCAGCAAATGTGAGTCGATCTGTTCAAGCGGTGCTTCCTCAATCGTCACACGCCCCTCATCACCATCGATAACAACAATGACATCCCGCTCTGCGATCCCCTGAATTTCGAGCGCATCCCACCCGGCAAATTTCAGATATGGGCCAAAATATCCCCCCACATTACTGTCAATCGGCACATTCGTCAGCGGCGACAGCGTAACCACTGTCGATTTACCCGATCCAGGATAAGCGGTAATGCCACCAATTGGCCCTCCCGCGATCACAATCTCATTTTCAGGATCATTCCACCGTGTTTTTCCGCTTACGGCATTCCATAACAGCCACAGGCCAAATCCACGCCCCCCCGTAAAAATGTCCTTCATTTCCTGGCTAACGGGTTTGCTCGTAATAGTATTATTTGACAGATTAATATGCAGCGTCCGGTTAGCATAACCCCGTTCTACTGGGTGTAGCTCATAATTAAAATCGGCCAATAATTGATGTGCTTCTCTAATTTGGTCCAGTGTCGTCATGTAAGCGTCTCCCATCAAAAATAGACTGTTTCTTTGATCATACTCGATGTCTGGTCGAGTGTCAGTTAGCCGATAACGAAAATCTCGCTAAAAAGTACCATTTTGCAGGGTAAAATATGCGCCATGAATTGGCCCAGCGAAAGATCAGACTACTCATGAATAAGCTCTATTTTGTATCCTCCAACGAAGAAAAATACCGTGAAATTCGCGGTGCGCTGTTAGAGTCCGGTGTAGAAGTTGAGCGTATTTCCCTCGACCTTCCCGAAATCCAATCTCTCGATCCTGTCGAAGTTGCCGCCTACAAAGCTCGTAAAGCATATGAGCATTTACAAACCGGCTCCGTCTTAGTCGAAGACACCGGATTAGAAATCCTGGCTTGGAATGGTTTCCCCGGCGCTTTGATCAAGTGGGTGCTAAAAACAGTCGGCGAAGAAGGCTTGTGCCGCCAGTTAAATGCATGGTCGGATCGTCGCTCACGTGCCACTGTGATCTTGTGTTTGTTCGATGGTCATGATCTGCATGTGTTTCGCGGTCAGAGCGAAGGAACCATCACAGCTTCCCCACGTGGCGAGTTTGGCTTTGGCTGGGATAGCATCTTCCAGCCCGACGGTTATACTCAAACCTATGGTGAAATGTTACGTGAAGCCAAAATGCAGATTTCGATGCGTGGCCGTGCAGTGGAAGCGCTAAGGCGTTTTTTGCTTTCTTAGCTTTCAAATCCAGCTTCCTGTACAATTAGCGAATTGGGGCGTGGTTACGATCAACGGATAGGGCAGCAGTGGCAGAGCTATTTCAGTTAGACCGTCTCTATTTTGGTACCCTTGTGGGCAGCGCAGACCCTCCTGGTGTAATTGCGCACACACCCAACCTTACCCCTGCCCAGGTGGCCGAATGTTTGCGCCTTGCGCCTCTTGCGCCACTCGCCCCTGCGGACGATATGCCTGGCGCATTAGGTCTTTTTCGCGGCGATACCATCGACTTTATTCTGACCAAGTCGCAGTTCAACGATGCGAATCTACCTCAGGTGCTCTATATCTTGGTTCCATTAGCGGTACTGCGTGCGCTGGGCGGAAATGTGCTGTCGTTCCGTTCGCTGGCCCTCACCGAAATGCCGTCCTTTTCCGCTTCCAAATTCAACCTTGTGCCCTACGAATTTCGCGATCCGGTTCAGCTTACCGATGAAGAACAAACCAATTCCCTGAACGACTTGCTGTTATACTGCCAGGATTCGTTCAAAAATGTCGAGGGCATCTTATCGGGGCTGGTTCAAGGCTTACCTTTGGCAATTGTCAACAGCCCGGCATCGTTGGACAAGCGGCTGCGTTTTGTTCAAGGGTTGCTCTGTTTGCTCCCTGTCCCTGCGCGCATAGGAATCACGTTCGCCACTCATGTCAAAGAGACATCCCCTTCGCCCGCCCAGATTAAATTTTTCAGCCAGTCAGTGCCGCCGTCGAACCATCTGGTCTACGACTGGAATAATGGCAAATTGCTCACCCCGGCTCCCGATGATTCCTACAGCCGCTACATCATCGCTCAACTCCGCCTTGACCCATCCCTGGTGATTGAGCAGACAGCGCAGTTATCCCGCACGGCAGTGTGGCGTGCCATGCACAAGGAGAATTTGAGTCAGGCCCTAAAGTGGGTTTCTCACCGTGCTGCAATTGATGAGGCCGTGCGCAATAACCAGCCTGCGGATCGTGAAACAGTAGCCGCAATTTTACGCGAAGACCCTACCCTGTCAGATGAATTGCGGTTGGCTTATACCCGTCATCTGCTGGCCTTCGCGCTTGCCCTGAATGAACCGGAATCCGCCGATCTGATTCCGACCAGTGCGGTTGCCAATCAAGCTCTCGCCACTGCCGTGACCGAACAATTGCAGGCGGCCGCTCAACACGGTGTAGTTTATCACCTGCTTGAACGTTGGTTGCTCCGTGTACCCGAATCCGCATCCCCAAGCTGGATCACCTTGTTGCACAAGTCTGCCCAACATCATTTGAATGACCTGCTTCAGCGTCCCGATCCGAAACCAGCATTAGAGTTTCTGGCCCATCTCCGCGCGCTGCCGCCTGCCTTGCGTTTCGCGGAGGTGATGTCCGATTTAGTGCTGGCCCTTCAGGTTCCGGCTCGTTCTAATCCAACTCTCGCTCGTGAATTGTTTCTTTTAGCCGTCGAGTCTATGCCTCCTGGTGAATTATTCCGGCTGCTTGGAGATGCAGAACTCGTCTGCCAACTCCCCGAACCCACCCAGGTTGCCTTATCCCATCTCCAACCCGAACCCCGGCATCCCGCGCCGCCGCACGTTTTAGATATGGGCGCGCGCGTCTTTGGGGATGGTCGCCGTATGCTTATTTTGGCGCGTTTAGCTGAGTGGGCTATGTATTTGCGCCGTTCTGAACTGGTGGATACAGGGGCGCTTCAGGCGCTTTTAGTCATGGCCCAGTCACCTCAGATTGCGCGTTTTGAAACCCTGATCCAGCATATCATCGAAGATTTTAGCGAAATCTCCATTTTGCGCGTGCTTGAACCGCCCGGTCCACGCGTTTTAGTTCAATTGTTGCTTCACACACACGAGTATGATCGGGCTGCTGTGCAGTTGGAGTTTTATCAGAACACCCTTTTTGGTCCCGAACGCCTCGATGAATTCACGAAGTTGGCGAGCGAAATCTTCCTGATGACACCGCTTTCCAACGAGGAATTAACGATAGCCCTGAAGCAGTTCGAAGGCGATCAACTCCGCTCGGAACCTCGCGCGATGATCTACTGTGCCGCCTTGATCAATCGCCAGTGGGCGGCTGATCAGGAATATCCCGCCCGCCGCTTAACCACCCTGCTTTTTAACGACAGTAATCTGATTCGGACCATCGGACACGAAAACGCGCTGAAGTTGCTTCAGTTTTATGCGCGTGCTCACAATGCGCTGGATGCGCTGCGTATCGGTTCTGTCTTGGTCGATTATGCAATTCAAACCAGGAATACGGGCGCGCCGCTCGTTACCCAGGTGTGGTCATCTCTCCGGTGGAACACCGAAGTATCCGATGCCGCACTGGAGTTGCTGCGCCGTTTTATACGGGTGATGCCGCTGTCCGAAGTGCCCAAGTTAACTGCCTATTTCACACAGACTCTTGGCGCGCCCATCGGTGAGGCATTACAGGCGGCCACTTTGATGCGCCTGGTTTTGACCGACTCGGGCCTGATGCGTTTTGCGGATGATGTTCACATCACCGTCCACCTGCTCTTTGATCTCGCCACGACCTACCATTCCCAAAAAGAACTCCCGCCCAAACACCGTCTGCGCCGCGATCTCGACACCATGACGGGCGGCCTGTCTGAAGAAGAGCGCCAGCGAATTGCCGCGAATGTGTCTCAAATCGTGCAGCAGGTTTTTGACTTAGGTCAAAAGCGAACCCGTGCTCGGAACAAAGCATCCGTAGCCGAGTCGTTTGTTCATGCCCAGGCCTTGCCCCAAACAGGAGTTGACCTGCTCTTTTTTATCGGCGGTCATTTTTCGCAGCGGAAAATTTTCTCGCTCAATCTGGAACGTGAGTCCATGACCCATATCTTCGGCAATCGGTCTGCGGCCATGTTCTTGCGCGAAACAGATGCGATGATCCGGCTTCTGAATGGTTTGCAGGCCGCCGATCTACGTGTTTTTAAGTTGAGTATCAAGGCGCTGTCCGCTGAACTGGATAGTTTATGGGCCAGTTTATCTCTCTACAACCAGCGCCGCATTCAGGACCAGTTTGCCGAAGACTGCCAGCATCTGGCCGATATAATCGGCATTTTGTCCGACCAAATTAACGAGCGCGTTTTATCAGCTACTGGCATTGGTCACCAGCTCGAAACAGGCCAGCGCCTCCCCGAAACAGGCCTCGAAGCCATGCGTTGGATTTATGGCTATTTTGCTCGTAAGCACCCGCGCGGATGATAGTTATGAAATATCGGATTTTTAGCCTGGTATTGCTCTGCTTTTTGTTAGCCTGTACCGTGCTGGAAGATAACACCTCCTCGTCATCCGTTGCCCCCACCCGCACGCCTGCGCCAACCCCATCCACGCTGGCGCTTCACGAGAATATGACCCTTAATGCGGGTGCCCGTGTCCGCGTAACAGTGCGTTCCGTTGAACTTCTCAATCGTGAACCTGATACCTCCGCCCAGTTATTTATGGTTTTAGCTGATGGTCAGGGCCACAGCAGTTATTTGTTATACCCGGCCAATCGTTCAGGCGATCCCACCGATCAGTTCAACTTGGCTGATTATCCACTTGAACTCAGTCTGGATACCCGGTCCACTTCTGTTACGCTGTGGATTTTAGCGCTGCATAACAGCCGTTATCTCGGTGCCGAAAAATTGGGTCTTTTGGCCCTCGCCCTCAATCTCTCACGTGGGTTTGATAACTGGTTAGCCGTCGGCGATCCTGTGGACGACCCGCTGGCGGGAGTAGTGAGTCAGTCCGAAGGGGTGCTCTACGAATGGTTTGCAGGGGCTGAGGTTTTGGGGCAGGGAATCACCACATTCGCCAAAGCGGAGAATTGGAACTTTGGCACTAACGTGCTGCGTTCCGCCGATGACGGCCTGAGCGCAGTTTATAGTATGGAGTATATTTCCGAAGAAGAAGTGGCTCTCATCACACCCACGCCGTCAAGCCAGCCAGGGGATCACCCTGATTATGATTTAATCTTGGACGAAGATTTTTTAGGAGGGCGCAGTGTCTACGATTGGTTCCAGGGCCAGGACACTACCTACGCCAATAGTGTGGTCGCTGGCGCATACGAGATCAGCCTGACCGACATTCGCAGTCGCGAATTTGGCGTCTCCTGGGGATCAATGGAGGGTCAGCGCTTCAGCCGTTATCTTCTCGAAGCCGACATTCGCTTGCTCGAAAATTCCGTCCTGGGTGCGCGTTATGGCATCTGGTATAACTACCAGGACGGCAAAAATTTTATGTATTTTGGTATCTCCAACGATGGTCGTTATCTGGTAGCGATCTTCAAGGATAACCTGAAAATCCGGGAGATTCAGGGTTGGACCATACACCCCGTGATTCATACGGGCGCAGCACAGAACACCTTAAGTGTCGAGGCGGATGGAAACGGCAATTTTACACTAGGTATTAACGGGAGCGAAGTGATCGCTTTCACCGACGAAACCTATCCAAGTGGTGAAATAGCGTTTTTCTGTTATGCTCAGAGTGTCCCGGCTACCTGCCATCTGGAACGCCTTCGCCTTTGGGAGCCGCCCACCGAATAATCGATTTTATGTATGCGGCGTTTGAACACTTGGCTTCCCACTTATAAGCTGATTAGTCGTGGCACCAGCAAAATGAGCGTCCCCGCACTGATCTGGCAGAAAAAACTGGCTGCTAATCCGTGCCGAAAATGGACATAGCTGTACAAAAAGTTGAGCGCAACCAATGCCGTTCCCATCACAAATCCGACAGCCGGTGTTCTCCCCAATCCGAGATTAGGGAAAAAAAGCACGATCGACCATACACTTGCCAGCAGCGCCACCACCGGAATCGGGTGAACGCGTTGCAGCGCACCTCGAAAGAACAACCCTTCCGATACCGGCATCACAAACACAGTCGCTTGAAATACCCACGTATTCAGCAGTGGGTTGTCTTTCTGCCCGCCAGCGAATAGCCGCTCCGACGTAATCGTTAGCGTATTTCCTCCCACAATCATCAGCGCCCCACCAATAAACACCCCCAATCCGATCCCCCACAGCAGATCACCCGGATCGCTGATCTTAAATTGGATCCCGCTTCCCAATAGAAACGCCATCCCGCCCATCAGCGCCAAAAACGCCCATAGGATCACATATCGTGCGTTATCTGGAATCGGCAGCAGACCGATCCCTAGCGCCATCGCCAGAATATACCCGAACACCGGGTCCATATCCTGCCGTGATGTGCGTGTGATCCGGACAGTAGGCGTAGCGGGAGCGAATTCGCTTTCTTCGCTTTCGTCTTCTTCGTCTACGAGTTCAATCGGCGCTAACGGGATCACCTGCGGTGCATGACCACTTCGCAGCCGCCGCCGGTCCAGGGGAGCCATCGGTTTTGGTTCCGCCCCGGATGGGGAAGCTTCGGGTGTTTCGTCGTCAGGAGCAGAAAACGGCGCTTTCACGGCAGTTCCTCAACCAGAGCCTTTAACACCATCTCAATATGTTCCGTGCTGATCCAGTAATGCGTCACCGCCCGGAAACCGTATTCTCCCATAGCCATGATCCAGATATTCCGTGCTGCCAACTGTTCAGCCATCTTTGGTGCCGTGATTACTGCATCCTCGCGTATCCGGAAAAATACCATGTTGGTCTGTACTCGCGTCAGGTCGATTTCAAATTGTGGAATCTGTGCGATGCCTTCCGCTAGGTACCGTGCATTCGCGTGATCCTCACCCAACCGTTGTGTCATTTTCTCCAGCGCGATCAGGCCCGCTGCTGCCAGCACCCCGGCTTGCCGCATCCCCCCGCCTAACATTTTGCGCGCACGTCGCGCTTCTTCGATAAATGCTCGCGTCCCGACCAGCACCGATCCCACTGGCGCACATAATCCCTTGGATAAGCAAAATGAGATGCTGTCCGCCGCTTCGACTAGTTCCGCCACGTCACATTGAACGGCGGTTGCCGCGTTGAAAATTCGCGCCCCGTCGATATGCAAAGCCAGTCCATTTTCCCGTGCGATTTCTCCTACCGCATCAATATAAGCCTTTGGCAGCGGAATACCACCCACTGTGCCCTGTGTATTTTCCAGTGCGATCAACCGGGTGCGCGGCATATGAATATTGTCTGGGCGTATAGCATGCTGAATATCTTCGATCCGCAGCGTCCCATCTGCCTGCACCGGAACAGTATGTGGATGCACCCCACCGAGCGCCGCGATCCCCCCGGCCTCATACACAAAGGTGTGTGCCTTATCTCCGAGAATCGCCTCGTCACCCCGTCCGCAGTGCGTCAGGACTGCGACCAGATTACCCATCGTCCCACTGCTAACCAGTAGGCCTGCTTCTTTTCCGAGACGTTTTGCCGCTTCGTCCTGAAGACGGTTGACAGTCGGGTCCTCTCCAAATACATCATCTCCCACTGCCGCTGTCGCCATTGCCTCTCGCATCTCAGGCGTGGGCCATGTCACCGTATCGCTTCGTAAATCTATTCGATCCATTAGGAACTTCCTCTTCATAAAACCGCCCGACGTCGAACAACGCCGGGCGGAATATGTATAACTTGTGAATGCAACTAACTCTACAACAGGATAAGCATCAGGACAAAGAACGCGATACAGGCCAACAGCGATCCAAACAGTGCCAGTTCGATCACCGAGAGTGCCGCTAATGCCGTTGGAGCCGCCCACAGCACCTTAACCAGAGTTTGCACCCACCCCGGCATTTCCTGCGCATCCGCATATTCCGTTGGTGCCCCAACGTACTCCACTTCCTGTTCCTCAATCGGTAAAGGTGAAGTGGGGTGGCGATGAGAGGCTTTTTCGCCTGTATCCGGTAACATGCTTAGTACTTTCGCACCAGCGTTCGATACACAGTGGGCTGCCGTGATTGCAGCGTTTGATGTTCTTCGCGCTGCTTCCGCACTTCATCCAGGTCAATCCGTGCGACGCAGTACCCTTCACGTGGTCGCCCACTTTCGGGATCTTTTTCTTCCGCCAACGACGCGAACACTGTTCCACGCGGCCCCACAATCATGCTCTCGCCGCCAAAATTAAGTGTAACGTCTTCACCCACCCGGTTAGATGCCGCCACAAACAGCGCATTTTCAAAGGCGCGTGCTTTGACATACGTGCGCCATTCATCGATTTGTGCAGTTTCCCAGTTCGCCATCACGCACAGCAGCTCGGCTCCATCCAATGTGAGTGACCGGGCCACTTCAGGGAAAGCTAGATCCCATCCAAGCATCAGCCCGACCTGCCCGATTTCAGTTTCAATAACCGGAAGCCGGAACCCTTCGCGGAACGCCATCCGTTCTTCACCGTGCAGATGGACTTTATTGTAGCTGCCTAGCAGTTCGCCATCTGGACCAACCAAAACCGCCGAATTAAACAGGATGCTTTCGACTTTCTCTTTGGTCACCAGACCGAACGCAATATATACGCCAAACTCCGCCGCACGTTGTGCCATCAGGTTGACGGTTGGGCCGGGTACACGTTGCGCCAGTTCAGTAAACCGTACACCCAGTTCATAGCCGCTCGTCACGAGTTCAGGAAATACGATAAGATCGACTTTCTGTTGCGAGGCTATCTTGGATACAAAGTCCGACATCTTTACCAGATTATCTTCCGGCTCGCCAAGTGCTGGTTTCATTTGGACCGTAGCGACCGTGATTTCACGCATGTGTATGTGTACTCCTCGCCTGGGGATTAACGAATAATTGTCTAAGTCCCTAAATTTAGCGCCAAAGGAGGCGGGTGTCAAATGGGGCCACAGACCAGAACCTATGTTCTGTATTATAACATACCCCTGCTATTTTCCCTAGCCCCATCTCGATCTGTTTTGAGAACTACCATTCTCATAAGTAACCCTGGCTGCCGCGAAAGTTCGAAGATGCACCCGTTTTCACCGGGGCAGTTTATTCAATATCTCCCGCAGTCCGACAGGCAGTGGCGCTTCTACTGTAATTCGTTCCCCGGTTCCCGGCTGTTCAAAGGTAATACTCGCGGCATGCAAAAAATGCCGTTTCATCTTGATGCGCTGTTTGCGCGGTCCGTAGACGTTATCGCCCACCACCGGATGTCCGATAAACGCCATATGAACGCGAATCTGGTGCGTTCGTCCAGTTTTGGGAAACACATCCAGCAAACTCTGTTCCGCATACTCTTCCACCACGCGAAACTCGGTGATCGCTTCCCGCCCATCTCGCACCACCGCCATTCGTTTCCGTTGATGCGGATCGCGTCCAATCGGTGCGTCAATTACCCCTTCCGGGGTATCTGGCGTTCCATCGACCAAAGCCACATAGCGTTTTCGGATTTCCCTGTTCTTAAATTGTGCGCGCAGGTCTTCGAGGGCATACGCTGTTTTTGCGATCAGAATCACACCCGACGTTTCTTTATCGAGTCGATGCACAATTCCCGCCCGTTCCACATCGCTGATTTCAGCAATCTGCGGCCAGCGCGCCAGAATCGCGTTCACGAGTGTTCCTGAGGTATGCCCAACCGCCGGATGCACCACCATTCCGGCAGGTTTGTTGATCACCGCAACCTGATCATCTTCATACACCACATCCAGCGTGATCGCTTCCGGTTGAGGTTCCGTCTCTTCCTGCACCTCCACCCGCACCACGATCTGCTCGCCTCCCACCACCCGGTAAGACGATTTGACCGGGCTACCGTTGACTGTCACCTGTCCATCTCGGATCAGGTCTTGAATCTGAGTTCGTGACAGTTGCTCGAAATGCGCCGCCAGCGCCTTGTCAATTCGTTCACCGCCCGTTTCGGGAATATATTCCAGTTCCATCATAACCTTCTCAGTGCGTCAGTGTTAGAATGCAAAAGTCATTCCCAATAAGGAGAAACTATGGCTCCAACTGATCGCTTTGTATCCGAAAACTCGTTTTTCGTCCGTTACGCCGAAACCGACGCAATGGCGATTGTCCATCATTCCACCTATATTGTCTACTTCGAAGAGGCGCGCGGCTATTATTCACGCGTCCAGGGTGCCGATTATGCCGACTTCGAACGCAGCGGATATTGGCTCACCGTCGGCGAAGTTTTCGCCCGTTACCATTATCCTACGCGTTATGGGCAGCGTCTCACCACCCGCTGCTGGATTTCCGAACTCAAAAGTCGCGGCCTGACCTTTTCCTATGAAATCGTTGACGAATCCGGCAAAGTTTGCGTTACAGGTTATTCCAAACATATCTGCATCAATCACCAGGGCCAGGTTGCGCATATCCCCACCGATTGGATGCAAAAATTCAAACAGGGTCTACCCTAGATCACCGGTTTTCCCATTTCCGTCACGTCATATCCCGGTTGTGCTGCCACCGCCGCCCGGAATTCAGCGTCCATCAGCAGCGCCAACAGTCGCTGGACCATCGGCACATCGGGATACCGCGTGACAAGATCATATCGCTCATACCCCACCGGAATAAAATCCAGTTCCAGCGCCGTTGCCGCATTCCGGATACCCATTCCACAGTCGGCGCGTCCTGCCGCCACCGCCGCCGCCACCGCCAGGTGTGTAAATTCTTCCCGCTCATATCCTTCTATACGTGCTGGATCAATGCCTCGTTTTCCCAGTTCATAATCCAGCAGCACCCGCGTCCCTGCACCTGCTTGCCGGTTGACATACCGCACCCGCGTAAGATCATCCAGCGATTTGATCCCCAATGGATTCCCCGCCGCTATAATTAATCCTTGCTCCCGGTGCGCAAATGTGACCACGTGTACCGGAATTTCCCCTAGTGTTTTGCGAATGTACGATAAGTTATATTCTCCGGTTTCCGGATCAAGTAGATGTGTTCCCGACACATGCGCTTCGCCTCGTTTTTGCGCCACCAACCCGCCCAGGCTTCCCACGTTGGCTGATGTGAGTCGGTATCCTGGAAACCGCAGCGCCAGAAATTGTCCTAACAAATCCAGCATCGGATCGTGACTTCCCACCGCGACCACCGTCTTTTGAATTTCCGCTTCGCTTCGATACAGTTGCACCTCAACTTCACTTCCTGCATTGATTCCTTCGCTGAATCGCGGAATATGTAGCAGCCCATCCGCCCGCACCAGTGACGTGATCACACCCGCACCGCGCGCCAGCGGAGTCGCCATCACGCGTTCTCCCACTTGTCCCACCGTAACCCGCACAAAATCATCATCCCCTGTGGGCGAAACGATTTTCCGAGTTAGAACCGCTTTTAACTGTTTGGGTTTGGTGCGCGGCTGTCCGAGCCACCCTTCGATCAGGGGCCGTATGAACAATTCGCCCGTCAGCGCTGCCGACACCGGATACCCCGGCACACCGATCACGGGTACACCTCCAACCATTCCCATAATCACCGGATGTCCAGGCCGTACCGCGACCCCATGCACAAGTAGCGTTCCGCTTTTCCGCACCGCTTGAGCCGTAAAATCCTTTGACCCTGCCGACGATCCCGCCAGCACCAGCACCAGATCGCTGTTTTTTGTTGCTTCGACCAGCGCATTTTGGATAGCTTCGTGGTCATCCGCCAGCGCGTGCCATCGGATGAATTCTCCGCCCGCCTCCCGAATTTGCGCCCCCAGTACAATACTGTTGTATTCAATCACCTGCCCCGGTTTAGGTGTCTCTCCCGGCGCGACCAATTCGGTTCCAGTGGGCAGAATCGCCACGCGAGGCCGCCGCCGCACCATCACTTCTGAATATCCACACCCTGCAATGGCTCCCAGATCCACCGGGCGCAGCACATGGTTGGCGGGCAGTATTAGTTCGGTTGCGACCATATCTTCCCCCATCAGCCGCACATGCTGCCAGGGGACAACCGGAGCGCGAATTTCGATCTGTGTTTCCCCGATGGATTGTGTTTGTTCGATCATGATTACCGCGTTTGTCCCATCAGGCAGTGCCGCCCCCGTATTGACAGGAATCGCTTGCTCTGATACGTTCAACTGTATCGGGCGCGTTTCCGTTGCCCCCAGTGTCTCGCCCGCCCTCACCGCATATCCATCCATTGCTGCCGCGTGATAATGCGGCGAACTGATTTTCGCCCAAATCGGTTCCGCCGTGACTCGTCCCACCGCCTCGTCCAGCGCTGCCCACTCGCCCCCCATCACCGCCGCTTTCCCGCCGGTGTCGAGCGCCGCCCACAGTCGTGCCTGCGCTTCCTCCATCGGAATATCTTCCAGGTAAATATTTCGCTCATTCATAAAATCACCTCTCCCCATGTGCCTTCCCGCAGTCCGGTAACATTCAACGGTATTTTAAGCAGCCCATCCGCGCCCACCAGCGTAAAAATCAGGTTACTTTTCCCAAAAATCGGTTCTGCCCATTGTTCGCCTTCTCGCTCTACCAGTCGTACCGGGACATAATCTTCTCGTCCCGCTGCCGACGGCACATTAACCGCAACTCGTGCGGCTATCCTGGTTTGAAGCGCCATGTGTGTTCCCATCAGATGTGCAAGGGCTGGCACTCCAAACAATCTGAACATCACAAACGCCGACACTGGATTTCCCGGTAATCCAATAACTGGTTTCCCTTCCACCACCGCCAGAATCGTCGGTTTTCCAGGCCGTGCTGCCACCCCATGCACCACCACGCCCGGTTTTCCTAGTTGATTAATCACTTGTGCAGTCATATCCCGTGTGCTGACACTGCTGCCCGCCGTAACCACCAGCATATCCGCTGTGGGTAGCGCCTTTTCTAACGCCTGGAATAATTCTGCCGGATCATCTGGCACAATCCCCATGATTTCAGCATCTGCGCCCGCACATAATGCTTGGATCGTGCTGCTGTTAATATCGCGTATTTGTCCCAGCCCCAGATTCTTCGCCGCTGGGTGGACCAGTTCATCTCCCGTCGAAAATATACTGACCCGTGGACGTTTGATCACCGGTACCTTTTCATACCATCCTACGGCCAGCAGCGCCCCAATATCTTGTGCTTTGATACAGTGTCGTGCAGGTAGTATAGGCGAGTTTGGCGTTACATCCTCTCCAACTTGCAGCACATTTTCCCCTGGAGCCGCAGCCTTGAGTATCTCAATCTCCCGTTCATCAATCGTCTGGGTATGCTCCACCATCACTACGGCGTCCGCCCCGTGCGGAATCATCCCCCCCGTATGAATCAGCGCTGCTTCCCCTTTTTGAACCGTGATGGTAACATCCTTCCCCATCAATATTTCGCCCACCACCCGCACATAAGCAGGTAGTGCATCCGATGCCCCATAAGTGCTGCTGGCTTGCACGGCATATCCATCGACCATTGATCGTTGAAATGCAGGCAGTGCCTCAGCACTGTGAATCACCGCAGCAGTTACCCGCCCTAGCGTTTCACTGGTAGTGATATGCTCAATTTCCATCTGGTGTGTAACGTGCGCAAGCCAGCGCCGTCGTGCTTCATCGGGGGGCATCACTTCAAAAAAATCAGCCATTCGTTTATCCTTGTGAGATCAAAAGTGGCGTTGCAAAAATCAACGCCACCCATATTTCAACTTGGAGTAGAAATTCGTTAAGCGGCCAACAATGCGAACAGCGCGCCAATGTTAAGCACCACCAAAATCAGCACACCGCCCAGCAGCATGAGGCTTCTTCCCCCTATACCGCCTGCTTTCGCTTCAATATCTTTAGGGATGTACTGAAAATACGCCTCATATTTCCCTGCACTGCTCTTCTTTGATGTTCCCAATGCGGGCGACGCGATTTCCAGATCAAGATCACCGAAATCAGCCCCAAAATCGGCGGCATCATCCTCATCATCAAAATCGAACCGCATCTGATCATTCGTTTCCGTTTCCAGTTCTTCAAATGACGAACTGGTTGCGGCTCGTAGGCTGTCCATCCCAAAATCATTGCTCCGTGCCGTCGCAGGTGCGCTGGCAGCAAACGGATCCGGCTCTTCAAATGGATTACTTGCGAATGGATCTCCTGAATCAAATGAATCGCTCGAACCAAAGGGATCGCTTGACCCAAATGAACTATCCGCGCCAAAGGGTTCGGGAGTCAAAAAAGATGGGCTTTCCACGGAGGGTTCTTCTACGACACTGCCAAAAGGATTAGCGTCATTCCCCCATGCTGCGGCTGACCCGCCGCCGAAGATGTCCTCGCCCAATCCCGATGGTGCGCCGGGGGGGCTGGCGGGCGCTCCAAATCCACTCGTTTCATCGACCATAAACGAAGTGTCGCCAAAAGTGTCATCCATGATGAAGGGGGATGCATTAGCCGCGGGTTCGGCGGGTGCCGAAGGTTGCGCGCCAGGCAGGTTTAGGCCGCGCAGCCACTCATCATATTCATTCGATGATGGTAAATTGACTTGTTTCCCGCTCCCATAGGTAGCAGGCCCCTCGCGCGCCCAATCCACGCTGCTCACCGATCCGAATGGGTCATCAGGCGACGACTCCACCGCTTTATCGAGGCTAAAGGAGGCCCAGTCTCCACCAAAAGAAGTCGCTGGTGTGGCAGGTGTTGGCGATTGGGGAGCGGCTGGTGGAGCGGCTGGCGGTGCTGCAAATCCAGCGTCCCATCCTGTCGATTGGAGTAATTGATCGCCCGAAAACGCTTCAAACTCCGCGCCAATAGGACCAGAACCAGATGGTGATGCTGCCGGTTTTGCTGAACTCGGCGTCGGCGGTTTAGCAGCTAGCTTTTGCTCAACACTCGCCAATCCTTTCCGTGCCCGTTCGTTGTTTGGGTTGATCGAAATGACGTTTTCGAGGCATACCTTTTGCTCGTCAAGTGAATCAACCACCGCGCTTAACCATAACCAGGCTTGTTCGTTGTATTCATCTTGATCAACCGCCTTCAGCAGCAGTTCGCGCGCTTCTTCCTTGCGATTAGCTTTGTAGGCAGTGACCGCTTGTTGTACCAGCGAATCGACCATGACCGCTCGTCCTTAACATCCCTATTTTGAAATTATCATATCACAAACCCGCTAGAACAACCCCATCACCCGTCCGTTTTCATCAATATCGATGTTCATAAACGCGGGATTTGTCGGCAAACCGGGCATCGTGCTCATTGCGCCCAGCAGCGGATAGACAAAGCCCGCTCCAGCGCTTACCCGTACTTCTCGAACAGGAACCGTAAATCCGGTAGGCACGCCCTTGAGTTCAGGATCATGACTCAGGCTGAGGTGTGTTTTTGCCATACAAATCGGCAGTTGTCCGAATCCCGCAGCCTCATATTGTTCGATCTGTTTTTCAGCGAGCGGTTCATAGCTGACCCCATCCGCACCATAAACTTCTCGTGCGATGGTTTCAATTTTCACCTTAATCGGCTGGTCCACATCATACAAAAATTGAAAACGACTCGGTTTTTCACACGCTGCGACCACTGCTTCTGCCAGTTCGATAGCCCCATCACCGCCGCGCGCAAAGTGATCTGACATCGCTACTGCTTCCGCGCCCGCCGCTTTTGCTATTTGTTTAACTAGGGCGATCTCTGCATCGGTATCGGTTCCAAAGCGGTTCACCGCAACCACCACCGGAATACCGAACTTCCGCGCGATCTCAATATGTTTCGCCAGATTCGCGCCGCCCGCTTCCAACAGTTCCAGATTCTCGCTGGTATAAGCAGCATCCAGTTTTGCGCCTGCGGTCACTTTTGGCCCGCCGCCATGCATCTTCAGCGCGCGAATCGTGGCAACTAACACAACCGCATTCGGTACCAGCCCTGAATATCGGCATTTGATATTAAAGAACTTCTCCATCCCAATATCGGCCCCGAAGCCGCTTTCCGTAACCACATAATCGCCCAATCGCAGCGCAATTTGATCGGCCAGAATGCTGCTGTTCCCGTGTGCAATGTTAGCAAATGGACCTGCATGGACAAACGCGGGCTGTCCTTCCAGTGTTTGCAGCAGATTCGGCATAATCGTATCTTTCAGCAGTACCGTCACAGCGCCCGCCACGCCGAGGTCTTCCAGCGTAACCGGATTCCCGCTGTGGCTGTAACCGATCACCACGCAGCCCACCCGCCGCCGTAAATCCTGTAATCCCGTCGTCAGCGCCAGAATCGCCATCAGCTCACTGGCGACTGAAATATCAAATCCTGTCTGTCGTGGAAAAACCGGGCTGGGCGATCCATCCGCGAGTTCGTCATCATTCAACCCAACCTGAATCGAGCGTAAGCTGCGATCACACACATCCACAACCCGATTCCAGATAATCGTCTCAGGATCAATATCCAGTCGGCGCACCCCGCGCTTCGCCAATGCGGCATCGCTCTGTCGGCTCTCATGGTACAGCCGGGTGTCAATCGCCGCCGCCACCAGATTATGCGCCACCGTGATCGCGTGAATATCCCCGGTCAGATGAAGATTAAATTCTTCCATTGGAATCACTTGGCTGTATCCGCCACCCGCCGCGCCGCCTTTGATTCCAAATGTCGGTCCCATACTCGGCTGCCGGATACAGGTAACAGCCCGATGTCCGAGTTTTCCCAGTGCTTGTGTTAGTCCAATCGTGGTGGTCGTTTTACCTTCGCCCAGTGGGGTGGGAGTAATAGCAGTTACATCAATATATTTTCCCATCGGGCGATCTTTGTACTTTTCTAATACGCTCAGATGAACTTTGGCTTTGAATTTCCCATAAAGGTCCAAATCATCCTGGCTAAGCCCCAGTGTTTCGGCAACTTCCAATATCGGACGTGCAACTGCCGACTGGGCGATTTCCAGATCGCTAGGCATTAAAGACATTCTTTTTTTCTCCATCTGATTCATCACAGTATGTTCTACTGTAGAATGAATAATCCTTGTTCACAAGTGATTACCACAATGCAGGGTTATGCAAAAAATCACGCCCAGCGAATAAGGTGGGCGTGATCCGCAATCCAATTCGAAATATAACGGGGCATCTACTCGTTCAGAATGCCCATATCAATAGCTTCATCATACCCGACGCGTTCCGCTTTGCCGCCTTCCATTTCTTCCAGCAGGTTGCTCACCGCATCGGCATCGAACAGGCTGTCAGCAATATTCTCATCAATCGCCTGTCCGAAAAGCATCTCTGCATCGAATTCTCCCAAAGTGCCTACAGAGGCTGCCTCCGCTTTATCGAACAAAGAGGCAAGTTCTTTGGTTTTTTTCTTTTCCTTCTTCGATGGTGGTGGTTCTGGGGCAGGAGCCGCTTTGACTGGCTCTTTAACCTTAACGGGCGCTGGTTCTGGTTTGCGCGCCGAATAGGCCGCCTCACCGATCATCGAAATCATCTGATCCGCAGCACGCCGCCCAAACATCATCACGGCTCCGAATGCTGCCCGGTTAGAGCCTTCAAAAATCAGCCCCATAAAATAGTGCAGCCCCAGCGACAGGCCAAAAACATCCAACCGTTCGCCGTCATAATAATGCATCGTCCAGGCATCGCCGCCAATCAGGGGACTCATATCCGCCGAACGCGCAAAAGCTGGCCCCAGAATCAGCGCCAGTTTTTCCCGGTCAATATACCCTGTTGCCCCTTCATCGATCAGCACACGTCCGGTTCTGTCCGCCAGAATCACGCCCATCGCGCCCACATCCCGGATCAACGATGAGATCACGCGGTGCAAATCATTCACGTTTATCGCTGGAACAGGACCAAGATCAACTTCATCTTTGGCGGGTACCTGTTCATCAGCCACCGCTGCCGGGCCATCGAGCGCCAGTCGCATCCCCCTCAGGAAGGGTTCCGCAACAGGTCGTGTAAAAATCTGAAATGGCGCATCAGGGTAACTTTCCTGGGCCTCACCTTCTTCCGCCAGGACGATCACCGGAGTGCCCAGCGATTTATGGGCGATATTGGTTGCCAATTCGACCCCGTTTGTCCCACTATCCATACGATAAGCGGTGACAACCAGGGCAATGTTCGAATTTTGGACTTCTTCTAATGCATCCTCGGCAGTCGGAACTTCAATCAGGATGTGCGCGCGATTCAGCAGAGTGAGTGCGCCGCGCACAATACGGGTAACACCATGAGCTGCATCAACTGTTACAATTCGGGGAACCGAAGACATGGCCGGATACCTTGAAATAAATGTACAACAATAGATTTTGCTTTAAGCTGTACTGCGTATCTCTCTATATCGTAACCTATTTATACCACGCTGCAACTAGGTTTATGGTAATCCACACCAGAAAATCATGAAAATTTCACAATTCACCCTCTCAGTGTGGCAACCAGTCGCTTAGGATTAAGCAGCGCATCAAGTGCATCATCAATGTGACAAAACACAATATCAGCCGCCTGTATGGCCTCTTGAGCTGCTCCTTCTGGCCCCGTGATAGCCATACTTAACGCTGCATCCTTTAGCATCAGCACATCGTTTCGCCCGTTCCCAATTGCAGCCGTTTGCTGTGCGCCCAATGTATTCAGAAACGCTTGTTTTTCCGCTGCGCCAACTTCCTGCCGTAGCCGTTGCGCCTGGATCGGTAGCCCGGCCATCGTTTGTTCGACAGTCCCGTAAGTATCCGCCGTCATAACATACAGGGTGAGATGCGCGGCCAAAGCATGCAGCCGAGTTCGTGTTGACTCTGCCATGTGTCCATCACAGGCCAAAGTCCCATTCAAATCAAAGAGGATATTTTGTAACTGGAGTGTTCCCCATCCGGGAATAAAGACTGACAGTGCCATAAATTCTACCTTTAAGAAATCTCTCTATCATTTTCATCCCAACTGCCCTTTAAGACAAGTTGACTCAGCTTGGCGCTTATGCTATTATGCAGGCGTCTCGCAAACGAAAGGAGCGCGATACATGGCAAAATCGCGGACAGAATTAATGGTTGATCGTCTACGCGATCTTCAGGCGGGCACACCAGATATAGAAGCTTCTGCGGTAGTCAGTGTAGATGGGTTAATTATGGCCTCGTCTTTGCCTGCGGGCGTGGAAGAAGATCGGGTGTCGGCCATGTCCGCAGCTATGCTATCCCTCGGTGAGCGTATTGCCGGCGAATTAGGGCGTGGCGGCCTTGATCAGGTTTATATTCGCGGCGACAGCGGCTTTGTGATTCTGATGTCGGTTGGTGAAGAAGCCGTATTAACTGCCCTTGTGCGTGAAAGCGCCAAACTGGGGCTGGTCTTTTTGGATATGCGACGTGCGGCAGATGATTTGCAGAAGTTGGTCTAGTCAACCATTATTCAACACCCGTAGAACCTAGTGGCGACGGGGAGGAGGCGGCCACCGCCTTAACCTCCCCGTCGCTTTTTGTGTGTTTGATCCATGTTCAGCGTAAGTGAATGGAGAGTGCAACAACATGCCGAAGTATATCTTCTGCACGGGCGGTGTCGTTAGTTCGGTTGGCAAAGGCGTCACAGCAGGAGCCATTGGCCGTATTCTGAAGGCGCGCGGCATCAAGGTCGCCATCCAAAAACTCGACCCCTATTTGAATGTCGATCCCGGTACTATGAGTCCCTACCAGCATGGCGAAGTCTTCGTAACTGCCGACGGGGCCGAAACCGATCTCGACTTGGGTCACTATGAGCGTTTTGTAGACGAGAATTTAGATCGGACTTGTAACGTAACGGCGGGGCAGATTTATGCTGAGGTCATCGGCAAAGAACGTCGCGGTGATTATTTGGGCGGCACAATTCAAGTGATTCCCCACATCACGAATGAAATTAAACGCCGGATCGGGCTGGTCGGCCAGAAAACCGATGCCGACGTCGTGATTGTCGAAGTGGGTGGCACTGTCGGCGACATCGAAGGTCAGCCGTTTCTCGAAGCCATTCGCCAACTCCGTATTGATGTAGGTCGCGACAACACGCTTTATGTGCATGTCACCTTCCTGCCTTATATCGGTGCCTCTCGTGAACTCAAAACCAAGCCGACTCAGCATAGTGTTCGTGAACTGCGCGGCATCGGTATCCAGCCCCAGGTGATTATCCCCCGCACCGATTATCCGGTTGGCAAAGATATTGTCGGCAAAATCGCGCTGTTTTGTGATGTTGAACCGCGCGCGGTAATCCCTCTCGAAACCACAGACAATATTTATGATGTTCCGCTGGCGCTGGAAGATGCCGGGTTAGGGGATTACATTGTCAATCACCTGCATCTGCCCGCCAATCCTCCCCAACTGGATGAATGGCGCGCCCTCGTGGAACAGATGCGTTGTGTGGGTGATCCGGTCCGTATTGCCATCGTGGGAAAGTACGTTGAACTCCACGACGCCTACATGAGCGTCAAAGAGGCGTTGAATCATGCGGCTGTCGCGCTGAATCGCAAACTCGAAGTGGAATGGCTTTATTCCGGTGACTTGGAAAAAGATAAAGGTTGGGATGTTCTTGAATCCGTAAGTGGGATCGTCGTTCCCGGCGGTTTCGGCTTCCGGGGCATCGAAGGCAAAATTCTGGCCGCCAAATTTGCGCGCACGCGCCGTGTTCCCTATCTCGGTTTGTGCCTCGGCATGCAGGTCATGAGTGTCGAATTTGCGCGGAATGTCTTGGGTTTGGAAGACGCCAACAGCACCGAGTTCGATAACAAGACCGATTACCCGATTATTGACCTGATGCCCGATCAACACAGCGTGACCAACATGGGCGGCACCATGCGCCTCGGCATTTACCCATGTATGCTTGCCCCCAATTCCAAAGCTGCCGCCGCTTATCAGGCTTCTCAGGTCGATGAGCGTCACCGCCACCGTTTTGAATTTAATAATCAGTACCGCGAAGCTTTTGAATCAGCGGGTGCAAATTTCAGCGGGCTGAGTCCCGATGGCCGTTTGGTCGAAATTCTGGAATACCGTGATCACCCCTTCATGGTAGGGAGCCAGTTCCACCCCGAATTTCTGAGCCGTCCCAATCGTCCGCATCCTTTGTTCAAAGCGTTTATCCAGGCTGCAACCGAAGTGGAGTAAAAAATGTCTGTCTCTGAGTTCATTCAGGCCATGCCCAAAGTCGAGCTGCACGTTCATCTTGAAGGTGCCGTGCAGCCTGCTACGCTTTTAGAGTTGGCGAACAAAAACGGGGTAAGTTTGCCTGCTACCGATGTGGCTGGCCTCCGTTCGTGGTACACTTTTCGTGATTTCGATCATTTTCTCGAAATCTACTTCCAAATTTGTGCCTGCCTGCAAACCCCTGACGATCTCTCCCGTATCACCTACGAATATGGTCGCAGCATGGCGGAACAAAATATCCGTTATGCCGAAGTAACCTGGACACCCTTTACCCATGTCAAACATGGGCTTTCTTATGCGGATGTGCTGGCTGGCATAAATGCCGGGCGCGCTCAGGCCAAGCGCGAATGGGGTGTCCGCATGCGCTGGATTCCCGATATTGTTCGCTCCAATCCCGAAACGGCTTCAACCGTTGTAGACTGGCTCACCTCGTCCCTGTCTCAGGATGGTGGTGTTGTGGCGCTTGGCTTAGGCGGCCCCGAAGCCGGTTGGCCCCCCGAACCCTATGCATCAGCCTACGCCCAGGCCCTTGCCAAAGGCCTGCACAGTAATCCCCACGCCGGAGAATGTGCGGGGCCGGAGAGCGTCTGGGGAGCCATCCGCGCGCTGCAAGCCGAACGGCTTGGGCACGGTGTCCGTGCCATTGAAGACCCGGCACTTGTGACCTATTTAGCTGAACATCAGATTCCGCTTGAAGTGAATCCCACCAGCAATCTATGCCTGGGTGTTTATCCCTCCTATCAGTCGCATCCCCTGCGCGCGCTTTTGGAAGCCGGTGTTTGTGTAACCATCAACTCCGATGACCCGGCGCTGTTCAACACTACCCTGAATCAGGAATATTTGCATGCTGTCGAAGACTGCGGCTTGACTCTGGATCAGCTTCAAACCGCAGCGCTCAACGCCGTCCGTTCAACCTATTTGCCAGAAAACGAGAAATTAGCGATGCTCAATACATTCGAGAACGAATACCAGCGTTTACGTTCGGATTTGCGTTCTGAGTGAGGAGGTCATTGTTTATGTCAGTCGATCCGCGTGAAGATTTAGATGGGTTCTGGGAAACGCTGTTGGGGCGTGACCCGGAAAAAATTCGAGCATTATGGAAGGATTTAGACATTCCAGAACAAGAATCGATTCGCGCCCATTTAGAGCGTATGGCCTTTGAAGACGGGTGGACAATGTCCCAGCGTCTTTCTGCCCATACAGCGTTAGAAGCCATTAAAGATTAACGTCTTTTAGAATTGGATAAGCCAGGCTTGTGAGCCTGGCTTTACTGTCCACTCCGGTACCGCTCAATCTGTTCCACAATCTGAAGAAGGACCTGTCGCACACTGGTTTTCTGAATCGCAACACACGGCATCACCGTCACATCCCCTGGATTAATTCGGCGGCGCAATTCCGTTAAACTTGTCGCACCCGGCAGGTCAGTTTTATTGGCCGCCACCAGATAGGGCACATCGTGGAAACTTGAAAACAATCGGATCAAATCCGCAGCATCAGGAAACGAAGGCGGGTCCGTGCTGTCCACCAGCACAATAAACCCATTCATTTCATGCGCCAGAATCTCCCACATAAAATCAAAACGTGCCTGCCCAGGCGTGCCGTTCAGATGCAGAATTTTTCCATCCAGT
This sequence comes from uncultured Anaerolineaceae bacterium, assembly GCA_964472565.1. GTDB lineage: Bacteria > Chloroflexota > Anaerolineae > Aggregatilineales > Aggregatilineaceae > DATAMF01. Next base: position 39,871 of record CAYYNB010000003.1, read on the forward strand.
TCCACCCGGCCATAATCCATCGCTACGGTGGTTTCGGCCTTAATTCCACGATCTTCAGTGGTAATCTTGCGCTCGGTAGTCACCACAGCAATATCCGAAATAGTGCTGATAAATGCCGTCTTGCCCGAGTTAAATGGTCCCGTGACAATGATTTTGTAGAGATTCGACACACACCCCTCCTAATCCTTGTCGTGTTTGAAATCCATAAACCGATACCCCACACCACGCTCCGTCAGGATATACTTGGGATTAGCAGGGTCTTCTTCGATCTTCTCGCGTAAATAGTTGACATATAACCGCACGTAATGCGTTTCGTCTCGGTATTCATATCCCCATACTTTTGCCAGCAGTTGCTCATGTGGCACGGTCCAACCGGTATTTTCGATCAGATGGTACAGCAGCCGGTATTCTGTAGGCCGTAATTTGATATGCTCCCCTTCAACGATCACTTCCCGCCGGTTAAAGTCTACACTCAGCCGTTCATCAATTTTGAGAACCGCATGTTCCGGCGATGCAGTGGGCATTTCGGCCCGCCGCAGCACCGCCCGGACCCGGCTTGACAACTCGCGTGACCCAAAAGGTTTCGTTACATAGTCGTCAGCGCCCAGTTCCAATCCGAAAACTTTATCGTCTTCTTCGCCTTTCGCCGTGAGCATAATAACCGGAATGCTTGAAAATTCGCGCAGCATCCGCAGCGTTTCAAATCCATCCAGCTCCGGCATCATTACATCCAATAGCACAAGGTCCGGCAGTTGAGTTCGAATCATTTCCAGTGCTGCCAGCCCATTATGCGCTTCGAGCACTTGGTATCCTTCCAGTTCCAAATTCATTCGGATGAATCCAATCATCCGAGGTTCATCGTCTACAACCAGGATGCGCTTTGCATCACGCGGTAAAGGTCGCGGCGGTTTGCCCGTCATGGATCACTCCCGTTTGCTGTCTATCCATGCAGTTGTTAAGGCCTTAATCCTTGTAGAAGGCCACAATTTCTTCTTCGTCGCCCTCAGGCATAATTTCAAGAAAGTTGATTCGCCACCAGGGAACCATAATTCGCTGGACATCGGGCTGGACATAATGCAGATCTTTTCCATCTCTGCGGCGCGGATTCATGCACAGGATCGCCTGATCGGATAGCTCCGGTAAATCTTCTACTTCGGCCAGAATTGGTTCCTCATTGCTGACATGAATAAGTAGAGTATGCATAGTTGAGTTATCTCCCGGTCTACTACTTAAAGAAGATATGAAAAACCAACTTTCCCAATCGTATCTCGTCGCCATCCCGCAGGACGCGCGGCTGGTTCGGGATCAAACGTTGGCCGTTCAAATGAGTGCCATTGGTACTGCTCAAATCAACCAGCGTGAGGGTGTCTTCCCCACGACGTATAAGCGCGTGGCGGCGCGATACGCCTTTTTCCGCAGCCCCATAAGGAGCCATATCCAGGTCCGGTAAAAGGGTGGTTTTGGCATCCGAGCGCCCCACTACGATTTCCTCTTGGGCCGATAATGTGATGGAATCGCCGTAATCTCTGACATGAATAATGATGGATGATGCCTGATCAAATCGAGCCGTACCCCAGGTAAGGCGTCCACGAAAACCTACCTGCTCTTCCTGAACAAGTTGGCTCGTCACATTTCCATGATTACCAACGAACGGGTGTCCACATTCATCACAGAAAAAAACCCCTTCGCGGTTAACATGCGCGCAATAAGGACAGGTTTTCACTTCTCGTTCTCCCGCGGTTCCGGCAGCGCGAGCAGGCGACGCGTTCCAAACTTGAGCGTTTTTCGGCCTTCTTCCGACAACGAACTGGTACTGGATACACGCCGCGCTTCAAGTGCAGCCATTTGTGCTAAATCTTCTTGGCCTGCCGCTAACAGCCGGGTTGCTAGGTTTTCCAACTTCCGCGTCGCCTCAGCCACATTCCCTTTAGCTAAAGCATCCTCAGCCTTTTGCTGCATCCGATAAAGTGTGAGCTTACCCAGCGCGTCCAAAATCGCCAGCGGCGGATCCTCAGGGGGCGGATTGCTGTTGATTTCCACTGATATATCGCTTAACACTTTATACCCCTGGCGTTCGGCCACCAGGACATCGCCTGTCACATCAATCCGAGCCACAGTTCGAAACCCATTCCGGGTGCTGGGGGGCATCTGAAGCTGAATAAGCAGCGAAATAGGACGGTTATACTCCAGCGCACCGATAGGAATCGGCTGCGGGCTGACATCCACGGGCTGCGGGCTGGGTTGCAGCCGGAATACCGATTCGAGAATCACATCTGCATCCGGTGCAATCGTCAACTGCAACCGCTCCGTAAACACATCCCCCAGGCTGCGCACCCGATCGTTCAGGAACCGCACCACCGCTCCCGGAGAATTGATATAAGCCGAATTTCCCCCGGTACGTGACGCCAGCGTATCTAGGAACACATCGTTCCATTCGTCCCCAATGCCCATCGCGCTGATTGAAATACCCAACTGTGACGCGCGTTCAGCTAGCCGTAGACATTGTTCTTCGTCCCCAAATGTGCGTCCGTCGGTCAACAGAATGATATGGTTCACCAGTCGGGGAGCGAGATATTTCTGAATCTGATCCATACCCGCAGACAGTCCATGAAAGATCTCGGTCCCACCTTCCGCTCGCATCATACTAACCATAGATCGCAGCGCGATTTTGTCATTGATCGGCGCGGCAGGGATCAATACATCTGCCCGATCACTAAAACTCACAATCGACAGAATATCGTCCGGCGACATCTGATCGATAATTTGCTGGGCTGCAATTTTAACCTTTTCCAGCCGCTGTCCCTTCATCGACGTGCTGCGATCCAGCACCAATGTCAGGTTGAGTCGTGCTTCATGCTGTTGTTTGTTCGACGACCCAATCTTCATTGGGACAATCTCCAGCAGCATGTAAATCACTTGTGGTTCCGACAGGGTACTTAACACCCGTTTGCTGGGTGTCACCCGAACCGTAAAATAATTCAACTCATCCTTGTACTTCCGGCGGCTGGTGTCATATTGCAGACGCCCCACCGGATCGCCAAGAATTTCATAGGCGGCGGCAATATCGCGAAATTGGATATCAACCCCTTCATTCGTATTGGCATCAGGATGAAATCGCCGTGCCGCAACACGATATGCTTCACGAATATCATCCTGTGACGCCTCAGGTGGAATACCAAGAATTGCGTATAAATTACGCGATGCATCCATCGCGATGGCCTCTCACTTAACCTGGAACCTGGACGAGAATAACAGTGATGTTATCTGGACCACCGCGCTCATTCGCCAGTTTCACCAACTTGTTGCAGGCATCTTGTGGTGTTGGCTCATGCAGGACGGTTTCTTTGATCGTATCATCCGCAACGAGATTCCACAGCCCATCACTACACAATAACAACCGGGTCCGCGGTTGCAGTCGTCGCGTAATCGTATCCACATCCAGATTATCACTCTGCCCAATTGCTCGATACAACACATTCTTCTGCGGATGATCGGGCATTTCTTCCCGCGTCAATTGATCCAACTCAACCAACCGCTGCACCAGGGAGTGATCGCGCGTAAGCTGGTCAATACCATCATTTGAAATGATATACGCCCGGCTGTCTCCCACATGCGCAAAGTAAGCCAGATCACCCAAAACAACCGCCATTGTCGCGGTTGTTCCCCCTTCAGGAATCTGTTCGGTTACGGCTTCATTTGCTTTCTCAACCGCTGCCCGCAGCACTTCTGTCATCGCAGGCCGGTCCGAGTCGTTCATCTGGTTGGATATAAGCGGCAGCAAAATCTCATTGATAGCATACTGTCCAATCACGCGTGCCGCTAAAGCCGATGCCTTTTCGCCATCATGATGTCCGCCCATACCATCGGCCACAATAAACAACCCGAATTCGGGTAAATTTTCATTACTGGCACTCGCCCCAACCAGACAGAACATCGAATCTTGGTTATTGGGCCTGACCATTCCGACATCACTCAAATGTCCAACCCGCAGATGTTGTCCTGGTTTGGGCACAATAGCCTCCAATGGAGGAAGTTGGCGCGTCCCCCCTAACTCAACCGTATCAAACACAGTCGGGGTCACATCCGTTGGCGCAACCACAACCGTATTCGCTTTTTGATGATTACTCACTTTGTCAGCCTTCGGTGCCACAATCACGGGTTCTGGCGGGTGAGGTGGCTCGACGGGTCCTTTTGTAATACTGATCGTCTCCTGCGTTTGTTCAGGAGCGGATTTACCCAAAACACGGCGTAGAAAATCCATAATTATCTCCGGCGATTATGCTTTAAGCGCATAGATACAATGATCCATTGAACCAATATACACCACCCCGTCTACCACAGTAGGTGAAGACGGGATTGGCCCGCCGGTAGTAAAACTCCACCGCAGGTGCCCTGATTTTGCCTCTACTGCATATACTTTGCCGTCAATCCCCCCAAAATAAACGACGCCGTTCGCATAGGCGGGCGACGAAGTGATTTGATTCTCTGTTTCATAACGCCAGCGCTCTTTTCCGCTTGACAGATCGAGCGCATACAAATTACCGTCTACCGAGCCGATAAAAAGTTTATCCTCCCCGACGGTGGGTGAAGAAATGATCGGCTTGTTCGTGCGGTAGGTCCATACTTTCCAGCCCCTGGTAATATCAAGCGCGTAGACCTGCCAATCCAACGACCCAAAATACACAATCCCCTCATGAGCAACGGGTGAAGATGTGACCCCACGTTTCGCCCGAAAACGCCATAACATTTGCCCCGACAGGTCAAGCGCGGCAACATCCCCCGATTCCATCCCGACCACAATGATCTCGTCTGTCACCAGGGGCTTCGACCGGACAGGCGCGCCCGCGGGCCATTTCCACTGCACGCGCCCCGTTGACAGTCGCACCGCGTAGACATTTCCATCATCGCTTCCAAAGAAAACATGCCCATGCGCTACGCGGGGTGACGATTGCACCGGGCCGCCTGTGGGGGCCGTCCAGTGAACCTGTCCCACTCTCGCATCCAGCGCATAGAGAAATTGATCAACCGATCCAAATAGGATCAAATTCTCAACATCAGCAACGGCGGGCGACGAAACAATCGATTTATCAGCCGGATGTTTCCACTTAAAGGTGCCGTCCGCGGTGTTGATCGCATACAGGTTATTATCGTACGCCCCCACATACAGCACACCCTTATGGACTGCCGGTGAGGATCGCACTTCATCCTCACACTTGAAACGCCAGAGCGCTTTGATACCCTCTTCAACCGCTCCCCATTCCGATAAGTCCTCAGCTTTTTCAACCGTTGTTTGACCGGCAAAGCTCGAAAAAACAGGCTTACTCAGCTTTTCAAGGGCTTCTTTCATAAGGCCCGCATTGATATACCGGTCAGCCGCGTCAAACGCCAGCGCTTTCATAACAATAGCGTCAAATTCGCCCGAAACGCGGTTGTTAATATCCCGAATGGGACGTTCCGCAAAAGTGAAGGGCGGTTCCAGCCGCGGATCCCGCCGTGTCAGGATATGGTGCAGCGTTGCTCCCACCCCATACACGTCGCTCGCCGGACTCGCTTCCCCTCGATACTGTTCAGGAGCCGAATAGCCTTCGGTTCCAATCATGGTCCCTTTTTGTCCCACCTGAAACGTTTTGGCGATTCCAAAGTCCACCAGGCGCAGCCGCCCGTGTTGGTCGATCATGATATTCGAGGGTTTCACATCACGGAACACAATAGCTTCAGGCTGGTGGTTGTGCAGGTACCCTAACACATCGCATAATTCGAGTGCCCATTGCAAAACCGTTTCTACAGGCAGAAAATCATTCATCGAATTGATGATGGCGTCCAGGTCCCGTCCGTTGATATATTCCATTACAAGATAGGCCCGATCTTTGCTTGAAAAATAGTCATATATTTCGGGCACTGCGGGGTGACTCAGGGAAGCGAGCATGTCGGACTCTCGTTCAAAAGTCCGCAGAGTGAGTTCTCGCATACTCTTATCGGTGGTGAGATTAAGCATCTCTTTAACGGCAACATGGCGCTGCACATTCGGAAATCGCAAGTCTCGCGCTTGATAAACCGATCCCATCCCCCCCACACCGATCACGCCGGTAATGCGATATCGATTCTGGAGGACGGAACCGGGTTGCAGGGCATTTTCCCCTGAGGGTTGTTCTGGCAAATTCTTAGCGAATTTCTGCGTATCAACCATTGCCATAACCTTCTGCTGGATAATTAGGGCGGGAATGAAAAATTTACTTACTATGATTTGTCGTATTATAGTGTCGCCCGTAGGTTCTCGCAATCGCTCTAAGGAATACAAATGATTTTCGCTTCGCCTTCAGTGTCCAATCAAACGCTGGCTGTTTATCTCCATATTCCCTTCTGCCAGACACGCTGTTCCTACTGCGCCTTTAACACCTATACGGGCCAGTCCAGCCGGATTGTGCCTTATATGCGCGCCCTCACCCGTGAGATTCAGTGGGTGACTCAGGATCGCCGCGCTCCGGCCATCTCCCTTTATTTTGGAGGGGGAACGCCCAGTTTGGTACCTGCTTCTGAATTACAGCGTACTATTCAAACCTGTGCAGAGACTTTTTTGCTCTCATCCAACGCCGAGATCACCTTAGAAGCCAACCCTGGTACAGTAGATCGCTCCTATCTCGATGATCTTCGCCGGGCGGGGGTTAATCGCCTGAGTATTGGCATGCAGTCCGCCCACCCCAGCGAGTTACAGCTTTTTGCTCGTGGGCATACGATCGCAGATGTGCGTACGACGGTTCACGCGGCACGTTTATCGGGTTTTGAAAACATAAATCTGGACCTCATTTATGGTGTTCCCCATCAAACCCTTCAGATGTGGCAGATCAGTTTACAGACCGCTTTGGCGCTGCACCCCGATCATCTGTCCTTATATGGTTTAGGCATCGAACCCGCTACCCCAATGGAACGCTGGATCAATCATGGCAGCTTGCCCGCGCCCGATCCCGACTTGGCCGCCGATATGTACGAGTGGGCATCCGAAATCCTGCGTGATTCAGGTTTCGTTCAGTATGAAATCAGCAATTGGGCCAGACCAGGCCGCGAGTCGCGTCACAATTTGCACTATTGGCGCAATTTTGCCTATCTTGGTTTTGGCGCGGGAGCACATGGTTATGCCGCCCGGACTCGCTACAGTAATGTGTTACTCCCCGCTCACTACATTCAGCACATCGAGTCCCAGCTCGATCCCCTGCCCTTTCCCCTTTCCGCCGCCGCCGAAGAGGTGCTGACCATTGATCCATCTCAGGAAATGTCCGAAATGATGCTGATGAGTTTGCGTCTGTTGCAAGAAGGGTTATCCCTCTCCACGTTTCATACCCGCTTCGGACAGGACTTATGGGATGTCTACGGGCCGCAGTTAGACCGTTTGATCGAGTTTGGCCTGTTAGAGTTGGCTCGTACCCCCGATGCCCGCGTGCGTTTAACCCAACGCGGCAGGCTCTTAGGCAACCAGGTCTTTGCTCAGTTCGTGTAAGTTGAACATGATTAACTATCGAAGTTAGCCATTCGAGTTAGCCGGTGTATAGGGATGACATCCCCGCACACCTGTGCTATTCTGATAGTGTCCTGTTTTCTATTCACAGCAGGGGCAGCACTTTTTATGAACTTCTGCACCGGGCAGGTGGTGACTTGATGCGCCGTTTAATGACATGGTTCGTGCTTTTGTGGTTTCTGCTAACAGCCTGCGGTGGCGATACAGAATCGCCATCCGTCACCCGGACGCCGCTGCCGCCCGCCATCAACACCCAATCGCCCGTCTTGCTGCGTCTCCAGCGTAACTATGAAGGTCTGCATGATGGCCTTGACGCCCTCTCGGAGATTTGGGAAAGTCTGGCGGCAGGCGAAGAAGTCCAGTGCGGACAATATCCCACTCCACCAGGGCCTGAAAGCATCAGCACCGAAGGTGATCCCGCCTACGAGACGTTAGCCGAACTCTTGCGCAGCGCCGCCATCGATCTCGATACCGCCCTGAATCTGTGGAAAGCCGAATGCAAAAAACCTCGCGCTGTTCCATCCCTGGATGTAATCAATCAGGGTTTGTTGGCTGTCGGTTCGGCAGACGATGCGCTGCGCGAGGCTGAGAACCTGTTGCCGTAGCGTTTATTTCGTCATTTTATCGGGTAGAGCGGTGTGTGTTTGAGCGCGGCTATATCCGCCGCACCGCTGACAAATAGTGCAATTCGAATCTCGGTGCTAATCTCCCAGATAATCTGCCGCACAGCGTCCACGGATTCATTCGCGGCCTTCAAAAATGGTCCCGCGATCCCGCCAATTTCAGCGCCGAGCGCGATGCACTTCGCGATATCCAACCCATCCCGCAAGCCGCCGCTGGCAATAATCGGCATATCCGGCGCGGCTTCCCGCACATATCGAATGCTGTCCGCCGTCGGAATTCCCCAATCTGCGAATGTCCGCGCCACATGCGCATGTCGTGCGGTTGGCGCGCGGTGATACTCCACTTCGCTCCACGAAGTTCCACCAGCGCCCGCCACATCGATTGCCTGCACGCCCGCATCCGCCAGTTGGCGCGCGTCTTGAACCGAAAATCCCCATCCCACCTCTTTTGCAATCACTGGAATCTCAAGCTGTCGGCAAACTTGTTCAACTTTTGCCAGCAGTCCACTGAAATCCCCATCACCTTCCGGTTGTACTGCTTCTTGCAGCGCATTAAAATGCAGAATCAGTGCATCCGCCTCGATCATATCGACAGCCCGGCGACACTCCTCGATCCCGTATCCATAATTCAGTTGCACGGCCCCCAGATTCGCGAACAGCAGAATATCCGGCGCAACTTGCCGCACTTGGTAAGTGTTTGTCAGTTCCGGGTCCTCAATTGCCGCTCGCATCGATCCCAGGCCCATCGCAATCCTGGCTTCTTGTGCCGCTTCCGCGAGCGTCCGGTTAATGTTTTGGGCGCGTTCTGTGCCGCCTGTCATCGAGGAAATCAGAATCGGCGCGCTCAAGGTTTTCCCAAAGAATGTGGTGGCGCAATTCACCTGAGCCAGATCAAGTTCAGGCACCGCTTGGTGCATAAACTGGTAGCGTTCCAAACCCGTCGTCAATCTTGGAAATTGGACTTCTTTTTCCAAATTAATGCGGATATGGTCATCCTTGCGTTGTTCGGTCGTAACTTCTGACATGAAGTGGTGTTCCTTGTCTCTGGACAACATATGTTGGAGTGGGTAAACTCGTTTGCGCCAACAGAATATAGCAGAAGTTTTCTGTTCGGTGTAGATTATGAGCCACATACATTTGGAGGTATACCAGAATGGCAACGACTGATGAACGCATCAAAAATATTATCGTCGAGTTGCTGGGCGTAGATGAAGACAAAGTTGTGCCCGAAGCCCGTTTTCGTGAAGATCTCGAAGCGGACTCACTCGACCTCGTTGAATTGATCATGGCTTTTGAAGATGAATTCGGCGGCGAAATTTCGGACGAAGAAGCCCAGAAGATCACCACCGTAGGCGACGCCATCACCTACATCAACACCTATATGTAGTAGTGTTCATCGGGCACAAAAGCGGTAGACGGCACAGTTTATCGCTGATAAAGCGCTGCTCATATTTGGCCGAGCAGTTAGAAGGTGTATGAATTTTCGTACACCTTTTTCTTGTTGGAGAATATCATGCGTACAGTCTTCTGCACCCTGATCGTGGTATTACTGGTCATGCTGCCAGGTGTTCCACTCCTCCAGGCCCAGACCGATCCGGCTTATCAGGAAGCGCTAAGCCGCATTCAGATCGCCAACAAAGCAGGCTCAAGTCAACTGGACCTCTCTTCACTGAAGTTGACGCAGGTTCCCCCCGAAATCGGCCACCTTACCAGCTTGAAGCAGCTTGACCTGTCCTATAACTCCCTGACCAGTCTGCCGCCGGAAATCGGCCAGCTCACGAACCTGCAAGAACTCAACGCACACTTTAATTCCCTGACCGGACTTCCGTCGGAAATCGGTCAGCTCACGAACCTGCGGAAATTCGATATAAGCTATAACCAGTTAACCGAACTTCCGCCCGAAATTAATCAACTGGTCAATTTGCAAGAACTGGTTGTGTCCAATAACGATCTGCGCGACCTGGAGATTGATCAGCTTGTCAATCTGCACAAGCTCGATGTGTCACTCAACATTCTGACCAACTTCCCGCCGGAAATTAGCCGTTTCACTCATCTGAGGCACCTCAATCTATCACTCAACATCCTGACCAGCCTGCCTCCCGCAATCGGCCAACTGACAAATCTGCAAGAACTGAATCTCTTCAGTAACCGATTAACCACGCTCCCCGCCGAGATCGGCCAGTTAGTCCGGTTGCAAAATCTCAACCTGTCGTCAAATTCCCTGGCGAATCTTCCGTCCGAAATAAGCCAGTTAGAGCATCTGCAAGTCTTTGAAGCCTCATATAATGACCTCACCAGCTTTCCGGTTGAGATCGAACAATTTGTGAATCTGCAAAAACTGGACTTGTCAGGGAACGATCTATCCAGTCTGCCGCCAGAGATTGGTCAATTGGTGAATTTGCAAAATCTTGGCCTGTTCAATACGGGATTGACGACCCTGCCGCCGGAGATCGGTCAGCTTGCCAGCTTACAATGGCTTGATTTGGCTGGTAACGGGTTGACGACCCTGCCGCCGGAAATCGGCCAACTCACCAACTTGCAGAACCTTTATTTGACCAGCAATGAACTGCGCGAGCTTCCTCCCGAAATTGGGCAGCTTGTGAATCTCCAGCGCCTCTACATCCTCAATAACCAACTGACCAGTCTGCCGCCCGAAATCGGTCAGTTAACCAGCTTGCAAGAGCTAAATGTTATTGGCAACCGTCTGACCCATTTACCACCCGAAATCGGTCACTTAGTGAATCTGTGGCTGCTTTCAGCCGCCCAAAACGACCTAATCGATCTGCCATCAGAATTAGGCCAACTGCCGCTTCAGGTGCTTGACCTTGCTGACAATCCACTTGAATCGCCGCCACCGGAGGTTATTGAGCGGGGAACCGAGGCCATTCTGGAATATTTACGCCAGTCAGGGCAGAGTTAACGGCCCTTTTTAAGTTCCGAAACGCTGGCAATCATCACCACACCAGCCGCCGAAAACACCGTCAGCCCGATAATTCCCGGTCCGATTTTTGTAATAATCTGGAAATTATCCAGAAGTTCCGCGCTGCGCGTCAGTCCCATCCATCCGGCCACCACACCAATAATCAAAGTGGATGCCAACGCCAGCATTTGCCAGCGTTTGGGCGTTACTAGTGCCGTCCCCACCGCCGCCAACCCCATAACCGTCATCAGTGCCATCTGTCGGTAGTTCGGATCATCGCGCGTTTCCGTAAAAAACTCCATCGGTGGCACCATCCGCAGCGCGAGCAACACCGCAACGGCTCGAACAATCCACCGCATCCGCGCATCGGTTAATCCATTCGCTGCCAGTGCGAGCGCAAACGCCAGCATCACATGCGGCATCCGTAGCAGCAAGCTGGTTAATAGCGTGGGCGAACTCGCCCGCACCGCTGGATGCAAGCTCGTCCATTCCGCCAGATCAAATCCATTCATAGTGAATCCTGCTGTTGTATGTGTGTACCATGCGAGGTAGTAACACACAATCGCCGCCGCAATACACCCCATCAGCGCCCAGCTTCGCCGCATGTTCATCGCCCTAATCCCAGCAAATCATATATGGCGCGGTCTTCTTCTGCTTGCCGCGTGAAGTAATCCACCATAAACGGACTCCGTCGCTGTCGCAGGGCCATTGCAGCAACCGCGCGTATATCATCCACGTTAGCCACGTCCCGCCCATCGGCTGCCGCATGCGCGCGCGCCGCCTCAAACATCGCATATTCTGCGCGATGCGAATCAACACCAAGCTCTTGAACGAGAGTCAATCCAACTTCAATCGCCTCAGTATTCAGCACGGTTTCTTTTAACAACTCCCGCGCCAGCATAATCTCTTCATGCGCAGCGGCGGTGAGTTCGGCCCATTCGACCAGGAAACGCCGCCGGTTTTGCTGGTAGCGCCGCACCCGGTGATAGACTTCCAACCGCTCATCCAGGCTGCTCAGTCCCTGGATCGGAACGCGCAGCCCAAATCGATCCATAATCTGAGGCCGCAACCGCCCTTCCTCAGGATTCATCGACCCGATCAGCACAAACCGTGATCGATAGGTGCCGCTCATCGCGCCCCGCCGGACGGTGTAGCTGCCCTGGGCCGCCGCATCCAGAATCGCGTCCACAATCACATCATTCAGCAGGTTGACTTCATCGATATACAACAGGTTTTGATCCGCCCGCGCCAGTATCCCCCGCTCCAGCCGGACTCGTCCCTGTTGCACAGCCATCCGTTCATTGATCCCGCCGACCACATCTTCTAGCCGCGCATTCAGCGGTAGTTCAACCAGCTTCACCGCTTCCAGTGTGGTGATCGGTTCGCCTGCGTCGAGTTTGCGTCGGCATTCGTCGCAAACATTCAGATTTCCATTGGCATCGACATCTGTCGGCAGACACCCATCTGGGCATGTGCTGGTTTCATTGTATGGCAGCAAATCTGTCAGGCTGCGTACACACGTCGTTTTCCCCGTGCCGCGTGGACCAATCAGCAGCACGCCGCCCACCGCCGGGTTAATAACCGCCAGCAGCAGCGCTTTGCGCATTTCCGTTTGCCCGACAATCGCAAAAAAGGGGAAAGGGAGATTCTCCGCAATACCCAGGTCGGTTTCCGGTTCACGCAGCACCCGCCGCGCGCCGGACTCGTTGAGCATCTCCAGTAATCGGGATCGCTCTGGGCCTTGATTCAGGTCAGGCAGAATGGTCGGCATTCTTAGTCCTGTCTATTTTGATTCTTGATTGTTGTGAGCGCGCACGGCGAGTTCCCGTTCATGTTGGCGCTTGCGTTCCGCTTGTCGTTCTTGCGCCTGCTGAAAATGTAACTGTTCTTCGGGAGTCTCAATAACCAGTTTGGGCACCGGGCGTGGCTTTCCATGCGCATCAATCGCGACATACACCAGATACGCGATGTTTGTATGCACCGTGTTGCCCGACAAGGGGTTTTCCGCCGTTACCGAAACACGCACTTCCATTGAGGTCCGGCCTGTATAGGTCAATTCGGCGGTCATCGTAACCAGGCTGCCCACATAAATCGGCTCGTCAAATGTCAACGAGTCAATTGCCACTGTCACCGCCGGAGAGCGAGCGTGCCGCATCGCTGCCAGCGCGCCCGCTTCGTCCACCAGTTTCATGATCACACCGCCATGCACGTTCCCCAACAGGTTAGCATGTTCCGAATTCATCAACATGCTCAACACGACCCGCGATTCAGATACACGCTTGGCAGTGAGTTCTTCCATAACCCTTAATCCATATCTGGACGCAGATCAGAAATCCGCTTGAAAATTTCCGGGTCTTCATCCAACACATCCACCGTGCTGAAATCCAGTTCCGCCATCATCGGCGGCAGCGGCGCGCGTGCCGGAAGTTTCGCCGGTTTTTCCGGTTCTGGCGGTTGGTTTTTGTGCAGTTCGTGGCGGACTTCACTTCTTTTTTTCAGGATACGTCCATCTTTACTTAGCCGCCCCAGCCATTCGCCGTCGCGTTTGTACACATCCTGCCCTTCCAGATAACCAATATACTCACCACGCGAACTGAAGACATAATTCCCCAATTTTGTGGCATGCCAGTCGCCATGTGTGTCAAAAATAAAGACGGGTTTTTCGTTTGGATTGCTTGGATTGCTCGGATTGCTGCTCATAGTGCCCCCTCCAATAAATGACAATAAATAGCTTTCAACTGTCGCGCGGATTGTGTCCATGTGAATTGGGAGGCTTGCTGGTACCCCCGCACAATAAGTTCTGCCCGCAGCGTATGATCGCTTAATAACTGCTTCAGCGCGTCAGCAATTGCATCCACGTCATACGGATCGACCATCAACGCGGCATCTCCCGCCACTTCGGGCATCGATGACACATCCGATGTCATGGTTGGCGTTCCACACGCCATCGCTTCCAGCACCGGAAATCCGAACCCCTCATATAGCGATGGATAGGCAACACATGCCGCGTCTGTATATAAGGCGGGCAAGTCCTCGTCACGCGCGAACCCAATAAAATGCACCCGCTCCGCCAACCCTAATCGCTGCACCGTCTCGTAGATCGGATCATCCAGCCAGCCGCGTCCGCCAGCGATGACAACATGCACATCGGCATAAGCGGGTCCCAGTGCCGCCAGCGCTTCAATCAGCCGGGCATAATTTTTTCGCGGCTGTACGGTTCCCACCGAAAAGATATAGGGATTCTCTTGTATATTATAACGTTCTCTCACTGCTTTGCGCGTTTCAGGATCCGTCACCGGCTTAAAATTAGCCGTAACACCGCTGAGTAACACGCTGATTTTTTCCGGCGCAGTACCATAAAATTCAATCAGATCATCTTTGGTGGCTTGTGAGTCCGCCAGCACATGCGTCGCCCGCCGGACGGAGCGCGGCACAACTTCATCGAGGTAGGCTTTCAGCACAGGCGTCGCGGTTTCTGGCGCACGCACAAACGAGAGATCATGCACAGTCAGCAGCGTCCGTGTGCCCGGTAGTGTGGGCGGCAGCGTAAAATCCGTCGCATGAAAGAGTTGGATGCGCCCGGTGAAGGTTTCGACAGGGAGTGGAATACGTGCGCGGTACCAGATGCGCGCAAACCACAGCGGGGTAATGCGGGTAGCTCGCCAGAAAAATTTCGGCCCCGGAACTGGCGGTAATTGGTGCGTGTTGGCTCCGGCAACAAACAACCGGTACGTTTGCTGGGGGTCACACATCGCCAGTGCAGCGATCAACTCGCGCACATAACGACCAATTCCCGCCCCTTGTTCATACGCTGCGGTGTAATCAATTCCAATCGGCATTTTATGGAGTGCCGATAATCGCCCGCACACGGTCAATCAGATTATCCGGCGTGATAGGTTTGGTCAGATATTCCACCGCCCCGATGTCCATCCCGGTCTTTTGGCTGATTGCATCAACGCGGGCGGTTAAGAACACAACGGGAATATCCTTTAATCGGTCATCAGCTTTCAAATGGCGGAGCACATCAAAGCCATTTGTTTCAGCCATCATCACGTCAAGCAGAATCAAATCGACCTTGTTTGCCTTCAGATGCTCCAGCGCATCATTGCCATGATACACTTCATGCGTATCATAGCCCTCGCGCCGTAGCGCGATCCGCAGCAAGCTGCACAACAGCAAATCGTCATCCACAATCAGAACGCTTTGAGCCATGGTGTTACTCCACGTCGTTATAAGTCCAGTAGCGGTTGACGAAGAAATTCCAGACCATTACGATCCAGACTGCAAAGAATTGAGCAATATTGGTACCCAACTGCCGGATACTGCCATCACTCATCGATTGCCCTAAATCCAAAATATCTACACCCGCATGTCCAAATGGAATGAAGAGCGTGCGGACAAACCACAGTCGGAACGCTAATCCGGCCACATTGACGATAAAAAACTGCACCAGTTGCTGTCGCAGCGGACGGGAACGTGAATCCGGATATGTCCAATACCGATTCCAGATAAAATTACTGCTGACAGCCGCTGTAAACGCGGTACCCGTTGCCAGTGCCACTTTAACCTGAATATTCGGCTCCACCGGATGTAAAATGGTAGCCTGTAGGACATTCAACACGCCGAAATCTACAACTGCGCCGATAATACCGACAATCGCAAATTTCAGGAAGCGTTCAACTTCCTTCGCTTTTTCCCCAAATCGCAAGCTGAACTTTAAGATAAACTCATTCAGCAAACCGAATGGATACCGGTACCAGTTCATGGTTTTAGATGATGGTTGTGAGAAAGACGCCATAAGATACAGAAACCTTGTCGATCCTGATGATAACAAACAGCCAATAGGCCCAGCATAACACCAATATGCAAAAACAAATTATTGACGTATAGTTTGTCCACGACGCTGTGAACGGCTAGGTGTGTCCATGTTCCCAGCAGCCCCAATGCCAGCCCTCGCAGCACGAAGTCAGTTTGTTTAAGTGCGCGCAGCGTCCAGACCAAAATCGCGCACCACGCCATCCCATACGCCACCAACCCAATCAATCCCGTTTCGGCCAGAATGTTCAGATAGTCGTTGTGCGCATGTCCAAGTGGTCGCGGCCAGCTTGGGATGCCATACTGGGCATACACTATCTCATAATTTCCCAGTCCGACTCCCGTAAATGGCTGGTCGTTCGCCATATTATAAGCCGCCTGCCAGTGTGCCAGCCGTTCGACAATCGCGAAATTATCATTGCTGATCGGCTTACCACGCATATCACCAAAACCGACAAATTCAGTGATGGCGTTGTCCAGGCGGTCTTCTACGCCTGCTGGGATCAATCCTGCTAACCACAACCCTACTACGATTGTACCAGCCAATCCCAGGAGTAGAAAGGCCAACCATCGTTGACGCGGGGCAAAGAATACCATGACACCCGCCGCCGCGCCAAAACCAAGCCATGCCCCGCGCCCCCACGACGTGACCAACCCGCCGAGCAACACCATCGCGCTGATCCCGTATGCTGCCGCCGCGCCCACCAGGAACAGCCGTTTGTTCCTGTCTCTCCAATCCTTCCACCCTTGCCGTCCATATCCATAAGCGAGGCCCACCGCCAGCGGCAGCGTCAGCCCCATAAACGCACTGAATGGATTCGGCTGTCCAAAGGTGCCAAACGCGCGGAAATTCTGGTAGTTCCGAATCCACAGGTGAGCCGCTCCCGACCCGCCGTAGAATTCATACAGCCCGATGATCGCTTGCAGTGTACCTGCCAGCACCATTCCGCCCGCGATCCATTCCCAACGTCGCGCTTGATCCAGCACAATCCCGATCAGCATCAGCATTTCAATCCATTTGATCGCCTCCGACACCCAGGCGGATGTGGATGTAGCGCTGAAGAGCGAAGGGGTGAATCCTGCCAAGATAATCAACAGTGGGATATAAAATCGCGTGCGCGGCAGTGGTTCATGTGGTTGGCTGGCTGCTCGCCGCACCATCCACATAAACACCGCCAGCGCGAAGGTGATCTGTCCAATATCCGCTGGCAGCGCCAACGCAGTTTCCGTTGCGATCAGTGTCTTGAGCGGAGCAACACACAGCATCAGAATAAGGGCCAGCGCTGGCTCAACCAGCACAATCGCCAGCAGAACGGCGAGTCCCAGAATACCTCCCGCTGCCGTGAGAGGCAGCCATGCCGCCAGTAGTCCACTGGCGATTGCAAGACTCGCCCACATGAGACTGGAAGAGCGAAGCCGGATGCTTTGAGCGATCATTTTTCCGGTGTGTTTTTTCCTACACGCGCCTTGAAATAATCAATCGTTTTTTCGAGTCCCGTGGGCAGATCGATCTTTGGCTCCCATCCGAGTAAGGTTCGGGCGCGAGTAATGTCCGGCTGGCGCGTTTGCGGGTCGCCGGAAATCCGTAGCTCTTCTTTGAAGATAATGCCCGCCGGATTATCAGTTAATTGATTTACAAAACGGGCGAAATCCAGAATGCTCATTTCCGACGGATTGCCAATATTGACCGGCTCGTTGAAATCGCTCATCAGCAGCCGGTAAATCCCGTCGATCAAGTCCTGATAATAGCAAAAGCTGCGTGTTTGCGATCCATCCCCATAAACTGTTAGCGGTTCTTCACGCAGCGCCTGTCCAATAAAATTAGGGACCACCCGCCCATCATCCAGCCGCATCCGGGGGCCGTAGGTGTTGAAAATGCGCACAATCCGCGTATCCACATTATGCGAACGGTGATACGCCATCGTGAGCGCTTCCGCGAAGCGTTTGGCTTCGTCATATACGCCGCGCGGCCCAATCGTGTTCACGTTTCCGGCATAATCTTCTGTTTGCGGATGAATAAGCGGATCGCCATAGATTTCCGATGTAGAGGCCAGCAGAAACCGCGCCCCCTTTGCCAATGCCACACCCAGTGCATTGTGCGTTCCCAACGAACCAACTTTTAGCGTTTGGATCGGATAATTCAGGTAGTCAATCGGGCTGGCTGGCGAAGCAAAATGCAGCACGGCATCTAATGGGCCTTCAATGTAAATGTAGTTTGTTACATTGTGCTTGATAAACGTAAAATTCTCATGCCCGGCCAGGTGTACGATGTTGTCTGTGCTTCCAGTAATGAGGTTATCCATGCCGATGACCTGATGCCCTTTGGACAAAAACAGGTCAGACAGATGAGATCCCAGGAAACCGGCGGCTCCCGTGATTAATATGCGCATACGCCTCTATCCTACTCAAAATGAACCCGCGAAGTTTACCACAAATGGACTAACTGGCAATCCCGGCGTAATCGTAGCTGCCGTCTTCCCCTGCCCGATCAGGTAGCTTAGTAATTGTTCAGCGTGCTGCGTTTTTTCTCAAATTCAGCCTCAAAGATATGAAGTGCTGAGGCATCATACAGGCAAATCAGAATATGTTCCACATGCGCTAGTTCTTCAAATGTATAATCCAGAATTACCCGCAGCATCACATCCGCGCATCCTTCCATCGGATACCCGAACACGCCCGTTGAAATCGCCGGGAACGCAAGGCTGCCTAACTGACGGTCCTCGGCCAGCCTCAAACTGGCGCGGACAGCATTCGCCAGTTTCCCCGACTCGCTGCCCTCGCCCATTCGCGGCCCTACCGCGTGAATCACATACCGCGCCTTCAAATTTCCGCCGCCGGTAATCACCGCATCCCCAACCTCGCAAAAGCCAATATCCAGACATTCCGCCTGAATCTGAGGTCCGCCCTTGTGTCGGATTGCCCCTGCGACTCCAGCACCGAGTATCAACTGGGAGTTTGCCGCATTCACAATCGCATCAACCTCTAAATCTGTGATGTCTCCCTGCACCAACTCAACCAGAATATGGTTAACAACCGCTTGCATAGTGCCTCTCTAGGATTAATTAGCCGCTATCTGGGTCTGCAATTTGTTGCAGCAGCGCCAGCGACAAAAAGAATACAAAAGCAAGGTTGATCGAAAAATACGCCACATCGACCAGCCCATGCGCCAGAAAGTCTGCCATACTTCCCGCCAGTCCCAGCACGATCATCCACACCACCCAATCGACTCCTGCCGTTTGCTGCTGTACTTTCCACAGTTTTCGCCAGAAGAGAACTTGCACAAGAATAGCCGCTGCAACGCCTAAAATGCCCAGATTGACCCAGTGATTGAGTAAGATGTTGTGTGGTATGGAGAGGTTCGGTTCGGCCCATGCTTCGGGCAGCAGATAGCGGCTGCGATACCAGTACAGAAATTGATCCAGCCCGGCCCCCGTGAAAGGCCGCTCACGGATCAGGTTAACCGAGCTGTACCACAAATGCTCTCGGAAAAAGGCGGTGTTTCCGAATAAATCGGAAAGCCGCGGAAACAGCAGCGACAGCGGTATAAATGCCAGACCAAGCGCCACGGCCCCCACCGCGACGGGTATAACGGCGCGTCGTCCCCGCCAGAACACCACGATAACCAATATCGCGGCAGGAATGCCCAACAGAATCGCCCCTCGGCTCTGGCTGAGAAGAACCGCTGCCATCATCACCACCCCGGCTGCCCCTGCGTACAGTTTCCGCCAGGTTCCCATCGGCAGAATCAGGCACGCCAGCGCGAACGGCAGACACCGCCCCAGGTATAGCCCCACCCCATTCGGCGATCCATACACGCTGATCAGCCGCCGCACCCCATTTTCCGCCTCGACAACCCCTTCTCCGGTGAAAAACATGATGATTCCCACAACGGCAATTGCACCCCCGGTGAACAACAGCGTATCCACCAGCCACAGCCAATCCCGCCGTTCCATGTGCATCATCCGCAGCAGAACGTAAAAAGCCGCCGGTTCCAATATCACCACGCGGAGCTGCCGGATCGCGGGCGACCAGAAATCTGCCCAGGCGAGCGATACAACCGCCACCACAACAAACGCCCCACCCGCCCAATCCAACCCATTGAGTCGCACATCCGCCCGAATAGGTTTGCCGCCTGCCTGATGCGCTTTTGCCCATGTCACACTGCCGCGCATCACGAGCGCCAACGCCGTCAGCACAAAATACACTTCAACCGTTGCAAACAGCCGGACCAACAAATCCATATTGGTGAGGTAAAAAGCCGACCAGAAAATGATCAGCATCACGCCCAACAGCGGACGGTTGTAGATCAGGATAAACAGCACCGCGAGCGCCGCCAGCGTGAGCACAAATACCGGCGACAGGGACGCTATCCCCGCCGTCATGATGGTAAACGCCAACGCCGGAGGATCACGCCGCAGCAGTCCGGTAACGCCGTCTCCCCAGGTGAGCAGCGCCCCCAGCAGCACCACAAACGACGCCGCCAGCCCCACCATCCATTCGACAGCTTGCCGCAGCGTCTGCGAAGAAGGTGGTTTGATCTTCTTCCAGTTCAGTCGCCATCCCACCACAGCCGCGCCCAACAGCGCCAGCCCACCCACAATCCCGCAGGCAATCAGCGCGCGGCTGTATCGGCTGGTATCCGGCGTATATCCCACCGCATACCCCGCAATCGGCCAGCGATCATCACCGTGATACGGACGGTGAATAATCTCCACTGTATGCGGACCGTCCTCTAAATTTTTCGCCACCACAATGCGATCAATTTCCGGCGTCCGGTTCGGTGAGGTCAGAATGATATACGCATCGCCCTGCCGGTCACGCGGCAGATCGGGCGCTTGTTTTCCATCCACCTTGATATACAGATACGCGAGATAATCATCCCGCCGCACCGGAATCGCAAATGAGGTACCTTCAAACTGAATTTCGATCCGGTTCTCAGCACTCGTATTTCCGGTGTCCCCCTCCCGCACGATGGCATCCGCGCCCAGTTCGCCTAACTGCCAGTTTTCCGAATACACCGTGTAATCGTTCTGCGCCGGATACAATCCCGCCGTCATCCGGTCAACAGATACCAGTGCCCCGTGCGCCAGCCACTGCTCAATGACTTTCGATACCGCGAATCCCTGCATCGGATCATCCGCTGGCGCATCGGGCTGCCAGTGCTGCAAAATCAATCCGCCCGTCCAGGGCCATTCCTGGCTCGCGCGCTGGTATGCCTCCCGCGTATACTGCTCTTGCGCTTCAGCGCTGACACTGCCCCAAATCGACGGAGGGCCGCTCCAATCGTCTGGTAGATAATTCCACCCGAAATTGCTGCCCCACAGCGGCTTTTTACCGTCCCCCTGCCGGACCATTTCTTCGCGCAGCAGAATCCATCGCGCGAAGTTCATCACATCCGCTTCGACCTGTCGATCCGCTGGCCCCAAATCGAACCCATACGGTTTGCCCGCCGCCGCATCAAAATAATCCTTGCCGCCCAGCTTATAGATCGCTTGCAGATATTGCAGTTCATTCAGATTCTCTGGCCCGGTTTCAACCGTCGGAGCCAACGCCGCCGTGATGACGCTGGAAGTTCCATCTGCCGCATGAATCGCCTGGTATGCCTCGCGCAGCATCGCGACATAATGCGCCGGGTTTGGGTCCATCCCGCCCCAGTGGGATCGGATATTCGGCTCATCCCAAATCTGGTAATAATCAATCGAGTCGCCGTAGCGTGTGGCAGCTTCTCGTGCAAAGTTGGCATAAGTTGCCACACTCGACGGCGGTGCAAACGGGTGATTCGGGGTTAATCGGTGCCGTGCCCAGGCTGGCGTGCCATCCAGCACCGCGACCAGTTGTAATCCCTCATGCTGACCAACCGCTTCGACAATTGCATCATAGGTGTCCCACTCAAATTGACCCGCTTCCGGCTCAACTTCCTCCCATAAAAACGTCTGCCGCACCCATGTGAATCCCGCCGCCGCGATCCGATCTAACTCATGATCGAGTTCTTCGGCGGTATATTGCGTGAGTTCGACATTTACCCCCGCTATCGGAAGACGATACGGGAGTTCGAGTGTTTGAGTGGCGCTTTCCCACCCGCGCAGTTGTTCAGATCGTTCTTGGCGTGTAACCAGCGCCCCCATCAGACTACCCAGGAGCAGCGTGATACAGCCCCCAAACAGAACCCATTTTTTTATCATCGGCGCGACCATCGTGGGCGAGAGGCCTTGCCATCACTTGTAATTTGGTGCGACAGGCCAGACTTCACATCAATAATCCACAAATTTCCCTGGTAGATCACAGCAATCTGCCGTGCCTTTGGACTCCATGCAATTCCATCTTCAGGATCAGGTGGGCGGAAACCGGGTTTATCCAGTCCGGGGAACACGAGGCGCGGGTTGCTGCCGTCGCTGTCCGCCACCCATAAATCATATTCGGTGCCAGGGCTGTTAAGCGGTTCGCGTGCCTGAAAATACGCGAACATCGTGGTACTTCCCCCCGCACTTTCGATCTCTGGCGAATAGGTGGGGTTCGCCCAGATTCCGCTTTTTGGAATAAAATCGGTGATCTGGAGCCGGCTGTCCACATTGGTGACAGCAATATCAAAGATAATGCTTTCTTCAGCCGGTTCATCGCTGTAGGGTGGCCCGTGCAGAATGGTGATCAGGCTGTTATCATCTGACCACGACAGTGTAGGAACCCATACCACCGAGCGAACCAGCAGCGTAGCATATTCCGTGAATGTTAGCAGGGCAGTAAAATCACCCTTTTCCATATCAACCAGCCCGACGCTGTCTGCATTCGCCCAGGCCAGTTTGGTTCCATCCGGCGACCACAAAAATCGCCGCCCCCAGTAGGCATAGGCACCTAGTCCATTTGGTGCAATAACCCGTTCTGGTACACCGATAATCGTTCCCTCTTCAGGATCCAACTGCATGATATACAAATCATTGAGTGCCTGCCATCCCGCCCCTGTCGAGGTTGGTGTAGCGGTTGAATAACTCACCGTATAGGTCTGTTGCCCAGGCACCCACTGTGCATACCGGACATCACTCGGCGCAAGCTGCGTCGCTTCCGGTTGGTTCGCGCTGGTATCCAGCACCGCCCACAGTTCATTCGAGAATTCGGGGTCCGTCTCATCCGCTGTTCGGACCGTATACAGCAGTTGTCCCCCATCTGCTGATGTATCAAAAACCCGGCCATCCAAAAAGCTGCCCTGGGTAAGCGGTGTTCGGTTAATTGTATTGGCCTCAATCTTGAAAGCTTGGCCGTTCGAAATATAAATTAACACCCCTTCAATCGGAATCAGCGTATCGGGTGCTTCGCTGCCCACAGCAATAATTTGCTCTTGCGCTGGCTCAATCACCAACGGAGAGCCAATCTGTGTCCGCCCGGCTTCCACACCATTCCGGTACGTCGTCCGGTAGCAAATCTGCTGCAATCCCGTTTTACCCACCTGGATGATGCGCTCTTCACCGGGCGCTAGTCCCTCATTACTGAGCGTATGCGTAACTTCAAAGGGTAAAATTTCGTTCTCGCACTCGTCTTGATACACCACCCGTGTAACGGTCACGCGCATTCCATCTCGAATCTGCGATTGTGCCATCGGGTTTACTTCATCGTCTGGTCCCAGGCTGATCCCAATTTCCTGCAAAAACTGTCCAACTGAGATCGCCTTGCTGTAGGTATACACACGGCTGACACCATCCGCATCTACCGTAATCGTCATCTTGCCCGATCCCGGCATCGACGGTTTATCCTGACAAGCTGCCAGCAGCAGCAGGAGTAATAGGACTAAATTCCGGTACGTTTTTTTCATTCCATATGAACGCATTGCTCACCAGTTCGTGTATATTATGATAATCTAGAAACGAAAGCACTTTTGAATTGTTGTAACATAATGGTAATCAACGCACGGCAGTTTGATCAAAAAAAGGGTGGGTGCTGTGTGGGATGCACAAACAAATGAGTACGTTGCCAGTTTGCCAGAAGTCGATACCGCGCGTTTGCCTCGTGGAACCCTCTTTCTGGCGCAGGGGAAAATTTATCAGGTCATCGAGACGGGGGCCGGCGGATTTCACAAAGCCCGCGAATGGCGGCAGTCGGAAAACACCGATGTCGCCCTGATCCCCGATTCGTTTCCCAGTAAATTTCTGCCGCTTATCCGGCGTGGTCGTGTGCTTCCTGTCTATCGCTCCCGGCTGGAACTGACCGATAACACCCAGCCCGCTTGTTTTGTCTTTCCGACAGAAGCCCTGGCGTTGGATGCGGCTTATCTTGATCTGGCCCTTGTCCAAAGTTCGGGCGCTTTTGTGCGTAATCAGGGTCACGAACCAGCCTTTGCCATCACAGATGGCGTGCATATGTTTCGCCTCTATTTCTATCGCCAATCCCTGCATGGGCGCAAAACGGATTTATTAAGCTTAGTCGGCCAGCCGCCCCGCTTCACCCCACGCGGTCATACCGACGGCCCGCGCTACTGGCGTTTACTCCCCTTGTGGACCGAAGAAACGGGCAATCTTGACGAAACCCAGCCCATCCGAGCCGTTCGCCTTTCTCCCGATGATCCCACCGTCCCGATGCCGCGCGTCCAACCCGAATAAGAAACCCCCGGTTTGTCCGGGGGTATGTGTTGCCTCTACTGGATACCGGCGGCTTGTCGAACCGTCTGAAGCACTTGCAATGCCGTCAGATTACGAATATTGTACCCGTAATTCAGGATGTTCAAATTTGCCGGACCTTCTGGCGCTGAACTGTTTGGATCAGCAACCCCCTGCTCTTGCATCGCCCGCCACAAATTCCACAGCGGCACGCCTGCTTGTGTTGCCACTTCAACAATCGCCTGGTTAAATGGCGCGAGTTGCTCGGTAGTATACCCATTCCCCGCGGGAATAGTCGCCAATACCGGGATCACACCGCTGGTGAGGCTCTCGTTCACCACCGACTGAAGTTCACTGCGGAACACTGCCGGGTCCATAAAGACGACATTCGATGCCCCAAAGCTGATCAAAGCGATAGAAGGTTTGGTCGCTTTGTATTCGCATGTGAGCAGCGTGCCGGTTCCGTCACAAACGGCATCAGTCGGCGCGGGACCTGTTACCGTATCAATCGCGTATCCGCCACCTGCCGCCACACTATCAGCATTGAAGCTGTTGGTTGTGCCGTCTGGTCGAACAGGCGTTGCGGCGTAAGCATCGATCAACGCTTGCAGCCCAGCAAAAGTATTGCCAAGTTCATAGTTTCCGGGCGTAGCAAAGGGAGCCATAAACGCCGGGTTATCCAGCGCATCATCACCAACTTTAGAGAATGCATTGGCTTGGTTCCCAAAACTCGTCACCCCGCCCAGGTAGACTTGGTTGAGCATCGCGGCGTCTTGCTGGTCGATCTGCGGCAGAACTGGGTAATCCATCAAATTAAACGTCTGGGCCGCTGCCGACACCGTGACATTGAATGTCGCTTTTGTCACGCCGCCGTTCCCATCATCCGCCGTCAATTCAACAGCCGCCGTTCCTTCGGCCACCCCCTGAAGGAGAACCGAATTATTATCCACTGCCGACGCATTCACGACCCCTGAATTCTGCGAAATAGCGATCAAAGTCACCATATCCCCATCAGGATCGGAAACGGGCACTGGTACGGTAATCCCTTCATTGACCGCCACTTGTTGATCAGCCACAGGGGGATCGATCACGGGTGGGTTGTTCGTGCCTGTCACCACGACCTTAAAGCTGGTGGAAACCATGCCGCCCTGATCATCGGTGACATCCACATAGACGGTGGCTTCACCAGGCCCCACGCCCGTAACCATCACATCCATTCCGCTGGCATTCGCCGTTGCGATATTGGGTGCATCCGAAGTCGCTGCCACAGCCAGCGGATTTCCATCGGGATCAGATGCGCTGACCGGAATAGTGATGCTGTTCCCCACGCTTACGGCTTGTTCACCAATCGGATCAACCGTTGGATTATTGTTGCTTGACTTTACCGTGACATTAAAACTGACGCTCGCCGCCGGATTGATGCCGTCCTCAGCATACACGCTGACAACTGCCGTACCCGCTCCCGCCGCGTTTAGCGTCACCATGCCCGGTGACACAACAGCCGCTGTGACCACACTCTCATTGCTAGAACTCGCCGTAACATTCAGGCTGTCACCTTCAGGATCGGTAGCCGTGTAGCTTACATCAAGCGGAGTTCCGACAGCCAGTTCCTGATCCCCAATCGGATCAATCGTCGGCGGCAGATTAGGTGAGTTCACGGTGACATTGAAGGTTGCTTCCACCACCGGATTCTTGCCATCACTGATCGCGAGCGTAACAGTGGCTGTACCGCCGCTCTTGCCTTCCAGATGGATTGTGCCGGGCTGCGTGATCGTCGCCGTGACAACATTCTCATCGCCCGATGTCGCCAGCGGTGTCAGCGTGTCCCCATCAGGATCGCTCGCATTATACGTTACATCCAGTGTCGCTCCCGCATCCATCGTCTGATCCCCAACAGGATCAACCGTCGGCGCGCGGTTGGGTTGTCCCACCACCACTTGGAAGATCGAATTAATCGATCCCCCCTTGCCATCACTGACGGTAACGGTAACATTGGCCGTACCCGCCGCGACACCAGCAAACCGCACCGTGTTATTTCCGACAGCGCTTGCGCTGACAATCCCCGTGTTATCAGATGAAACGGTCAGAGTCAGACTATCGCCATCTGGATCAGAAGCCGTTACGGGCAGATCCCGCGACTCACTGACATTGATTGTCTGGTTGGTAATCGGGTTCAGTTTGGGTGCTTGGTTCTGTCCCTGCACCGTGACCACAAAGGCAGCGTTTGCCGTTCCGCCGTGATTATCATTCGCCGTCACCGTAATGGTCGCCGCGCCTTTGGTCACGCCGTTGACGGTTACTTCCGAAGCGCCGCTCACCAGTGCCGTCGCGATAGAAGGATTATCCGACGAAACAAATAGATTCACCTGGTCCCCATTCGGATCGCTGGTTGTGATCGACACCTTAACCGAAGCGCCGGAATTAACCTGTTGGCTGCCTATCGGACTGATTGCAGGGGGTTGGTTAGGTCGCTGCGTAGGGGTGTTTGTGGGGGCTACGGTAGGTTTGCGGTTCGATACGCGAATGTCGCCCACAATATCATCCAGATCGGTGCCATCAATCAGCTTCACATGCAGCCGAATCTGGTATGAGCCATCCTGTACCGTTGTCGTATCCCACGCCGCCAGTGGGCCATTCACCACCGGGGTAGTGCGTTGGCCGGAGAACGGGTACCACAAATTACTGGGGTTGGGATGTGGCCCAAATTCAATGACATAATACGCCATTCGCGGATGGCTCGCACTGCCAATCAGCGTCAAATACCCTGCCACTTGGCTGCCATCCACCGGGTATGCCAGATCCACAATGAAAGGTGCTGGACTCACCGCAAAGAAGGTAGAAGTTGGGTTTAAGCGAAACGGAGTCGCCGTCGGCACAAATCCCACGCCGGGTGAGGTTGCAATCACACCCGAAGTCGGAAAGCGCGTTGGGCTGGGGGGAAGCGTACGTGTTCCTGCGGGGGTTCCCGGTGTGCCTGGCAGTGTGACCATTCCCGACGGACTGGTTGGTGTCCGTCGGCCACTTGGACTATCATCGTCATCATCGCCGCTGAGGTTGCATGCCATTCCCGCCAGGAGGATCATGATTAGAACAATCCCCAGGGGACCAAAACGTTTTTGAGTCATATCGACCTTCCACAATTTATGGGGCAAATTTTATCTGATTCTACAACCGTTCATTCTTGGGTACCACGCGTTTACCTAACGGAATGCACACGCATCCCCTGCTGGGACAAGAATCAAAACGAGGGAGCTGCCCCCCTCGTTTCATAGTTGTTAGGCCGATCCAGGGAAATAATTCCCCACATCCTGTGGGTCTGACTTCCCTTCCCTTATCAGGTTTAACGATTATCGACCAGCCCAAGCAGCCCGGTTGGTACTTTCGGCTGGCGCGATTTTTCTTCGTCCTTACCGAACCGGATCACTTCACCCGCGTCGGTGATAGCTTCCACTGCCAGGCCGAGGCTTTGCAGTTCCTTCACCAACACGCGGAAGCTTGCCGGAATGCCGGGTTCCTCAATCGGTTCGCCTTTGACGATAGCTTCATAGGTCTTCACGCGTCCCTGAACATCGTCCGACTTCACAGTCAGCATTTCTTGCAGGGTATGCGCTGCACCGTACGCTTCCAGCGCCCACACTTCCATTTCACCGAAGCGCTGTCCACCAAACTGCGCCTTACCACCGAGTGGTTGCTGCGTGACCAGGCTGTAAGGTCCTGTCGAGCGGGCATGCACTTTATCTTCAACCAGATGGGCCAGTTTGAGCATATGAATGATGCCCACCGTCACAGGTTGATCGAACGGCTCGCCGGTCTTGCCGTCGAAGAGTCTCACTTTACCGAAAATCGGGATCGGTTCCTTATACTTAATCGAGGTGCGCCGCGCCAGATCCCGCAGTTGTTCCTCGGTCATCTGTTCCTGTGGCATCTCACCCGTTACCGATTCAATCCACAGCAGCAGGGTGGCAAATCGGGCATTCATATCCCGGTAGTTACGCTCCGCCACATCAACTTCTTCCGCGAAGAGTAAAATCGTATCGGGATCAAACCGTCGTTCCCGCAGCCATTCCCGCAGGACGCAGCGCCGCGCATACACGATGTCAAGCGCCAGCCGCTCCATGTTGTATCCACCAATTTGGCCTAGCCAGTGATCAACATACAGGCGGCGTACTTCGTCATCATCGTCCAGATACTCGGTATCGTATTCTTCTTCTTTTAACCACGCCCACGCGCGTTCGGTAACGTCGTCCCAGGCCAGTTCCGCCATCCACGCCCGTCCTAGTTCAGCCTCGATCTCACTTTCTTCTGCGCCGTCAAACACAGGTGACAGTGCGCGGAAGCCCAATCGATCCGCCGCCCAACCAAGATGCGTTTCCAGTACTTGGCCGATATTCATACGTCCGGGTACACCGAGCGGGTTGAGGATGATTTCAATAGCCGTGCCGTCTTCCAGGAAAGGCATATCCTCAATCGACACAACCTTTGAAATAACACCCTTGTTTCCATGCCGCCCGGCCATCTTATCGCCTTGCGTCAGCTTGCGTTTTTGTGCCACGCTGACCCGCACCATTTGGTCAACACCAGCGGGCAGATCGCGGTGTTCTTCCCGCGTGAAGATTTTGACATCCACCACTTTGCCTTTTTCACCATGCGGCAGGCGCAGTGAGGAATCTTTTACTTCACGTGCTTTTTCACCGAAAATGGCGCGCAGCAGTTTTTCTTCAGGACTGAGTTCTTTTTCACCCTTCGGCGTGATCTTGCCGACCAGAATATCATTCGGCCCGACTTCCGCACCGATGCGGATAATCCCGTTTTCGTCCAGGTCCTTGAGGGCGTCCTCACCGACATTCGGAATGTCGTACGTGATTTCTTCTGGACCCAGTTTGGTATCGCGTGCTTCGACTTCGTGCTTTTCAATGTGGATGGACGTAAATTTGTCGTCCCGTACCATCTGTTCGCTGATCAGCAGGGCGTCTTCGTAGTTGCCCCCTTCCCACGACAGGAACGCGCACAGCACGTCATGCCCCAGCGCCAGTTCACCCTTCACGGTCGAAGAACTGTCCGCGATCACTTCGCCCGCGTAGATATACTGGCCCTTCTGGACTACGGGGCGCTGATCGATGCATGTCGATTGGTTGGAACGGTTATATTTGCGCAATCGGTAGGTGCGGGTTCCGTTCGCCGTTTTTACGACAATCTGATCGCCCGTTACCGACAACACTTCACCTTCGACATCCGATACCAGCACTTGCCCGGAATCGTATGCCGCGCGTTTTTCCACGCCGGTGCTGACAATCGGCACATCAGGCCGGATCAGCGGCACAGCTTGGCGCTGCATGTTCGAACCCATGAGCGCGCGGTTCGCGTCGTCATGTTCCAGAAATGGAATAAGCGCCGCCGAAATCCCCACGATTTGGCGGGGAGCTACGTCCATATATTCAATTCGTGTCGATGGAACGACCAGGAAGCGCTGGTGATACCGCGCCGAAATCTTGTCGTTAACGAAGTTGTTGTCAGCGTCCAGCATCGCGTTCGCTTGCGCGATGGTGAAACGATCTTCGGAGTCTGCCGACAGGTACTCAATTTCTTCGCTGACAAACGGCACAACCGCCACACGCTCAATACCAGCCTTCGCCAGTTTTTGCAGCACCGCCGGTTCGAGTACCGTGTTGGCCGGAATCGGTTCGCCGTTTTCGATCTCGATGTCATCCCGCACCAGCCGCCCTTGCAGCCGGGCATCATCGACCGCCAGTTCGCGGTAAACCCGGCGGTACGGCGTTTCAATAAAGCCATACTCGTTCACGCGCCCATAGCTCGCCAAACGCCCAATCAGACCGATGTTCGGACCTTCCGGCGTTTCAATCGGGCAGATACGTCCATAGTGGCTGTGGTGAACGTCGCGCACATCGAAGCCCGCGCGTTCACGCCGCAGACCGCCCGGACCCAGCGCCGACAGGGTTCGTTTGTGGGTCAGTTCCGCCAGCGGATTAACCTGTTCCATAAATTGCGACAGTTGGCTGGACCCGAAAAATTCGCGCACAGCCGCAACCACCGGGCGAATATTGATCAGAGTCATCGGGGACAGATTGTCGGATTCACGAATCGACATGCGTTCCCGGACCACCCGTTCCATACGCCGCAGACCAATCCGCAGCGCATTCTGGATCAGTTCCCCTACCGTTTTTACGCGGCGGTTGCCCAGGTGGTCAATATCATCCGGGTGTTCCAGGCCGTTGTTGATCAGAATCATCCGTTCAACCAGTTTCACCAAATCGAATTTGGTAACGGTTCGCCGTGAACGGGGAATCACATCATCGATCCGCAGCCGCTGGTTCAGTTTATACCGGCCTACCCGCTCCAGATCATAACGCCGCTGATCGAACAACTGACTTTCCAGGTATTCGCGTGCATTATCCAATGTCGGCGGATCGCCAGGGCGCATGCGCTTGTAGAATTCCAACAGCGCCGCTTCCCCAATCGTCTGACCGTCGCGCAAATCCCACTGCGGCTCCATCCGAATGGTGCCGGGCAGATACTGGTGATCAGGATTGTTATCGACTTCTTTGTAAATTTCGAGCAGTTCTTCGTCACTCCCCGTCTGAATCGGAGAATGCACATCAAACCCATCATTCACTGCGGCTAATGCGCGCAGCATAATGGTGACGGGGATCGTACGCTTGCGGTTGAATTTGATCGCCAGATAATCGCTCTTGCGCGTCTCAAATTCCATCCACGCCCCGCGATCCGGAATCAGTTTGGCGGTCGACAGTCGCCGCCCCGTTGTGCGATCCTCTTCTGCGTCAAAATACACGCCCGGCGACCGGATCAACTGGCTGACCACGACGCGCTCAGTCCCGTTGATAATGAAGGTACCTTTTTCGGTCATCAGTGGGAAATCTCCCATAAAGATGTCCGAAATCACCACCTCATCCCCTGCCGCGCGGTTAACCAGGGCCACCTTCACATATAAAGGAGCCGAAAAGGTAATGTCGCGCTCTAGGCACTCTTCTTCAGGATACTTGGGATCTTCAAACCAATAGCGTAGTCCGAATTCCGCAGCTTCTTTGGTGTTACCCGGAAAATGAAGCCGTAGATTCCCATTAAAACTCTCAATGGGACTGATCTCATCGAACAACTCATTCAGGCCTTCTTCAGCAAATCGCCGGAACGACTCCAACTGGATGTCGATCAACGAAGGCAAATCTTGCACGTCTGTCGTGCGGGCATAGTTCTTCTCGTCAAGCCGCCGCTGCATTCACCACTCCTCGAGTTTACTTACAAACAAATAGACCCCATACAAGGGCATCGATGGGGAGAGGGAGACTCGATCTCCTGCCGTATCAGCATCGCCAGAGGTAGTTTTATGTCTAGACAACCAAGAGGTACACGAATTTTCAGTATATCATAAGATACAATTTTGTCAACGTCAAGACCAAAGAAGAAAAGCTGCCCTTCGATGAGAGGGGCAGCTTCCCCTAAAAAACTACGGGAGCACCCAGCCCGATTCATCTGTGGGTTGCGGTGTTTCCGTAACAGGTGGCGTTTCTGTTAGCCAGATTGGCACATCCGTCGGTGTTCCGGTCGGTATCGGTGTCGCGGTGGCAGGCATAATATCCTGCACCACCAGTTCATCGACCCACCATCCTACCGTCGTTTCATGCGTCGCAACAACCCCAAGCCGGAATCGCAGCCGGATCACTTGCCCCTGATAAGCGCTCAAGTCTACCGTTCGCGCTGCCCAGTCGCTTACCGTTCCGATCTGTGCATCCAGCGGCATCCAGTTTATGCCGCCGTCCGTGCTGACATCAACCCCTATCACATCCCCACTGGACAATGCGGTTTTTTGCCAGAATGTAAGCTGAGGGTTAGCCGCCGCGCCCAGATCGATCAGGTACTCCGCCTTCAGTGTGCTGCTGCCCTCTGTCGCGCTGCTGCCGAACCACCCCATGCCCTGATACGCGGCCTGTGCGGTCCAATTTCCATTCGTCGTCCATACCAATCCGCCATCGAATGCGTCAACGAGTGGCAAAGACAGGACGGTTGGCTGTGGCGTGCTTGTCGCTGTAGGGGTTTGCATAACTGGAGTTTCCTCGGTTGCGGTAACGGTTGGAGTTGGCTCAGTCGTCGCCGTCATGCTGGCAATTGCTTGGACAGCTAACGCATCCACCGCAATCGTGCCTTCTACCGCATAAACTCGCAGGGTATGGTCGCCATCCGCCAGATACCCCACGCTGATCCGCGCACCAAAAACGGTCTCGTCTGATGTCGAAGTGATTGTTTGCAGCAGCACTCCATCCACTTCGATTCCAAACGTACCCAGTGCCGCATGTTTCACATACACCACATCGACTTGGGTGCCGCTAAAAGTCATGGTAAGTGCATCATCTGCGGCACCGCTGCTGTAGACATACCCGCCACCGCTGGCCGACGAACTGGCATATGCGGTCCAGTTACCGGCCAGAATCACATGCGCGCTTTCGGCTTCAACTGTCGTGAGCGTGGTAGGGGTGCTTTCGGCTGGCGGCGCGGCACTGTACGAGATGGTGAATTTCCAGTAACTCGTCCATCCCCCGATATTGCCCGCGAGATCAATCGAGCGCACCCGCCAATAGTACGTTCCGTTGACGAATATCGTCCCATTATAGGTGCTGCTCGAAACCGGAGCCGTTACCAGCGGACTGGCAAAAGTCGCTATGTCATCAATTTGGATCTCGTATTGGTTGGCATCTGCGACATCGCTCCAATCAAATGTGGGCTGGTTGGTCGCCGCAATAGTTTCAGCCTTTGCCGGACTCACCAGGGTTGGCGCAGCCGGTTTCGCCCGATCCACGTTCAGGCTGCGCGCACTGCTCCATGCCCCCCACAGCCCATCGGTTGCCCGTGCCCGCACGTGCCAGTAGAAGACGCCGTTACCCAGCGCCGTCGTGGGAACATATGAGGTGGTTTTCGAGGCCGCCGTGAGCACCGGGCTGGAAAAGTCACTGTTGTTGTCGATCTGAATCTGGTACCGGGTGACATCCGTTGCCGCTTCCCAACTGAATGTGGGTGCGCCCCGGTTGGTCAGCCCGTTGTCAACCGGCAGCAGCAGCGCTGGGACCGGTGTCACCACCGCATCGACGCGCAGCTTCCACGCCGCCGTCCACCCACTGACATTCCCTGCCGCATCCACTGCCCGCACCCGCCAGTAGTACACCTTGTCGATCAGGGCGCTGTCCGGTGTATAGCTCGATGTCGTGGCCTCAAACGTGTAATCCGGTGTCGTAAACGTCGCGCTGTCATCTAGGACGAGTTCATAACGAGCCAGATCCGCCGCTGTGGTATCCGACCAATCAAACATGGGCCTTGCATCGGATGTACTGTTGTTGTTTGCCGGACTGCTCAGGGTTGGCGCAGCCGGTTTCGCCCGATCCACGTTCAGGCTGCGCGCACTGCTCCATGCCCCCCACAGCCCATCGGTTGCCCGTGCCCGCACGTGCCAGTAGAAGACGCCGTTACCCAGCGCCGTCGTGGGAACATATGAGGTGGTTTTCGAGGCCGCCGTGAGCACCGGGCTGGAAAAGTCACTGTTGTTGTCGATCTGAATCTGGTACCGGGTGACATCCGTTGCCGCTTCCCAACTGAATGTGGGTGCGCCCCGGTTGGTCAGCCCATTGTCAACCGGCAGCAGCAGCACCGGGACCGGCGTCACCACCGCATCGATGCGCAGCTTCCACGCTGCCGTCCACCCGCTGACATTCCCTGCCGCATCCACTGCCCGCACCCGCCAGTAGTACGCCTTATCGATCAGGGCGCTGTCCGGTGTATAACTCGATGTCGTGGACTCAAACGTGTAGTTCGGTGTCGTAAACGTCGCGCTGTCGTCCACCACCACAAGGTAATGGTGTGCATCTGCCGCATCTGACCAGTCAAAAGTTGGCCTCGCATTGGTAGTTATAGCGTTATTCGCCGGACTCGCCAGTGTGGGTAATGCAGGTCGCACAGTATCGATCGTGAGGGTGAATGGTGCGCTCCATGCGCCCCACAGTCCATCGCTGGCCCGCACGCGCCAGTAGTACGTTCCATTAGCAAGCGCCGCAGCCGGAGTATAGGACGGCACAGTTCGGGCGATATTGACAGCCGGACTGCTGAAGTCTGCATCGTTATCCACTTGGATTTGATACTTCACCGCACCACTGACGGCCCCCCAGCTAAATGTCGGCATCGCTTTATTCGTATAACTGCCGTTAGCCGGACCAGTCAGGCTGGGCGTCGCCACTGGGGTCGAGTTCACGATGAAATTCCAGGCCGAACTCCATTCTCCCGCGTGTTCCCCTGAATTGAGTGCCCGCACGCGCCAGTAGTAAGTGCCACCATCGGTTAAGGCGGTGGCCGCCGTATAACTCAGTTGCCCAATGGCTCCGGTAAAATCTTCGACCGGGCTGCTGAAATCGCTGTTGTTATCAATTTGAACCTGATACTTCAGCCCGAAGCTGATCGCTTGCCAGTTCACCGTAGGATATGCGCTGATGACGGCGTCCCCTGTTGAAGGGGCAAGGAGTGCCGGGGCAGTTGGCATAAATGAAACTTGCACCGACGCGGTACCGTTGCTCACACTGATATTGTAGAGATCAACTCGGCTGGTCGTGCTGGCATAGTACGAACTCGTATTAGGATTGGTCGTGAAATTAAAAACGCGGTTGTTCGCACTCCCCGGAAAAGGGTCGCCGCTGTCTCCCTCATCCAATCCATATTCAAGCTCCATCAAGCCATCGGCTTGTTCGAGCGCAACTCTAAAATGTTTGGTCGCTCCTCGGCACAGATAATTGTCTGCTTGTCGGCATTCACTCACATTACTGTTGCTCAGCCCATCGTCTACATGCCAGATCAACAGGCCGTGCGCCGGTAAGGCGGTGTCTGCTCCCACCGCATACCGGCTTTCCAGCAGAAAATATTCATTCGCATTTTGTCCCGTATTAATCCGGTAAATCGCGCCCGTTCCGTTTTGTTCCACGTTCGGCAGGCTGAGCGTCTGTTCAAAATTACTGACAACGGTGGCCTGCGTGAATCCCAGGTAAATTCGGGACCATGCATCCAGATGAGCGGGTTTTGCGCCGCCGCCGTTCCACGACCCGCCGGACATCAAACTCCAATCCCCGACGCCGCTCGATGTATAGTTCACATCATACAGGTCCGGCAGTCCAAACGCGTGTCCCAGTTCGTGAGAATAGACACCGTGTGTGATGTCGCCTGCACTCCAGTTGTATTCAGGTTCCGCCGTGTACGAGTTAAACCGGACCCCATCCAGTTTGAGAGGTGCGCCGCTGGGCAATCCGGCAATCGACCAGGAATGCGACCAGACATCGTTGCTATTCCCTGTGGTTTCCGCCCCTCGCCCGGCATGGATGATAAACACCGTATCAACGTACCCGTCCCCATTGTTGTCATACTGCGCAAAGTCCACCAGGGAATCAACCGCTTTTAATGCATCAATCGTCATCCCCTGGCAGTTTCTAGGATAAGTGCTGCCCAGGCAGTTTTGCCCATTAACATAGTACGCATAGGGTTGCGGCATCAGTTGCCACCCCAGTACGCCAGGGCGGTTCGTCTCAATCGTGACAATATCAAGCTGGTTATACGACACTTCCCGGTAATAATTCCGCATGGAATTAACACCTGTCGTATTGCTGAACAGCACGCTGTCAAAACTGGCAGCGCTCACCGTCGAGGCTTTATCACTGAATTTCACCAGAATAGCCAGCGTCTTAAACGGATTCGCCATCCGGAGTCCCGCCGCCGTCCGCTCTGGCTTCAGGGCGAGATTCATACGTGGACCGGGCGAAAAGGATCGCTGCGGGTCAATATTGGGGGAAATTTGCGTCAGACTGGTGATCCCGCGTGTCTGCAAATTTTCGATGGTTTGCTCCGTTGGAACCATAATGCGGAGTGGTATATCTGTACTGCTTGTTTGTGCTGCCGCACCGCCTGCCCCGGCACCGCTGAAACTAAAGCTGCTCACGAGGACCATCACAAGAATGGCGATGCATTTGCTGCCATGCAATAACTTCTGCATGTGACCTCCCGCTGGAATGATTTTTTTACCATAAACCCTTTATAGAGAGTTCATGTAATCATACCGCAAGGCCAGCAGAAAAGTCGCGCCCCAAAATGCTGGCGTTAACGAACAAGGTGGCTTTGAACTTACAATTTTAGACTGACTGCCCCCTCTTCCAACTGGGTTGGAGAGGGGGGATCAAGGAGGTGAGATTCAAGCTGCAAGGGGAGATAGGGTCAAGCAAATAGTAGCAGTGGCGCAGCCCTATTGAATATCCACCAGGGTAAAATTCGCGCCGTTATCTAATGTCACGTCCAGGCTGATCTGAAACTGCCCATTGGCATCTTCGCTTTCCAGTGGGCCGCCTTCTAACTTTTGATAGTTATCCTGGTCATATTGGTAGTTCGGTCTGCCCTGCCCCTGAAATTCAACCGTAAGCGCCATATTCGGGGGCACCTGTAATTCCAGCCCACCGTCCGCCACGACCATCGTCCCGGTAAGCGTATTTTGTGCGGGCAGAATTACTTTCACATCCCCCTGTCCCGACTCCAGCGCCACCCGCTCAACGGAAAGCGGCTGCAAATCGAGGACCATTCCCCCTTCGCTGCTGCTCAGGTCCAGCCGTTCGATGGCGGTGCCCGCCGGAACGCGGAGGATCAAGGTGCTGCGCCCATAATCTTCCAGCTTAGGGATCGAGTTGAGGTTGCTTTCCGACACGTTGATCACCAGGGTCTCACCCTCAACCGCCGATGTCATTTCAACAGCGCTCTCGCGGCTTCCCTTGAATTCCGCGCTGACCGTATTCTCATCCGCCACTTCTAATCGGATACCGGTGCGTGTCAGTGCGGCTTCCAGTCGTATCCGGCTGATTCCTTCGCCCAGTGGCTCCGCTAACACTTTGACCTGGTCCGCGCGTACTTCATCCGCTTGTTTGGCATACGCAAACCACACCACCCCGCCCAGCAGCGCCAGGGTGATCACCAATCCCGCCACATTCAGCGGAAGCTGCCACCGGCTGATTCGTAGTCGCCGCCGCCCTACCAGCATGTCAAATCCAAACAAAATCAGCAGCGCAGGCCACGCCCGCATCAGAATATCGCCCACCGCTTCCGGGAAAGCCCCGGCGACCATCAGCAGCCAGATACTCCCCACCGCAATAATGATGATCGGCCACAGAATGGTGCGACGTGGTGATGTCATACCGCCCTCCGCAGTTGTTTGACCAGCAGCACCAGTCCGAAGGTAATAATAACTAGCGGCAAAAATGCATCGCCGTTATCGCTGCTCAAAATACCCAGGTTTCGCGCCAGCACAATTAACCCCATCACAATCACCGCAAACCCAATCATAATGACGGTTTCCGGATCAGTCCGTCGCTCGCGGGTAGTATCTGCCAGCGATTGCGCAGGCATAATCCACCACAGCGCGAGGTAAATCAGCACGCCGGGCCCGGCGGTGAAAATGCCCAGCAGCATAAACGCCACCCGGACCCACCACGCGTTAATACCGATATACTGGCCCCCCCCACCCCCGCCGCCCCCCCACGTCCGAGTCATGAGGAGTCGAGGTATCCGGCGGGAG
>CAYYNB010000003.1:77939-97001 GCA_964472565.1 uncultured Anaerolineaceae bacterium
CCCCCCCGCGATCACGCCCAATACCACCCCCACCCCCCCCCAGACGCCCCCCAACGATCTATTCATGAGGCTTCGTGTTAACCGGCGAGATCGCATACTTCCATTCCTCACTATACCTTGTCTCGACTATTGTGCCAGTGTCCGTATAATAGTGCAATCAACCGCACCAAAGGCAGACATTCATATGATCGACTATCGCCCAATTTCAAAGGTTAATTTTAATGTTTTCACCGAAGCTTTCAACCTCGCTTATAGTGATTATTTTGTCCCTATCTCGATGACCCCGCCATCCTTCCGGGCCTTGATGGAGCGTGACAGCATCGACCTCGACTGTTCGGTTGCCGCCGTTGAGCATGACCAGATTATCGGCACGGGCTTATTAGGTATTCGTAATCAATACGGCTGGATCGGCGGCATGGGAGTTGTTCCATCTCGCCGCCATGAGGGGATTGGCCGTCAGATGATGTTACATCTTCTGGCCTGTGGCCGTGAACGCGGCTTGCAGCGTATCGACTTGGAAGTTATCG
The DNA here is from genome assembly GCA_964472565.1 of uncultured Anaerolineaceae bacterium. Classification (GTDB taxonomy): domain Bacteria; phylum Chloroflexota; class Anaerolineae; order Aggregatilineales; family Aggregatilineaceae; genus DATAMF01. The sequence continues at coordinate 78,467 of CAYYNB010000003.1, forward strand.
AAGCCAATCATGCCGCCTATGCCTTGTATAAACAGCTCGGCTTTGTCGATCACCGCTACTTAATCGCCCTGGAGTCAGACCATACCAACGCGATCCCCCTCGATCCCCGTTTTCAGATCGCAGCCCATTCTGCCGGGGCATTGTTAATCAATTACGCCCTGTTCCACGATCAGCCCAATTGTTGGCAGCGCAGCCTTCCCGCTTTGCAGGCTTTAGCCCCGCACATGGATGCTTATGCCGCGCTGGAAAATGAAGAAATCGTCGGGTATGCGGTTGGCTGGATGAACGACTCAACGATCCGGTTGCTTGATCTAGCCACCCATCCAGCCCATGATCGCGGCCCAATCGCGGCATCGATTTTGGCTTTTTTGCATCACGAATTTCCCGCCGCGCACGGCAACGCCGTCAATATATCCGCTGGCGATCCGGCGCTTACCGCTTTTGAATCGCTCGGATACAAGACCTTCTTACGTCAGATCGAGATGCAGTTTTATTTGTAGTCTGTTTGTAGTCTATTTGTAGTCTGTTTGTAGTCTAATCGTCTACTTGTAGGGCGAGCGAATAAACCGAAGTGTTACTTTTACCCGGCCCAGTTCCAGTTCATCTCCGTCTCGCAGTCGGTAGCGGCGGCGCGGCTCCAGCGAAAATCCGTTGATCCGCGTGCCATTGGTGCTGTTTAAATCTTCCAGGTAGAGCGCTTTGTTGTCGTTATCCTGGACAATCGCCGCATGCCGTCGCGAAACACCCCCCTCTTGCCCGCCGTAGGGGGTTACATCGAGATCAGGGTAAAAATTAGATACCGGATCAGCCCGCCCCAGAATGATCTTATCTTTAACTTCGATCCCAACAGTAGTCTGGTTCTGTTCACCGATCTGAAGTAATAACCGCCAGGGAGCCGCCAGCCGTGCTGTCTGAGGGCGAGGTTTTCGCTCCTCCATCAGGGGCCGAACTCTCGACTCGTCAAGTAGCGAGGTTTCGCGTTTGATCGGTTCTTCGTTAGGATTGGTTTCGTCAGGCATTGGCCGACCTTTCAAACTTAGGATGTCACGTGTTATTCTACCAGATATTTGTAGAAGGTGGTTGAATAATGAATAAATTGGGTTGGATCGTCGTCCTAAGTTTGGGCTTGTTGGTCCCGCTGGTCGTTGCGATTGTCTGGCTGCACAAAGATGATCCCGCTCCCACTGGTGATCCTTTTCAGGATCATGGCGCGACCATCGTCTATGGTACGCCCGCCTGTTTAGAAGATGCGCTGCTCTGGTATTCGTCCGGTACGCTTGTTTACGCGCCGTTGAACCGCTCTTCGACTCCCATTGTCGCCTATCCCGACGTTCACCCCCGTGCTTGGCAAGCCGTTTCAGCCGGCACCAGTGCCTTTCATTTGGTCTGGCTCGAAGAGAACCATCAATTGCGCACGGCCTTAGTCAGTGAAAATGGCGAAACACAGCGCGGCCCCATTGATTTGGCCAACGGGGTTCAGCCTGCTTTTACGGTGGTTCCCTTTGCCCAGGGCAGCGCGCGGCTGATCTGGCTTGACACCAGTTCGGCTTCGGTGCTGACCGCCACCCTAGACCCAACGGGCTTTCCTCGTTCCTCCTCCGAACCGCTTCTGACCCAGGTTGCTTTCGTCGCGGCGGCAGTCGATGCCTCCCAGATCGCCCATCTGGTTTGGTTGGTTTCTCCTACTACCAATCAGTGGTCCCTCTTATATCAGCCTTCTAACGCCGCCGAGTTAGTGGCAGACTCGCCGGATACGCTGCTCTCGTTTACCCTCGACGCCAAAGAAACGCTCACGAATCTTCAGATCGGGCTTGATTCAACCCATGTTTATGTGTTGTGGAGTACCGTTCATACCGACCAGCCCGACGCCGAGCGTATGTTTATCCTGACCTTCCCCCTGGATCGCAGCACTCCCCCCACGTGGAGCGAACTGAGTTTGCCGGTAAAATTACTGCGCTGGCCCCATCTTGTGTCCGGCCAACACGATACCCTTCCCCTCGCCCTGACGGTCCAGACCGAGGACGGTTGGCATCCGGCGCTGGTCTATTTTCAAAACGGCGCGTTGCTCCGCTACAAAATACGCAATTCCGCCCCACCCGCTGATGCGGGTGTCCCCACCCTCTGTCAGGATCAGCTCTGGTGGCTTGGCCTGCATGGGGCGGTTCCCCATCTCTTCAGCGCCGACCATAGGTAGGGCAGACGTTGGTTTATTCGGCTCATTTTAAGCTACAATATCGCCGTTTGTTTCACACCCTAAGTGAGGACTCTATGCGACGTGTGATTCTTTTGGCTTTATTCCTCAGCCTGTTTACTGGTATGGCTCCTATGGCTCAGGCACAGGATTCTTCCGTGACTCTGCGGGTTGCCATGCCCGCCTTATCCAATCTCGATCCGGTTCAGATTTCGCGTTTTGATGCCAACACCCGCGATATTGTTGAAAATCTTTTTGTGGGGCTGACGCGTTTTGATCCCTTAACCCGCACCGCCGAACCCATGCTCGCCCAAAGCCGGACTGTCAGCGACGACGGCCTGACTTGGAGTTTCGAACTCCGCGACGATATTCACTGGGTCCGTTACGACGCGTCCACGCAGCAGGTAGTCGATGTGCGTCCGGTTCAGGCGGGCGATTTTGTTTACGCCATCCAGCGCGCCTGTGATCCCCTGCGCCCATCCCCCTATACCGAAAATATCATGCTGATCAAGGGTTGTAAGGTGGTCGCCAATGCCTTTCACGAAGTGATCGACGATCTGTTTATCGCTCGTGAAATTGGTGTCCGCGCCACCGGACCCTATTCCCTTGAAATTGATCTGGTTGTTCCCTCGGCCTATTTCCCGTCCTTACTCGCGTCGCCCGAACTACGCCCGCTGGCTCGCGAAGCCGTCGTGAACGAAACCGCCTGGACTGGCCCGGATACCATCATGACCAACGGCCCGTTTGTGCTGTCAAGCTGGACCGCATCCGGCCTTTCGCTTATACGGAATCCCTTCTGGCCCGACGCCTTTACCGGCAATATTGAGCAGGTCGAAGTCACCTTTACCGATTCTCCCACCCAGGCCGATATGACTCGCCTGACACCAGAGCAGACGGCTGCTGTCTCGCCCGATCTCGTGAAGACGGGTCCCGGCAACACGCAGGTGATGATCGGTTTTTCCTATGACCGCGCGCTGGTCAACACCACCGAGATCCGCCGCGCGTTAGCCTTATCCCTGGATCGTGCCGCCCTGGTGAACCAGCTTTTGCCCGGTCGCGCCCAGCCCCTGGATCAATTCACCCCGCCGGATGTGATCGCCGCGCCTGAATATCACGGTTATACATTGAACCCCACCCAGGCCCAGTCCGATTTCAGTGCCGCCGGCTACCCGGCCTGCGCCAGCTTGCCGGAATCACTCTTGTTGCTCGTTCCCGACGACGATCCGCTCTGGATCGAACTCGCTAACGGCATCACCGCCCAGTGGCAAACTCAGCTAGGCTGTAATCCGGCCCTGTTTGAAGTGACTCCCCTGCCACGCACCCTGCTGATCGAACTCGCCCATTCCGCCTATAACCCCGAATCCGTGACTCGTTCGCATATGTGGCTGTTTGTCTGGAATGCCGATTACATGGACGCCAATGCCTGGATCAACGATGTCCTGCATTGTCGTTATGGTTATCTCCGCACAGGTCGCGAATGTGAGGCCGCTGATGCGCTTATGGATCAGGCCGCCAGCGCTACCGATCCCCAGGCCCGCGCCGATTTATATGCCCAGGCCGAAGAAGCATTCTTTGGGCCGCAGGGCACATTTCCGGTGATCCCGCTTTATCAGACTACCGCGTCATGGCTCCAGCAGCCCTGGCTCACGGGCGTAAACGAATATGGCCCCGCCCGCTACGACCTTTGGACATTAGCGCCGCGCGCTGAATAAAAAACTGCGGAATGGGTGCATCGTAGTTGTAGATACCGTCCCCCACTTCCAACGGGATTGGAGGAGGGGGGACGTGCGGTTCGTAGGGGCAATTCACGCATTGCCCCGCTAATTTTGCCCTCAGTCCAACTGCTGCATAAAACTGATCCGGTACGATGTAATCGCGAATTCCGTCCGCCCATCAACATCCACTTCGCACCGTGACGCTTCCATCGTGCGTGAATTTGAAATGAGTCCCGGCACCGACACGATATACGTTTTCCCTTCCGTCATCTGATAATCGGCATATTCGGGTTCGCGTCCTGGTTTTAATCCGGTGTAAAACGTCTGAGCCGCGCTTCCCCCCTCGATCACTTCAACGGGCATGCCCGCAATGCCTAACCCTTGCGGATCATACACGCGCACTTCAATCATCCCGCTCATATCCGGGTCGCAGTACGGCTCCACCAGCCCGATCACAAATCCCCCGCTGGGCAGTCTGGTCGAAATAGGCGTTGCCGGCAGTGGTGTTTCCGTCGGGATGGGCGGCGTCGGGGTTTTTGTCGGCACCGTCGGAATCGGGGTCTGAGTCGTCATAGGCGCAGGCGTATTGAACACCAGCGGCGCAGGTGTCGGATATTGCCCATCCGCGCACCCGCTCGCCCCCTGTGATCGATAAAGCTGCTCCATCGCGCGCATCACTACCACATCGCTGTTCACCGTAATTTTGACCGAGCGGTGCCGTTCGCATGTAATATCAGCGACCATCTGCCACACATCCCGGTCTGGATTCAGCGCCAGCAGTCGCTTTAACGCTTGTTCAATATCGTGGTTGTAGGCATAACTCATCGCCACCGCCACGACATAATCTTCGCGCGCATCTCGGCTCAATTGCCCCGGCCCGGTGTTCGTCTCAACTACCGGATCGATTTCCCAGGTATAAAACAGCGCTAATCCGATCCCCAGCGCAATTCCAATGATCAGCGCAAACCAGGAAACTCCCCCTGAACTGAAGCTCGTCTCATTCATAGTTTAAGGCCATCCCAAGAAAATAATTATCCCATTCATCCGGTTTGACTCCCCTTCCCTCAGGGAAGGAGTGAGGGGGGATGGGGTAACGAATAATTTGGTGCAGCCTAATTCGGCGCAGGCGTAGGTGTCTGCAAATAAATTTCCATAATCGATGTCAGTCGTCCCATCGCTTCCGCTAGCGCCACCATCGTCTGAATCGTGCGCAAATCTTTGCCCTGGCTGATATACCGCTCGGTCATATCTTGAACATAATCCGGTATGTTTTCTTTCCCCAATGCCACCAGCCGCTCGCGTGCCGCCACCGGGTCGCGGTCCACTTGGTACGCTTCGGCCACCATCAAAGTGTATTCTTCCTGGTACCGTGTGTCCAGCGCTGCGATGGAACTGTTAGTATATTTTACCGGAAATTGTTCCCATCCCAGGTACACACCAAAGCCTATTCCCACCAAAATACCAATCAGCAGGGAGCCAAGATAACGTTTTGACATAGGTTCCTCAAGAGGTGCCCTAGACCCTACAACTATCCCCTGTTATAATCCGCATGTTCGGATCGTACAACAAAAAGAGCCGGGGTTAATCCCGGCTCTGGTGTGATGCCGAAGGTGGGAATCGAACCCACAAGGTGTCACCACCACGCGATTTTGAGTCGCGCGCGTCTGCCAATTCCGCCACTTCGGCTCTCAATGCGAGTTAGTATACTGGACTTGGCCTGATCCGTCAACCCTTTCTCCGCCTGCGAACCTGGCTTGGAGAAAGTACTTGTAAGGTTGATTCAGCGAATAAATGAGGCCATCCCACCCCATATCCTATAGGTTTGACTCCCCTTCCCTTAGGGAAGGGGCGATGGGGTAAAGAAAATACTTATTCCATTCATCTGGTTTGCCTCCTCTTCCCTTTCTCTACGAAGTGGGATAGAGTAACCAGTTCCGTTTAATAGGTGATAATGGACGAGCGTACCCTGATCCAGGCAGCCCAACATGGCGACATTGAGTCGTTCAATCGGCTGGTTCTGCTTTACCAGGACCTCGCCTTCACGGTAGCCTACCGTGTGATGGGCGATAGCGACTCGGCTGCCGATGCAGCCCAGGAAGCATTCATTTCTGCCTTTCGCAAATTGCACCAGTTCCACGGCGAACATTTTAAATCCTGGCTGATGCGTATTGTCACCAATGCCTGCTACGATGAACTCCGCCGCCGCCAGCGCCGCCCGGCGACTTCCTTAGACGCGTTGCACAGTACAACCGAGCTTCCCGAAGTTCAGTTGGTCAGCGACCAGGAATCGCCCGAACAGCATGCCTTGCGCCATGAACTCAGCACCGCCATTCAGGATTGTCTCAACAATCTGCCGCCTAATCAACGGGTCATCGCCGTTCTGTCCGATGTCGAGGGGTATCCCTATCAGGACATCGCCGCCATCACCGGGCTTCCGGTTGGCACGATCAAATCGCGTCTCAGTCGTGCCCGTACCCGCCTGCGCGATTGTTTGCAGGGCGTAAGGGAACTTTTACCCGCTGAATACCGTCTCATGAATGATCGGATCGAGCAGTAGCCAAAAGGGAAAGATGAGCCTCAACATTCCGTCCGAACACGATCTTGAATTATTGTCCGCCTATCTGGATGGCGAACTGAGTGATCGTGATCGCCAGCACGTAGAACAGCGTTTGAGCGAGGATGCCGCCCTTCGTTCAGCTTTGAACGATCTGCGCGATACCGTCGCCTTGCTCCAATCACTGCCGCGTCTGAAGGCCCCGCATGACTTCACACTCGATCCGGCCCATTATCGCTCGCCCGCCATCAATTTTTACCGTCTTCTACAATTTTCCGGCGCATTGGGGACTCTCGCCGCTATGTTGCTGATCGCCTTCGCTGTTTTTCTGGATCAGGGGGCTGTCACAACATCCGACTCGGCCAGCCATGAGAAAGCCCCGTCCTCCCCTGCCGTTGCCATCGTACCGTCGATCACGCCGCTGGCCGAAACAGACCAGGCCCTCACCTTTGATGCAGGGACAGAATCCGAGGGCGAAATCTTGGCTCCGATGCCCGCGCCAACAGTGACTGTGCCGCCAATGCCGCCAACAAGTACCTTCTACGCGACAGCCCAACCTCAGTTCGCGGAACCAGCGGTTTCTGCTGCGCAGGCCGAAGAAATGACTCAGAATCAGCCCCCCGCCGCAGTCGGCGGTGCAGATCAGTCATCCGAGGTTTATGCATCTGACCAACCCCTTGAAGCGTCCGGCGCTGCCGCCTATGATGCCGTCGCTTTCCCTACAACGACGATGATTTTGATGGGTACAAGTACAAGTACCGGCACGAGCACCGCTGCCCATACCAGCACACCGCCGCCTACTCCCACCTTGGCGCGGACATTTACGCCCGCGATGGAGCGTGAAGCCGACGATGAGCAGCCCCAACCATCCATGAAGGCCACCGCCATTCTCGCCATGCCCTCCGACGAATCGCCCGAATCGCCCGCTTCACCTGTCACACCTGCCTCGCCCCCGGTCGCCAGCTCGGAGGAAGAGACAAGTCTGGTCTGGTTGGCCCAGTTAGGTTTCCTGTTGCTGCTGGTATCCATCTCCGCCTTCATGTGGGGCTATTGGAAGGCGCGCCACTGATGCATGTTTGTCGTTTTGCGGAGCGTTTTTGATGCTCAAACCCGTCAATTTTTGTCAGGTCTGTGGGCATCCGATGGAAGACCGTCATGTCTACGGCCAGCTTCATCGTGTCTGCCCAGCCTGCGGCTTCGTTCATTTTAACGATCCCAAAGTCGCCGCTGTCGCCTTTATCGAACACGATCACCGTATCCTTTTGGTCCGCCGCGCGGTGAATCCCGAACGGGGCAAATGGTCTTTACCCGCCGGTTATGTGAACTATGGCGAAGACCCGCGTGCCGCCGCCATCCGCGAAGTCCGTGAGGAAACGGGTCTGGAAATCGAAATCCTTCGCTTGGTCGATGTCTGGGGCGAATCCGGCGCATCGGGCGCATCAATCATCATCATTTATGCCGCCCGACTTCTTGCTGGAACCGCCCAACCGCTGGATGATGTTGATGCGGTGCTGTGGTATTCCGCCGCCGATCCCCTGCCCGACTTAGCCTTCGCTAGCACCCGCCACATGCTCAATGCCTGGATACAGACCCAACAGTAACCCCGGCATTATTAACCATCGAAGTTAGTCATCCGAGTTAGCCATCCGATGGTGACGACAATTTGGAACATCCGTGCTATTCTGTATACAAGAGCAGTTGCACCTTTACAACCGAAAACTCCCCCCTCCCGCCTCAAGGCTATACGCACCCATTGGTATCAACTTAAGCTGTTTTTCGGCGGAAAATTAGGCGTTTCGTAGGGGCGTCGGCTTGCCGCGCCCTGCCCCTCCTTTCTCCGCGTGCGGGGAAAGGAGGCCGGGAGGATAGGGGTGAACCGCCTAACGCCTGTTTTTCCCTCATCTCCGACTTGTGGGTAATGTTTAGCCAACCCGGTTGGCGAGGAGGCTTGAGGGGGTGAGGTTCTTTCACGCATCACCCCGACAATAGTAGACTGCGCAGCCCTGTGCTACACTACACAACATGAGACAAACCCTATGCGCGACTCCCCCGCGCCAGAGGTAAGACTATGGCTGAGGAAATTCGCTCCGACCAGACCCGCGACCTCTCCGAAGCGCGCGTCGCTTATGAAATGGCGCTGCTGCAACTCGAAGAGACGCTGCCCCACACCCAGCGCGAGCCGGTAGTCATCGACCCGGCTACGATCTCCTGGCTGCGTGTGCTGCTCCATGTGCTGCTGCTCCTCCCGCTGGCCCTCTTCCGCATCGTCCGTAACCTGTTCCGCGAAATAGGCCGCGCCTGGAACAATCTGTTCAGCCGCACCAAAACCCGCCTGATCACCCTCACCACCGGCCAGCCCGCCGTGTTAGGCGGTCCCGTCGCCGAACGCCAGCACCAGATTCGCATGCTGCTGTTGGAGGTGCTTTGGGCGCGCGATCATGTTCAGGACACCATCGAAGACCACGACGGCGCATCCTATGCGTCCAAGCGTGAGGCGCTGACCTTCGTCATGGCGAACGAAACCCGCTTGCAGCGCATCGGCCAGTTGGCGCTCGAACAGGCAGGCGTCGAAACCAGCGATCTGCGCGAAGTCCAGCCCACCGCCCCCCAGCCGGATCGCTGGTGGTGGTTCCTCAATCTGCCTCGCGCCCGCCGTGCCCGCCGTATGAATATGCTCTGGTTCGTCCTGGCGATCATTCCCGCCCTCGCCTCCATCGTGCTGATCACGCTGCTCGCCCAGCGCCTCGCCATCAACGGGCCGGACCTTCTCTCCGGTGCGTCCGTCGTCGCCCAGGTCGGACTCGGCCTCGCCAGTATCATCGCCGGGCGCGAAATTCTGAACGATCTGATTTTGCGCGGGGCGCGTGTCTCCTGGCAGGGCCAATTGACTTTTGCGCTGGCCTCGCTCTTTTTACTGGTTGTCGTCATTTTTTACTTTCTCGCGCCGCCAGGGGCCGCCCTCGTCTATAACGTCTTCGGTCAGCAGGCCATCAAGGATGGCAACGCCGCCGAAGCCGAACTCTATCTCGAATCCGCCGCCCGCCTCGATCCCGATCCCTATGCCGCCTCCCTGCTCGAAGTCGGCTGCCTCTACCAGACCCTCGGATCGCCGGATCGTGCCCAGAGTGTATTCGAGCGCGTCCTCGAAGCGGACTCGCGCCTGCTGCTCGCCCGCTACCATCTTGCCGAACTCTACAGTGATCGCAGTGAATATGACAAAGCGCTGCGCCTCCTCGAAGATGGCCTGACGCTGCTCGACGCAGGCCGTACCGACATCCAGCAGAATCAGACGGACTTTCTGCCCGGCATCAGCACCCTGAATCGCGCCGATCAGATGGAATATCTGCTCCGGCTGGCGCGGGGGCGGGCCTATGTCGAGAGTCAGGCCCCCGAACAGGCCAAAGGCGAACTGCGCAAAGCCGAAGAACTCTACGCCGATCTGGTCAGCGCCAGCAGTCCCGAAGCGCTCACCATGCGCGCCAACCGCGCCTCAGATCGCCTTGATCTCTCGTGCGGCCCGGAGGACAACTGGACGCCCTTCATCCTCAGCACCGCCATGAATCTGCATTACAATCTTGCCCGCAGCTACGACGAACTGTGCAACGACGAAGCGACGATCAACGCCGCCCGGCTCGAATGGCGGCTTGTCCGTAACGGCATCCCGACCAACAGCCGCCAGGAGGCCTGGCGTGATGATGCCGTGCGCCGCCTCAATTCCGGCCTGACCTGCACCGAAAATTACGGCATCTCGGCGGAACTGCTCGGCCTGACCGGGGGCGCGCCCAAATGAAAACGCTCCCCGCCGTTATCCAATCGCCCACTCTACGTCAGGCAGACCACTTTAGCCTGGCGTACACTGGTAGAAAACTGGAATCGCAGGTCAACGCGGTTCGTAGGGGTGCTCGTGCGATACCGTTGGCGAACACATGGGAATTCACATCCCCCTAAAAATCGGGGCGGGTACTTTTGCAACATTCAGAGTAAACTAGGGTAGCGCCGTTTTTGGGCGACATTGGAATTGTGGAGATGATCCCCCATGCGTACACGTATCAGTCTGTTGATCCTGGTTCTGCTGGCGGTGGTGCTCACCGGTGCCCCCGTGACCGCCCAAAAAGCGTCCGACGCGGTGCATCTGGTCCTCAGCGTCGAAAGTGACGGCGGGGTGAACATCAACCGCTTTAATTGGGATGTTCAGGCGCTCTCCCCTGTCTATCCGGGCACCAGCGTCGGCACAAGTGATTTTCTGGACCTGTCCGGGCGCTCGCGGGTGATCGTCTTATGCACCGATCTCCAGATCGTCGAGCAGTTGAACAGCGAGGTGCCGCGCTGCAATCCCTATCCCAATGTGACCGCGTTTTTCAGCGCCGACGATCCCACCTGGATACCGGACTCCGGCCCGGTGATGGTCTTTGATCCCGCGGCCCTGCCCGAAGGAATCGACGCCAGCGCCGCCGAACTCGAAACGCTGTCCAACGCGGCCCAGACCGAAACTACGACCCTCACCCAGACGATCCAGGGCTTAGGGCTGTCCGAAGAGGCCGAAGCCTTTGCCGTCGCCAGTGTCTACCGCACCGAGGGCCTGTATCTGGACGCCATCGCGACTCTGCTCGACCTGCCCGACATCGAATGCCAGCGTCCGCGCGGCGTCACCGCCCCGACAGGCACAGATCGCCCGCTGGTCAAATCTCCGGTGCTCTATCTGCGCCTCGGCGAGTTATACCAGATGATCGGCCAGGACGAAGACGCGGGCCGCTATTATGAATGTGCCGCCGTCTTAGCCGAAGCCCTGCAAGACCCGGCGAATCTGGGGCTGGCGTTTGCGCGCTGGGCCAACATTTCCGAAGACCCCGGTCAGGCGATCCAGTTCTACCAGAACGCGATCAACAACTTCGCGCTGCTCGGTGCAGCCGATTACGCCGACGCCATGCTTGAAGTCTGCGGCTCCCGTAACTGCACCATGCCCCAATAAACAACAGAGGGCTGAAAAGCCCTCTGTCTGATTGATTAGCTCTGCCTTACCCCCTCTTCCAACTCGGTTGGAGAGGGGGTAAGGTTCTTTTAGGGTTCCCCTTACTGCGGATTCACCGCGAACCACGTGCTGACCGCGTTGATGTCCGTCCAATGGCTGTCAAACTGCCGGTCAGGGTCGCCCGGCGCGCTCAGATACGTCGCAAAGAACCGCTGCGCCGCCGGGAATCCGCCCAACTGCCCGCTCAAAGGATGATCGTCGCCGGGATACGTAATCAACTGGACCGGCTTCCCCGCTTGCAGCAGCAGGTTATACAGCTTCTGCGACTGTTTGACCGACACTTCGCTGTCCGCTTCGCCGTGCAGCAAAAGCAGCGGCGTATTGATCAGTTCCGGCCAATACACCGCCGAGCGCATCTGATACAGCTTATACGCGTCTGCCGGAGCCGCCCCGATCAGCGGCAGATACACATCTTCCACAATAGGCGGGCGTTCCTCCGCCCACATAAACAAATCCGAAATACCGCCCACCGTCACCGCCGCTTTGATGTCATACGTGCCGCGCATCGTCTGCTCTTTGAGCGCCATATACGTCACCATCCCCCCGCGTGACCCGCCCATCATCCCGATCCGGTTGGCGTCCACGTTGGGCATCCCTTTTAACAGCGGGATCAGGTTCAGCACATCGTTCACTTCGCCCCATCCGAATTGTTCATTCCCCCCGCTGCCGGCGTTGCCCCGGTACTGCGATCCAATCGCCACGTACCCCGACTCCACCAGCGGCACCAGTTCGCGCCCGGTCAGCCGCCCGGTATTCCACGCCCCCCCGCGATTATAAATGACCGCCGGGAAGGGGCCGTCTCCGGTGGGATACCCCAGAAAGCCGGTGATCAGCAAACCGTCACTCCAATAGGTAATCCGGTAATATTCCGAATGCCCCGTGCTGTACACCAGCGTTTTTGAATCCAGCGCCCCGTTGATCGGCTGGGCGTTCGGGTTTTCTTCCGCTTCCGCTTCCGCCGGAGCCGCCGCGCTCACCACTTCCTCGCTCGTCGGCAGCCCCATCACGTTCAATCCCGCCCGAATTTCCAGGTACGTGAACACCACCCACCCCCGGAACGAGCCGTCTTCCGTGTGTCCCAGCACCCAATAGGCATCCGCATCCCGCGCTTCGAGCAGCAGCCCACTGCCCGACGGCAGCAGAGTGATCACCTCGTAGGACGCGCCCGGCCCTGACCGCATATTCAGATCATAATAGGTCCACGCATCTGCTCCCCCTTGTGCAGCCGTTGGATAAGCCCCAAACGTAATCAACATGAGCAGCAGCGCGCTGAGCAGGCCTCGTCGCCACATAGATCAATCCCTCCTCGCTAATTTGCCGACTTGCTACTTGCCTACGCCGCAATCATATATCACTTAGCGCATTTTTGACATAAGCTAAAAGTCCCCGCCGCGCTTGGCAGGAACTTTAGTCAATTCGGGACAAAAGGGGGAAGTAATTTTGTTTGTTCCAGGGTATAGGTTCCAGTAAACTAGCCATGAATCTAGTACTACAGCCCGTTCCCTGGAGTCCTTCCTCTGATCACGTCGCTGCCATCCGGCACGGCGTCACATGGTAGCGGTGCTCCTCATCGCAACAAAACGGCCCTACGATGCGTAAGGTACTCTATAAAACCGTAACAGAAGAGCAAGGACATTCTAAGATGAACACCAGAACTCGACTCGGGATGGGGGTATTGTTGCTCGTACTGTCGATGGTCTCCATTGCCCTTTTCGATGGATACCCTGTGCGCGCCCAGGAGATCGTCCAGGTTCCCACGGTAATCGACGTGACTGATCCGGCCAATGGCTTGATCACAGTCGAGATCAGCTATCCGGCGGCGCTGCTGCCCAGCGATTACCTTGATCTGTCCTTTTATATGCTGGAAGATCACCCCGATGCTTTGAAGTCATTTTCGGCGCTGGCAGGTGAGCAGGAACTCTCTGTTGAAATCGGGCAGGGTGTGACGCAGCGTGTGTACTTGACCGAACACAATGAATCCTTGTTAGTGCGCTATACGCTCGATCCGCTTTACTTCCCGCCGTCGTATTCCCACGACGAGCCGTTGAACGCCGCTGCTCGCCTGACCGCCGACCTGGGGGTGCTGCGCACGTCAGACATTCTGCCGGACGGCGACTTTGCCGTCGGACAGGGCGACTTTGTCTACCAGACGACCTTCCACCTGCCGGAGGGTTGGCAAGCGATTACCCCGTGGCCCGCAGCACCGGACGGTACCGTACCCCTCCCTGCAAGCAGCATCATGCAAACCGAATACCTGGCCGTAGGGCCGTTCGTGACGGAAACTGCCACCTTTAATACAACGCAGGTGCTGATCGGCACAATGGATAATGCGGGGCTGCCCGCCGCTTCCGTGATCGAGATACTGACGAATATGGCGGACCTGTTCGAGTCCGCGCCGCAAGCTGAGCACTTGGCGGTGAGTATCGTTCCTGACGATTTTCTGTACGGTGGCAGCGCTGGTACGCTGACAATCTTCTCCAATGCCGACCCGCACTTCGTGGCGCACGAGATGATCCACTGGTGGAATTCGCTCGACCTCACCGCCGGGGACGCGACAGCCTGGTTCCGTGAGGGTTTCACCGAGTACTACAGTCTGCGGATGATGCAGGACTTGGGTATCTGGAACGATGAAATAATGGCAATGGCCTGGGATCAATATGAAGAAGCGGTCGCCCAACTGGACGATGATCCACCATTGGGCTTGGCGGAAGTATCCGAGCGGCAGCAGAAAAATGAGAACTATGCGCTGCTCGTGTACGTCAAGGGTGCGCTGTTTGCTCGGCTGCTGGATACTACCCTTCAGGACGACGATCGCAGCCTGGACGAAGCAATGCGGGTGATTCTCAGCGGTGAACAGCGCGCGCTGAGCACGGCTGACCTTCAGCAGATACTCCACGACGTCTACAATGGGTTAGTGGACGATCTATTCGAGCAATACGTGCTCAGTGGAGCGAGTCTGCCGTAACCTGCTTTTCGCCTGGAGGCATGAAGCCGCTACATGAACTAACTGCGGCTGTAGGACGAGGAGCAGAGGACCACTTTTCACCGTAGAATGAGGTTCGTCTTAAAAGTCAACGGGCGTCGGCTTGCCGCGCCCATCCTTCCCCCTCTTCCAACTCGGTTGGAGAGGGGGACCGAGGGGGTGAGGTTCGTAGGGGCGATTCACGAATCGTCCCGGTAAAATGCACACCGTTCGTAGGGGCGTCGGCTTGCCGCGCCCGACTTCCCCTCTGCCAACTCGGTTGGAGAGGGGGACCGAGGGGGTGAGGTTCAATGGCGAGGGGTGAACCGCCTGACATCTACTCCCCCACATCCATCCCGACACCCGCGCCACCCAACCGGAACGCCTGAAACGCCCGCATATGATCGAGCAGTTCTGCCAGCCCGGCTTCTAATCCCACCTGCGGATACCACCCCAGCGCGCTGAACTTGCCGCCGTCCACCGCATACGACAGGTGCGTAAACACGTCCTGTTCCGTGTACCGCACCTCCACATCCGGCTTCAGCGCGCGGATCGCCTCGACCACTTCCAGCACCGAGACATTTTCCGCCGAAACGTTATAAATGCCGCCCATCATTTCCGCGCTGTGCGTCAGCGCAAACCGGATCGCGCTGCTGGCGTCGCTCACATGCAACTGGGGCCGGACCTGCTGCCCATCCCCATACACCGTCAGCGCGCGGTGAATGCTGCTCAGATACGCGAACCGGTTCGCCACCGCATCAAACCGCACCGCCGGAGCCAGCCCAAACACCGGACTCAGCCGCAGAATCGTAGCGGGCATCCGGTCCTGTAACACATGCCGTTCGCCCTTGAGCTTGCTCTCCGCGTACAGTCCTACCGGGCGGCAGATGTCGCTTTCGCGGAACGGCTGGCTTTTGATCGCATCCACCGGGCCATACACGCTGGCGCTGCTGGTATACACGCAATACTGCACGCCCGCGTTCGCCGCCGCCTCGACCAGATTCGCCGTCCCCCAATGGTTAACCTGTTCGATCCAGCCCGTCGGACCAAAAGACAGCGGCGTGCGCACAATCGCCGCCATATGCACCACCGCCCACACGTCCCGCAGTGCCCGCGCCATGCCCGCGTTATCCAGAATATCGCCCTCGATAAACTGGTAGCGCCCGCTTTCGGGCAAATCCAGCAGCGTGTTATAGGTTTCGCGTTGCAGATTATCCAGAATCCGGATCGTGTCATTCGCGAAGGCGGGGTCTGCCGCCAGATCGCGGATCAACCGCGACCCGATATACCCCGCGCCCCCCGTAACCAGAATCACCCGGCCCACTTAATCCGCTCCTGACAGGGTTTTCCCTGTTGTACCCACGATGGTATGCAGCCCGCACTCCGTTTTACCCGTTCCGGCCCAGCGTCCGGCGCGTTCGTCCTGCCCCTCCATCACCGGAGCCGTACACGGCGCACACCCCACGCTCAGATATCCCTGGCTAAACAGCGGGTGCGACGGCAAATTATGGCGGCTGATGTACGTCCACAAATCCTGCCGCGTCCACGCCAGCAGCGCATTCACCTTGATCCGTCCGTCCGGCAGTTGTTCCACCGGCTGCGCGTTCGCCCGGTTCGCCGTCTGGTCCCGCCGGATGCCCGTGATCCACGCATCCAGTCCCTTGAGCGCCCGTTCCATCGGCTCGACCTTATTCAGATAGCAGCACAAATCAGGATCATGCCGGTACAGCGCGTCCCCGTACTGTTTCACGAAATCCGCCCGGTTCATCGCCGCGCGCACGATGTGCAGATTCAAGCCGAACTGTTCCACCAACTGATCGCGGTGGCTGATCGTTTCGGGAAAATGGTAGCCCGTATCCAGAAAAATCACCGGAATCTCAGGCCGCACCTGGCTGATCAGATGCAGCAGCGCTACGCTTTGCGTCTGGAAGGATGACGTTGCCGCCAGCTTTGGCATAAATCGATCCGCCGCCCACGCGATCAACTCTGCGGGATCGGCTCCTTCAAATCGGGTATTCAGTTCATACAGTTCGTCAGGAGTCACGCGAATTATCCTACCGGATAGCTAAGTGATCACACCATCTATTTTAACACCCCGCCGGGCCGTCGAGATATGCCGAAACGAAAATTTCACAAAAGCTTAATGCTGCTCCTGCGCTACCCAGGCTGTCCCGACTTCTCCCGATCGGTCAAAGACCGACATGGATGCGCGGATAAACCGACATCCACAGGTCTTCCTCTGGGAACGGAAACCGGAACCAGACCGCCCAACGCTGAGCATCAATCTCAACACAATTCCCGGCCTTGGGCAGTCGCTCGTTGAGATAATCAAACGCAGGCCGGTCCAACAGGATCGTATAACCATATTCGTGTTCGACGGCGGCAGAGTCGGATAGAGTGGGCCAATCATCCGGCCAGTTTAAGGGTTGATTGGACCCGGAAGCGGGCCACAACAAGACCTCGACCTGAGCCGGTTCCCAGGGTTCGGCTTGCGATGTATCCAGCGCCAGGAGCATTTGAATGATTTCCAGTGCCGGAACCGGAGGCATATTCTCTTCAGCTTCATATTTGTCAGGCTGGCGCATGTCACCGTAAATCTTTACTTCCTTTAATTGATCTCCCGACCAGACAAACACATCGTTATTGGGCTGATTGGTGATCAGGCCCAGGCTATAGTCGTCTTGCAGTTCCCAGAAATCATCTACCGGCAGCGCTTCCCGGAAGTCGTTCAGCGTCTCTTCATCCAGCATAAACCACCCAAAACGGTAGTAGGGACGTCCTGCTTCCGGTTCGATGATGTCTTTACGAAAGATCACTAATCCGCTGTCGTAGACGGCGAAGGCCGGGCTGTCGATACCATAGACCGTGCGCCAGGGATCCTCTTCCATCCACACAACCAGCGGATGCGCCATTTCCTGAGTTGCCGCCTGGGACGGAAGCGTGCTGCCCATCAACACCATGCTAGCCAATAACCACAGGTAACGTTTCATGCGAACCTCCTCGTAATTGGGACGCCGCCCAGACTCAATTTGTTCCTGGCAGCACGAAATGGAAGCAGACGAGATCAACTGACGGTTACAATAGGATCAGTTGAAAAATAGGGCAAGTGAGGCTCAGAAAGCATGGCATGCGCTGACCGTTTCAGACTGGAACAATAGCCCATTCATCCGGTTTGACTCCCCTTCGCTGAGGGATGGCTAAAGAAAACATTGGCGCAGCCTTAATGCAGATCAACACCTGTCTGTAAGGGCGTGAGCTTGCCCTTTCATCCCCATGCTATAAAGAAAAGAGTCGCACAGTTTAAGGCGTTCCTCGGAGCTTTTACCACAATAATTGACTACTGAACACTATAGTGTTACAATACCACCGTATTCACCTATACAAACATTTTGGATATTTCGTTCTTAAACATCAGGTTCCAGGTAAAGTATAGATACACAGTCTTTAATATCGCTGTGTAATATGTAGATATGGAGATAGATCAAGCTCATGAGTGTCATTACAACCTTCTATAAGGGCAACATGCTCTTTGAAACCAAGATCGGCAATCACGCCATTCAGATCGATGTGCCAGCCGGTATGGGTGGAACGGATCGGGGACCAACCCCGCCGGAAGTTTTTATTGCCTCCCTCGGCTCTTGCGTCGGCGCTTTCGTCGCGCAATATTGTGAGCGGAACAGTCTGGATGCGCACGATATGTCAGTCGATGTGCTCTTTGAGAAGGCCGACAACCCGACCCGCCTCGTCAACCTCAAAATCAAGGTGAATATACCGAGCGCCGAATGCTCGGATCAGCGTTTGGAAGCGATTCGGCGTGTCGCTGAACATTGTCCTGTCCATAAAACCATTGAAACCATGGAAGGCATTGAGTTCGAGATTCTGGATAAGACCGCACCTGAACTGGCATAAAGTCACGGTTGGTGGGGCGATTCACGCATCGCCCCTGATTCCCCTATCGTTCCCCGCATTATACAAATACCCACATCTTTTGATGTGCAGCTCAACGCCTCCTCGTAGAGACGTATGCCCACTTAAGCCGTTTTTCGGCGGAAAATATCCGAAATACAGGCATTTCGTAGGGGCG